>JBKQWH010000021.1:0-32282 GCA_052139635.1 Capsulimonadaceae bacterium
GTCAAGTCTTGCGCCGCTCCGTCAGTTCATATCGTGGGACAGGCCTCCGTGCCTGTCTTCCTCCTTGTAGTTGTCCATTGCGTCCATTGCGTCCATATGTCCATACATCTCGTCGGTCTGCGGCGAAGCCTCGCTAGTATTAGTGAAAGCAAAGCGGCGTCATCTTCAACGGCGTAATGCGCGGCCGGCCTGAGGAGCGCGCGAAGAACCCACTATGGCGCCAGGGCGCGGGATACCAGCGCGCCGGCCGAGTCCGGCAGGCTGAGCGTAAGGGCGGCGCTCCTGCCGATTTCCGACATTTTGGCCCAGGTCTTGCGGACAATCTCCACTACTTTGTCCGGTTCCTGCTGAGAAGCGAAGTCTGCAAAGTAATGATCGAGGAACACCAGGCAGGCGGTGTCCTCGAGGGCCTGAGCGTCCGGGTTCTCCCGCAGTCCCTCCTTGCGCAGAAGTGACGCGACCGTGTCGATCACAGGGTCGTCGTAGCCGGCGTCGCGCAGGATGGCAGACGCCGTCTCGGCGTGAAAGTTCTTCAAGTCCGTGCGCCAGCGTAGATAGCCACGACGGTCCATCGGATATGTCGACCGCGGGCTGGTCCAGCGACGGATGTGCTGGGCGCGAACCGCAAGCCGAAGTGGCTCCGAGGCTTCCGGGTACAGGCGCGCCAGCCAGGCGCTCATTCGGCGTCCGTAAACAAGCTCCTTCGGTGTCGGACGGCCATCGACGATCTCGACATTCGGATCATCGGCATTGGCCGCATCAATGCGTTCGATCGCTTCGTCATATTTACTGGTCATACGATTGCCCTTCCTTGATGGGATAATTTCGCATCGAGCACGAACAATCCTTCCGAAAGTGCAGTTCTTCGCGGGACCCATGATATAATCACAAGTGCATTGCCGAGACTGCCAACGACACCGCAACCAGGAGGAGATCAGATGAAGCTTGATTCCAATATGCCGTTCGACAGCCGATTCGACTCGTACGGCCACGACGATGACGAGGATGACGACGAGGATGACGATCAACAGCAGGACGACGGATCGCAGGACGATGATGACAGTGACATCCAGGATACAGGAGGGGCCAGCTCCTACGACAGCGGTGACGCTGACAGCTCCGCGATTACCAATGCGGCTCCTCACGAGCAAGACGCCCATCGAACCATGATCGGAGAAGTTGTCCAGCACCTGTCGGACAGCGGAATCGATGTCGATGAGCTTGCCGAGAAGGCTGGCATCGAGAGTTCCGATGTCGAAGCCCTGACTCACGACGACCTCGCCACGTTGACTCAATATGTATCACAGCACCATCCGGAACTTGTCCAGGATGTTTCCACCCGATACCCGGCAGCACAGGGAATCCTGGGAGCGCTCACGGGCGGGATGGGCGGCCTGCTCGGAAAGTTCTTCGGATAAGGATCGATACATCTCAAGGGGCTTTAGCCCGATAACGAAAGCCCGCCGGGCATCGACGGGCTTTCCGTGTTTCCGCCGATGCCCGGCGGGCTGACTCAACGGTTTATGTACACAGCCGGTTACTGAGGCGTGTGCTTCTTGATTTCATGGCGCACGACGAGGCCGGCGCCGATGGCTGTGAGCGTTGGATGGCGCTCCGCCCAGTTGAGCTTCTTGCCGTGCAGTTTCGCGTTCCGCGCCATCACCTTGAGAGCGTGGTGGGTCGCGATCGCGGCACCGATCCCGGTCATTGTGGGATGCCGCTGAAACCAGTTCTTGTGATGCAGCGATTGGGACTGAGCCGGGGGCTGACCCCTGACGGGAAGGACGGACGGGCTGGCGACCAGCATGCAAAGGGCAAGCATAGCGCTTGTCAGCATCCGGCTGCGCGAGAAAAACGTCATCAACAAACTCGTTACCTCCACTGTGAGCATTTAATCCGGTGACTACAGAGCCGGAGTCTGGAATTGGAATCCGGGACGTAAACGGCCCGGAGCGCCGGTCACCCGGAGCAAGATCCCTTGTCGAAGGGACTATGGTCACAGGCACTCGCGGCTAAGACCTGGCACTTCACCAGGCTCAAAAGCGATGAAAACTGCGCAAAAGTTCCCCTTGTTACCGCAGCACAGTCACGTGACTGCATGTAATCATTTCATATAAGATATCGGCCGGCGGTGGACCCAATTAATACGCAGCGTGTGAAAAAATGCTTGACAAATTGTAGTCCTGGTTATAAAATAAGATTCGCAAATTGCATATCGATCAATTACAGCTAAAGGGGGGACCTCTATGTTGAGCACAACCTATAAAGACGTGAACATGCAGGAGACGCGCGTGGGTACGGGCGTCGCGATTGAGGAGCAGACAGTGTCTTCGGTCCAGGGATATCCCTCAGTGTCCCGAAGCAATGGATTCCGCAGGCATGACCTCGGCATTTACGACCGCGTTACCGCCGACTGGATTAGAGCCAGACTGAGACAGCGGTTTCCAGAAGTGAGCGAGCCGCTCTCCGAGTCGGAGGTTGAGTTTATCAAGCGTGAAATCGCCGACCGAACTCTCTAACAGATCTCGCCATTTTACTGGACGCACATGTTCATCGGTTTCTTAATTCGGCGCGGCCTTGTGCCAACGGCGTTACGTCGAACCCGCGCACACCGGCACGTCCCGCCGAAGGGACGGCCGATGTGCGCGTTTGGAGCTAGATCGCTTGAATCTCGGAACTTGTTGTTCGTGAGTCAAGTTTTGCGACATGCCGATAATTCTTATCGTGGGACAGGCCTCCGTGCCTGTCTTCCTCCGTGTCCATCGCGTCCATTGCGTCCATATGTCCATATGTCCATATAACTCGTCGGTCTGAGGCGGAGCCTCGCTGATCCTTCTTCAGGATATTCTTGCGCTGGGCTTCGTCGCGAATGGCCTGAAGGGCGGCGGCGAACGCCGCCGCTTCCGCAAAGTGCGAACGGGCCGATCCGATCTTGTTCCCCCATAGCGCGGCATAGCCGCAACCAAACTGCGGAGAAGAAACGATTCCTCTTTCGTCCGGAGGACGGTCTCCACGGCAGCCCACGAATTCATTCGTAGGTCGGTTTCGTCGCCGCCCGCGACGATTCTCACGATGAGTATCATTGCGCGGCATAGCCGCAACCATACTGCGGAGAAGAAACGATTCCTCTTTCGTCCGGAGGACGGTCTCCACGGCAGCCCACGAATTCATTCGTGGGTCGGTTTCGTCGCCGCCCGCGACGAATCTCACGATTAGTATCACATAACGCAGCCCACTGTCAGTCTCCAATCGCGTCGCGCCGCAGGGTAAATAATTGCTTGAGCTCGCTGGTCGACAGCTCCGTCAGCCAGTCCTCGCCGGTGCCGATGACGTTGGCGGCGAGCTTCTGCTTGGATTCGATCATTTCGTCGATCCGCTCCTCCAGTGTGCCGGCGCAGAGGAACTTGTGGACCTGCACCTGACGTGTCTGGCCGATGCGGTAGGCGCGGTCCGTGGCCTGGTTCTCGACCGCCGGGTTCCACCAGCGGTCAAAGTGGAACACGTGGTTTGCGGCGGTCAGGGTCAGGCCCGTGCCCCCGGCCTTGAGCGAAAGGATGAAGAGGCGCGGGCCGTCCGGTGACTGAAAGCGCTGCACCATGCGATCGCGGTTGTCCTTCGATGTGCCCCCGTGCAGGAACAGCGTCTCCTGCCCTAGCGTCTCCTGCAGGTGGCGCCGGATGATGTCGCCCATCTCGAAGAACTGCGTGAAAATGAGGGCGCGCTCGTCGACCGAGAGCACCTCTTCCAGCATCTCCTGCAAGCGCGCGAGCTTCCCGGAGCGTCCAGATATCGCGGAGTTGTCGCCCAGGAACTGGGCCGGGTGGTTGCAAACCTGCTTGAGACGCGACAGCACGGCCAGGACCAGCCCCTTGCGCCCGATCCCCTCCTTGTCCTGCAGCTTCTCTTCGGCATCGCGCACCACCGCTTCGTAGAGCGACGCTTGCTCGCGGGTGAGGTTGCAGTAAACCTTCATCTCGTTCTTCTCGGGCAGGTCGGCGATGATCGATTTGTCGGATTTGAGCCGGCGCAGGATGAACGGGCCGGTGATCTTCTTGAGGGCATCGGCGGCCTCGGGACCAGCGCCCGTCTGGATCGGCTGAAAGAACGTACGCTTGAACTGGGCCTGCGTGCCCAGAAACCCGGGATTGAGGAAGTCCATCACCGACCAGAGATCGCCGACATGGTTCTCGACCGGTGTGCCGGTGAGGGCAATCCGGCCGGCCGCCGCTGTGCCCAGAGCGCGGGCAGCGCGCGACTGCTGCGTGCCGGGATTCTTGATGTTCTGGGCCTCGTCGAGGATGACGGCCGCCCAGGCTACCGCCTGCAATTGATCGTAGTCGCGGTGCAGGAGGGCGTAGCTGGAGAGCACGATCCCGTGCCTTGCGGCGTCTTCCGCAAACCTGGGCCCGCGCCGGCGAGTAGTCCCGTGGTGCACCATCACCGGGATCTCGGGGACAAACCGGGCAGCCTCGCGCTCCCAGTTGCCGACAACCGACGTGGGACAGACGACCAGAGTGGGCCGTTGTTCGCCATCGTGCCGATGTGCTGCAATATGTCCGAGCACCTGGATGGTCTTGCCGAGGCCCATATCATCGGCCAGGCAGGCGCCGAACCCCCACTGCCGCAGGAAGTTCAGCCACGAGCATCCGCGCTCCTGATAAGGCCGGAGGGTGGCCATAAACCCTGGAGGAGGCGGGGCCGGCGCAAGCTGCGCGTGGTCCGTAAGACCGCGGAGGACGTCGCCGATCCAGCCGGTCGCGTCCACTCCCGCAACGCTGACGCCGCCTGCCGCTGTCGAGGCGCCCAGGGCCATCCGCACCAGATCCCGCGCGGTCACCTGACCTGTGCGATTCTTCAGCATGCGCAGCACCGACTGCATCTCGTCCTGATCGACCTCCACCCACTGTCCGCGAATCTTGACCAGTCCGGCCTTCTGCGCGGCGAGCGCGTCGAGTTCCTCGATCGAGAGGTCGTGGTCGCCGACCGCTACCTGCCACTCGAAATCGATGACGGCGTCCAGGGTCAATCCGGCCGCGGCCTGCATCCCGGGGGACTTCGCGTGCGCCCGCGCCGTCAGTTTGGCGCGGGAGCCGCGGCGAGTCCAGAACCGGGGAAGCTGGACGCCAAACCCCATCTGTTCCAGCAGCCAGGCCTGATCTGAGAGGAACTCGTAGGCTTCGCCGGTCGCGAGCGCACATCCCGCGGGCATGCTGCCGCGCATGCTCTCGTGCACGGGTGCGCACACCCGGGCAGCCTGCCCAAGGGACGTCAGCAGGTACTCACGTGGCGAGAACGACCGCTGCGCCAGCGCGTCGGCCTCCGCGCCAAGCGGCGTCCACGCCCTGTCGAGGGGGATGAACAGGCTGGGATCATCAACCGCCTGCAGCAGATATCTCAGCGCCCAGGAACCCACATCGGCTCGCGTAGCCTCGCCACCGAGACCAAAACTGGAAGAGCCTACCCCTTCCGTTATTGCGGCTGCAGATTGCTTCTCTAGGGAAGAAGAGCGCTCGGGACAAAGGTTGTCCGTAGGACATTCACCCGGGCAGCCCACGAATTCATTCGTGGGTCGTAACGCACTTGTTTTCGAGAGACAGGGCTCGGGTGAGGTTCCGGCTCCCTCGTCCGTCCGGAATTGGGATAAACCTACTGTCCCCTTCACGGTGATCCGAGTACGTTCCAAGCCATTTGGAACCTCGTCTTCGTGGAACAATCCGCCCTCCTCGTCCGGCGGTTCCTCAAGCCGAAAGCAGAGGCGAAACGGGGCATTAGCCAGAACGACGATCGGCCGAGTCCACTCGCGCCAGCGGGCATACAACTCGGCGGCGTCGGCCAGGGCGCCGTCGGGCGTGGTCAGGGCGTGCGTCCACCGGTCGTGGACGCTGACACCGGTCGGCCCGGCCTCTGCGCTTGCAGTTCGGACCAGATAGTCCACCCAGGCATCAACCATCTCGGACACAACGCTCGTCGGAGGAATTTCCGGCGCGCTGTCCGACGCGTATGCCATGGCGCGCCCGCAATGCGGCATGCCAGCCGCAAGGCTCACCAGCGCGTCGCTGTCCGGTCCGGTCGCGACACTCCGCCAGCCGGCGCGCCAGCCGGAGGGAGAATCGGCTTGCTCGACCGCGGGCAGGTACTTTTGCCGAGCGACCAGCGACCCGGCATGGCGCAGCACGGCGGCCCACCAGAGCACCGATTTCCCCCAGAAGATCCCCGCAGCCGGCGAATCGCCGGCTGCAACCCGGCCGAGAAGGTCGATCGCCTGACCGTGGTCCAGCGGGATCGCCGAAATGCCCCATGGGACAAGTGTGACGTCCTCCAAAACGGGCGGCTCCGCGATCAGAGGGCTCGACGTCACCGGCACGCCTGCCATGGTTGGCAGCCAGGCAACGTACGCGTCGCCGGCTTTGCGGGCCGTCCGGACCGTTACACCGGCTGCCGATATCGCCGACGCGATCGCGGCGCCCCCCGGGTCGTAAGGGGATCGATTGTCCTTCGCGCGGGCGCCCGTGCGCCGTCCCTCGGGCGGTGTGGCGCTTGCGGGGCATTCGCCCCAAATGATCAACCGCCGGTTCAGGGCGGAGGCATGCAGGATGAGCATTGAAGATTCTCGTTGGCCGGCCTCGGGCAAAGGCTTGTGGAAAACGAACGACAATGAGATTATGGACCGGCCACCGAAACAAATACAAGCCCGCCGATGAAATCGCGTCCCGTGCCTGAAGTAAATTGGGATGAATTGGCCCGGTTCCGGTGGTTTTTCGCAGGCTCCGCCGGGTGCCGCTCGCGATGGACGCGATGAACACTATGGACAGGAAGGGGCGACTGTTTCGGGGTCCCTCCGAGCCGGTCCGGCCGGTATCCGGAACGACCGACCAATGTCGTCTAAAATGGGGCGTATGGGGCACGATTACGGTGATCACTATTGCTCGCGTGCTATACTAAATCCACCGTTGAGCAGGCGGTTTTCGGCCGCCGAAAGGATATATCGCATGCACACCGCCCTTATTGCCGCCACAGTGGTGGGACTGTCCGTCATCCTCTCCGTTGCCGGCATGTGGATGACGCGCAAGGCCGCGAATCCGGAGCACTTGCGCCGCCACCATGATGTGGCCGGCTTTATCATCGCGATTCTGGGCGCCATTTACGGGGTCCTGCAGGCATTCGTGGTGTTCGTGGTCTACTCGCAGTACGACAATGCCAGGACAGCAGTGGAACTCGAGGCGAACGGCGTATCGGACCTCTACCATATGGCCTACGGGTTCGACCCGGACACACGCCAGTGCATCCGCGACGATATCCATGTTTACGTCGACTCGATCACCGAGAAAGAATGGCCCGCGATGGCGAACGGCGGGTCCAGTGTCGATTCCGACCGCGCACTCGACCGCCTGTGGTCGACCTACGCGACCATCGATCCGAAGACCAACCGCGAGAACGCGTTGTACCAGGAGTCGATTAGCCGGCTCAACGACGTGGGCAACAACCGTCATCTGCGGATTCTGGCTGCCCGCGACGGCCTGCCCGGCCTCATCTGGCTAATTCTGATCTGCGGAAGCGTCGGCACGGTCGGCTTCACCTACTTCTTCGGCGCCGAGAGCGCTCGAGCGCAGGCTCTCATGACCGCGCTCCTCACAAGTGAGATCGCGCTCGTGCTGCTCTTGATCTGGGCGCTCCAATACCCCTTCCGCGGCGACCTCGCGATCAGTTCCGCAGCCTTCCACCGCGCGCACGCGCATATGTCAAGCATGGAGACTCATGAGAAGGAGCGAGAGGTCGAGCGAAAGATCAAGAAGGCACAAAAAGCGGCCGGCGGGGGTGGAGCAGCAACGTCTCCGCAGGTTAAATGGGCTCCGATTTCGCCCGCCACGGCTGGAGCGGCGCCCTGACCTGTCCGATCCGCCGCCTATCGACAGGACAAGCAGGGACGAGACAGAGGGCACGGAGCGCGGCCACCTGCCACAAGCAATGAAACCGCCGTGCCCGGCGCCTCGTCCGCCGATACGGGCAACCCGCGTACGAATTCGTGGGCTGCCAGGGAGTTCGCATCTGGCAGCCAGATGGAAACATCATCGGCTCGAGGAAGTTCCGGGGATTGCATGTGTTAACTGGCCGAACGCGGGCTCCCGCGGTCTCATTGTGACCTTGCGCCGGCGAGGCAAATCAGGGTTCAGGCCGACGCTGGTCTCGTATCACAGCGGCGTTCGATCGGGTGCCATTGACATGCTGCCTGTCACTGGGGAACGTATCGGTACACTTGCTCAATGACCTTGCCTGGTTAACGGGACTTGCGGCCGATCGGCTATGGTAATATAAGCGAATGAATGAGAACTCGACGGTCGCGGGAGGTTGGCTCGGAACGTATCACTACAGTCACGTCAGAGCGAATCCGGTGCGCTTTGAAGCGACATTTACTTCTCCTGACATTGGCGGTCGCTTTTTGGGACGGATATTGGATGACTGCTACCTCGGTGAAGCGCAACTGTCCGGCACCCAAACAAACCGCCTGGTCCTCTTCACAAAGCGTTACATTAGCGGTAACAAGCCAACCATTATTTATGAAGGCCGCACGTCAGATGATAACAGGCTTATGATGTGGTGTTAACTCCCGGATGGGCTCTCATTGCGGAAAAGTGAGTCGGTTGCCAATAGCATGATTACGCCCGATCAGGACAGTCCGAGAACGAGGGCCAGGATTCGTTCAACGCGAGCCATGTCGGCGGCGCCAAGTGTGCCGATTCTCTCGCCAAGACTACTCTTGATAACCGCGGCAACTTGCCCAACAACGATGTCGCTTGGGACCGACAGGCCATTCTCCGGAGAAGGCTGCACGATCACGTTCGATGGGTAACGCTTGAGCTTACTGCTCAGCGGAACGACAACGGTTATCCCATAGGCCGCAGTCGCGTTCGACATATCATTTTGAACGACGAGCGCTGGACGCATGCCTTGTTGTTCGACGCCGCGGCCGGTAAAGTCGACCCAGTAGATGTCGCCGCGGGAGATTCGTCCTTCAGGACTTTTCGTGTTCGACAAGGATCGCCTCCGTCTGGGACATCGCGAATTCCACCCATTCCATGTCAGGGTTTGGGTCATCGGCACATGCCGCTTCGAGGTCGCGACGCCATTCCTCGTCCCGAATAGCCTTGAGTCGGGCCTCGATCGCCTCATTCACGAACTGGTTGATACTGACGCCACGGTCTTCCACGACCCGACGCATGTCGGTATTGATGTCCTCTCGGACGTAGATAGGAATTGCAACGCTCATTTTGGGCACCTCTGCAATACTATACCATAATATCAACTTCCAATATTGACGCGTCGGCTCGTACAGGACCGCCCAGATGAGGTTTACGCGCGTACGTGTCACATCGTTCGCCGTGGTTTGGGGCTCTGCGACATCGGCGCCTTCCGCCTTGGGCGGCTCGCTGTGCATCGTAACTTGCACAGGACATGAATAATCCGGGTTCGATTTGTGGTGATCAGTCTCGGATGGGGTTGCAACTACGGCCGCTCTAAAGATCTCGCTGTCGATATCCTGAGAGCGGCCGGTTGCTGGCTTCCTGCCGGCCGGGCCAGATTAGACCAGGTCGAACCGGTCCAGGTTCATTACCTTGGTCCAGGCTGCGACGAAGTCGTGCACGAACTTGTCCTGAGAATCGTCACATGCATAGACTTCGGCAACGGCTCTTAGCTCGGAGTTCGAACCGAAGATGAGATCGACTCGGGTGCCGGTCCACTGGACGGCGCCGGTGGCACGGTCACGGCCTTCGAACACTTCGTTCGCGCCGGAAGCCGGGCTCCACTTCGTTCCAAAGTCGAGAAGGTTGACAAAAAAGTCGTTGGTGAGCGCCTCCGGGCGCCGGGTGAAGACGCCATGCTGCGACCCGTTGAAGTTCGTGTTGAGGACACGCATTCCGCCGATTAACACCGTCATTTGCGGCGCGGTCAGCGTGAGCAACTGCGCTTTATCGATCAGCATTTCCTCCGCGGATGCCGTGTGCTTCGGATTATAGTATTTGCGGAACCCATCGGCGGCCGGCTCGAGGACGGCAAACGATTCCACGTCGGTTTGCTCTTGCGAGGCATCGGCGCGTCCGGGAGTGAACGGCGCCTTGAGATGGTGGCCGGCGTTCTTCGCCGCCTTCTCGATGGCCGCGCAACCCCCGAGAACGATCAGATCGGCCAGCGAGACCACCTTACCGCCTGTCTGAGCGGTATTGAACTCGTTTTGGAGCCCTTCCAGGGTTTCGAGCACGATCGCCAATTGGGAGGGATGATTGACTTCCCAATCCTTCTGCGGGGCGAGACGGATACGCGCGCCGTTGGCGCCGCCTCGTTTGTCGGAACCGCGGAACGTGGAGGCGGAGGCCCAGGCGGTCGATACGAGGGCGGCCACAGGCAGTCCGGCCGCGAGAATACTGGCCTTGAGAGATTCGATATCGTGCTCGTCGATGAGGTCGTGTGTCACGGCGGGAATCGGATCTTGCCAGAGGAGATCTTCCGCGGGAACGTCGGGACCGAGATAGCGTCCGCGCGGCCCCATGTCGCGGTGAGTCAATTTGAACCAGGCGCGGGAGAAGGCATCGGCGAACTGTTCCGGATTCTCATAGAAGCGCCGCGAGATCTTCTCGTAGGCGGGGTCGAACTTCAGGGAGAGGTCCGTTGTCAGCATGGTCGGGGCGTGCCGCTTCGCCGGGTCGTGGGCGTCCGGAACGGTGCCGGCGCCGGCGCCGTCCTTCGGCTTCCACAGGTGCGCGCCGGCGGGGCTCCGGGTCAGCTCCCAATCGAATTCGAACAGGTTCTCGAAAAAGTCGTGGCTCCAGCGGGTGGGGGTCTCGGTCCATGCTCCCTCGAGGCCGCTGGTAATGGTGTCGGATCCATTTCCAGTGCCAAACGTGTTGCTCCAGCCGAGTCCCTGCTCTTCGATGCCGGCCCGCGCCGGTTCCGGACCGACATACTTGCCGGGATCCGCGGCGCCATGGGTCTTGCCGAAGCTGTGGCCGCCGGCAATCAACGCCACGGTTTCCTCGTCGTTCATCGCCATGCGTCCAAAGGTCTCGCGAATGTCGTGCGCGGCGGCGATCGGATCGGGAACGCCGTTAGGACCTTCCGGATTGACATAGATCAGGCCCATCTGTACGGCGGCAAGTGGGTTTTCGAGCTCGCGATCACCCGTGTATCGTTTGTCTCCCAGCCACTTTGATTCCGAGCCCCAGTAGACATCCTCTTGCGGCTCCCAGACATCTTCACGTCCGCCGCCGAAGCCGAACGTCTTGAATCCCATGGATTCCAGGGCGCAGTTGCCGGCCAGGATCATCAGGTCTGCCCAGGATATCCCTTTACCGTACTTCTTCTTGATGGGCCAGAGAAGCAGGCGTGCCTTGTCGAGGTTGGCGTTGTCGGGCCAACTGTTCAGGGGCGCAAATCGCTGCGTGCCGTCGCCCGCGCCGCCACGCCCGTCCGAAATGCGATACGTCCCGGCGCTGTGCCACGCCATTCGAATGAAGAAGGGCCCATAGTGGCCGAAGTCGGCCGGCCACCAGTCCTGCGACGTGGTCATCAGCGCGACGATGTCTTTCTTCAAGGCCTCGAGGTCGAGCTTCTTGAACTCGTCCGCGTAGTGGAAACCCCTGTCCATGGGATTTGACAGGCAGGCGTTTTGGCGCAGAATGCCAAGGTTCAGCGCGTTGGGCCACCAGTCGCGGTTTCTGGCGCCACTGCCCGCAGTTTGCTTCAGAACTCCACCGGAAAACGGACATGTGCCTTCCTCATGGTCGAGGGCTGAAATGTTATCCGTCTCGGCAACGTTTGTGTCACTCATAAACGTTCCTCCCTTGTTGTTTTGGTCAATTCTCTTGCTGACATCGGTCTTTAAGCGTTGGGATTCGTGAAGTGCGGCCTCGTCAGACGACATGATTACCATTTTAGACGGTTCGTGTCAACGAAGTCAATAAACGATTCCGATTTCGAGCCCCGCCGCGCGGCGAATCTCACAAGAGCATACGTTCGTTTAGTGAGGTTTAGTTCGTTAGCCGGGCGCAGGCGCTTCGCCACCTCGCCGGTGACCATTCACACCCTCAAACGCGACGAACCAACGATGTCGTCTCAAGCGATCGTCCGGAAGTGGCGCGGCCCCTGAATGAGCGCAACCGGCCAATTTACCGCAAGGAATCCTTCGGCCCGCCCCAGTGTCGCCGTGGCAGGCAGCTTACCTCGGAAGCCGTGTCTTCGCTTTGAGCAGCATATTCATGTATATGTCAGCCCGACGGCAGGCAGCCTGCTTCAAGGTGCTTTTGTAGCGGTAATAATTGAGTTCCTTTGGCACGTTTTTTGCTGCTTGTTCGAACTGAGACGGTTGAGTTCTCTGCGTTGCGCGGATCAATCGCCTCGCTGCTCGGTCCTAGTTCGGGTCTCTTGGAAACTGAGTTCAAAGACTGACATCAGCGGCCGTCACGACTGTGTTCGGCCGAATTACTCCGCATTATCGCCAGCAATACCGTGTCGACCGATTGCCTGGATGGCGAGAACACCTTCATGCACGTTTTTGAACGACCATGTCGTTTTGATCGACGGTCTATTTCGCGTGGAGCGCGGTCGCGTGCTCCAGGCCTGAGACGAACTCAAACTAGGAACACTGTATGGATATTGAATTCGAATACGCTAACGTTGCGATTGCGCACGATTATCTGGTGCAGGCGGGCGGAGCTGAACGTGTGGTGGCGTCGCTGCATGATGTATTTCCACGTGCTCCGATACATACGTCGGTTTACGATCCTGACGGCACCTTCGAGTGTTTCAGGAACATGGACATTCGAACGTCGTTTCTTCAGGGGTCGCCGCTGTCAAGGAAGCGATTCCACAAGCTGGGCCTCTTTCTTTACGCAAGCGCCTTTGAGGCGTTTGATTTTAGTAAATACGACCTCGTGATCAGCAGTTCGAGTAGTTTCGCCAAGGGGATCATCACCAAGCCCGAAACATGTCACGTGGATTACTGTCACACTCCGACGCGTTTCGCGTGGCAACAGCAATCGTACTTTGAAACGTCCGGCGCGAACGGGAATGCGGGTTCCCTTGCAAGCCACTTCATGGGCATCATCCGGTCCTGGGACCTGCAAGCGGCGATGCGGCCGGACTACATCGTAGCTAACTCGTACAACGTGGCGCGGCGTATCCGCACGTATTACCGCCGCGATGTCGACGCCGTGATCCATCCACCCGTTGAAACCAGCCGGCTGCGAATGGTCTCGAGTGAGCAGGTCGGTGACCACTTTTTGGTTGTGTCGCGCTTGCTGAAGTACAAGCGTATCGACCTTGCCGTGGAGGCCTGCAACCGGCTTCAGCGCAAGCTTCGGGTTGTTGGAGTCGGTCCCGAGCTTGCGGCGCTCAAGAAACTGGCGGGACCGACGATTACATTCTGCGGTCGCCTCACGGATGAGCAGGTGACCCACGAACTGGCGACATGCAAGGCGCTTATCTTCCCGGGGGACGAGGATTTTGGGATTACCCCATTGGAAGCAATGGCGAGCGGACGTCCTGTTGTTGCATATGGGGCCGGCGGTGCTCTCGAGACGGTACGTGACGGACAAACCGGCTTACTATTTCGAGATCAATCCGTCGATTCGCTCTGCGATGCTCTCGTTCGCGTCGCCGAAATTCGCTTTAACCCGGAAGCGCTCGAAGCGTACGCACGCAAGTTCGACACACTGGAGTTTCACGCCGCCATGAAGGGCTTCCTGCGACATGCCCTGGAGGACCACCGCAGGCGCAACACGGAAAGTCATATTCGCTCCGCAGGGAGCTATTGGCGCCATGAACGCTTGTTTCGCGAACCGACGCAGGTGTAGCATTGAGGATGACATAGCGGATGGGATGCCGAGTATACGCAATTGATAACGGCTACGCAGGTATTAGGGGGGATCGCAATGTCAGTATACATCAATGAGCGTGTGAGGTATCTTGCCAGGAGTATGAGGAGCGAGCCGCTGCTCGCGGTTGCCATGATAATGATGGTGCTCGTTCCTTTACTGGCTGCGCCAAGCATGAGTTATCGGTGGCACGGACTAAAGTCGGTGGGTTACCAGGTGGGTTGCATCGTCTTGTTGTGTGCCATGATTTCCATGGCCAGGTTCGACCGGCTCACCGTCGGGATCAAGAGACTCTGGAGCAAGGCCCCCAATCGGTGGCTTTGCGCCGTGATCGCCTGGGCGCTTCTCTCATTTGGTCTTTCTCCGGATAAGCAGTTTGCCGGTACGGCACTGATTCAGTTAGTGGGTGGTGCGTTGATTTTCTTTTGCATCTCGCAGAAGCTGAATTCACGGGCCCAATACGAGCTAATTCTCGACGTGTTTGTCGGTGTCGCCATTCTTGGCTCGCTTGCCGGTTTCGTTATGTATGGAAACTCGGTCGCGGATCAAGGTGGTGGACTATTTGTCGATCACCAGCTTTTCGGCGCATTTCTGATGCTCATGCTGCCCATTATGCTGGTTACGGGCTTTATGCCCACAAAGCCGATACGGCGCATGTCCGCACAGATAGCAAGCGTGCTGTGCGCGTCTTGCCTTCTTCTCGCTCGCACACGGGCGTCCTGGATCGGTGAGGCATTTGCCCTCACGCTGCTCGCAGTGCTCGCCTACAAGTACTATTTCGCGAGCCTGCACGAGGCCCGGACAACGGGAGAGCGCCGCAACAGAGCGGCGGCCTACATCATGCCGGCTGTTGCCCTGGTCTCGGCACTCGTTATTTTTATTTGCCTGTCGAATCTCGGCGGCAGCTTTTCGCAGCGCGCGTTTTCCGTGGAACAATCGGTCAACGGTCAAGACAGTTCGTTCGAAAGCCGGGTCCAGGCCTGGAACGGCACGATCCGCATGATCGCCGCTAAACCGATCATGGGGTGGGGGATCGGCACTTATGCGCTCCACCAGGAGCAGTTCACGCATGTCGGCAGCCCCAGGTGGGCAGTGCTGCGGCATGGACCTTCGCTTTCGGAGCAGGCTCACGACTATTACCTGCAAACTGCGGCCGAAACCGGCATTGTCGGGCTGGTTTTGTGGATCGGTTTCCTGGTCACATTGTTTTCTCGTGCGTTCACCAGATTGCCAGCGCTTGCAACCGACAGCATTCGGCAGCGTGTTCTGGTGGGCTGTGTGTCCGCACTCGCCGGCCAGGTAATCGACTCCCTTGCAAATCCCTCGTGGCAGTTTGGCGATCTCATGTTATTCTTCTGGGTGATGGCCGGTATCTCAATGGCTGCTACCGGTACATCGGAAGTCCGAGCGGAAGACTCCGTGCCGCTGACCGATGTAAACGCGAGCCTTTCCGGAACGGGGTTATTCGTTCAGCGCGGGCTACGGGTGATTGCAACGGGGATATGCGGACTGGCGCTTCTCGGCGCCGTGTTGGATACGAGCTGGGTACTCCCGGCGGAAGCTTATTGCGGAACCCCTTGCACGTACCGATGCACCACCGACAGCGGGTGCAGTAATCCGGCTCCGGCTCCGTGCCTGTTCAGCATCAAGTCAAAGACAAGCTGTATCCTCTATAGCTGCGGCGACAGCGGTTATGGCTACCAGTTGTGCGATCCCACGTCATGTGTACTCAGTTGTCCGTCGGGCGACCTGTCCTGCACTTGCAGTGGCTCCAAGATCACCCTGAACAACCCGAAGAAGACATGCACGGGCACGCTCCTGTGCACGTTCTCGGATGGCGGAACGTGCAGTGTGTCCTGTAGTGTCGGACCGTAAGGCAATAGGGAGGAACGATCAGGGTCTCGGAAAGCGAACAAGCCTTCCGAGACCCTGAGCAGGTGAAGCGCTGTTGGAACACAGATGTCGTTAGCCGCAGGCATCCTCTGAAACAATTGAGGTTCGAGCGGAGCGAAACATACAACACGGCTGCCCAACATTCCCGAGACCCCGCTTGACCCAGTAGGTGCATGCAATCTCAGTATGGACTTGCGCATCGTGTACTCGTTCATTTATTGAACAGCCTAAGTTTTAGAAACCGCATCCTCGCTCTAACGCAGTCGATGTTCGTCCACGAATGTATCAGCGCCATTCTAGAAAGTTGCCTTCGGCGGGAATGAGAGAGTCCGCGATCAAGCCTCCTACAATACTCAACGGTGGTATGAAACGACGTCTCAGGGGCAAAATAATCTTCCCATGCGGATCTACCCGCGGCGCTCATCTTTGGAAATCGACCTTCATTACGTTCTATGATTGAAGGCACATTTGAAATATCACCTTCCGGCACCCTTAGGGCTATCTCATTCCAATCGGGTCCCTCGGGCAATACGATATCGTCTGCGATTATCACTGGAACGGCGCCTGATTCAAGTGCCTCGAATGTACGGATACTGCTGGCGTTCTTACCCCTGGGACAAAGTATGAACTTCGAACTGATCAAGCTCTCCCTGAAGAGATTGTGAAAACGGGCTCGTTCCTCCTCAGTACACCGCCACCAATAATCACCGCGTGTATTTGTCGAATTATGAATCAATGAACGCGGATGCTGAATCGATATGATTCTCGTGCGAATAGGATGCGTCATCGCGGAGCCAACGAACGAGAATAGCACCTGCCTGTTCAGATTCCTAATTTCCTCATCCGTAAACCCAAATTTCGTAATCACGTTTGTAATATAGTGCGCTCCAGAAGTCCAGCCGAGTTTAGCCCACATTGGAGTTGTACCAGGATATAGACCTGGCAGACGTGGCATCACGATGTCGTCATTACAAAAAACGAATATTCGGTTGCAATGCTTCCGAAATATCCTTGATCGTGAGAGTTCGTAGAAGATTACGCCCGCAGATCGTGACGGTGTTGGGCATATGATGAGATCAGCCTCGTTAACTGAGGCAGTAATCTTGTGTTCGCCGTGCCTGTCGAGTAGAGAATAGTCGTGAAATGCGGTGAAGGGCATATTCTCAAGGTCTGTCAATGTTGGATCAATATCCTTTGGGTTAAGTAGGAAGATTTCCATGCCAATGTCCTCGCATTTGTATATTCCGTCCTGGAAAGCCTAGAACGCCGCGTCGGCAGGAACGCCATTCCGTATCCCGCTTGGCCATTTTGACGATCCTAAGGACTGAACAAGTGACCCCCGGTGCCGTCGCTCCAACAGGCAATTCTCACTCGCAGGCAGGAACGGGGCCACTAGTGCTTAATTGCATAAATTAATTATTGTATCTCTGAGCTGCGATCCCTTAACTTCCCGTTTCCGCCAGATGAACGGGTGTGCTTTCGGTCCGTAAGCGACGATGAAGTCTTCAATAGCCTGTCTAAGTTCCGCCGTCGATCCGAAACTCGATCCACGTAGGGCTTTACGGGTTAGGATCCCGAACCAGATCTCGACCATATTGAGCCAACTGGCCGACGTTGGCGTGAAATGAAACGTCACATTAGAATGGGCGGCTAACCATGCGTCACACTTCTTGTGAATACCAAAGTTGTCCAGAATGACATGTATCTCAGCGTCCGCTGGTAGTTCACTCACCACCTGGTCCATGAACTCCAGAAACTCTACCCGACGTTTCTGCGTGGTTAACTGTGTATGAATAGCACCTATCGCTACCTGCAACGCTGCGAATAGATTTACGGTTCCATGCCGCTAGTGACCGGTATGCCGCTTCGCAAGTCTCATGACTCGCGCTGTTCTCACGCAGATTAGTCTTAGCGGGCGGAGCACATAGTAAAGACGCGAAAGGGGTAGCGGGAGCCGGAGCATCTCCCAATCCTCGTGCGTTGGCGTAACAAGCAGCGAGAAGAGATAACCGATGCGGTCACGCAGGCGCTCCCGTACCTGCATCGAAAATGCATATGTATTCAGTCGTGATGCCCACGGATCCTGGTTGGCGTTGACTAAATGCGCAGCGGACATCACAATTGGCGGGCCTTGAGAGCCTATTTCATCCATGAGATGTCTAGACGCCATGGCCGCCATTTTCACAGCGACAGGGTCGGCCTTTGATGCATTCGCGGCCTCGGCGGGAAGGGTAACGTCAAAGACCGCCTCGGCAATTAGGAGCGCAAGAAACAAAATGCGCCGGCAGCCGGCACTGGCCGCCTCATCGATCAACTCTTTCCAGGAGATGTCGTCGTGGGCGCGAACGACCTCGGCGATGTCGCAAACGAAACATAGCCTATCCCAGTAGTGCTTTGCACCATGCAGCGAAAGAGCCAGAAGCCGATCGGACGGCGAAAGGCTCCACACTCGCTGTCCGTTAAGCGGCATTAGAAAACTACGGCTGCGCACTCTCTCCAGGTCCCAGGTCACGCGCAATCGCCGCGGCGTAAAATCCCAATGAACTTCAACGATATTCTGACCCCGCGTGAACGTGATAACCCGCTGCGATTGCGGTGACTCCATAAAGTGAGGCATGAAATGATTGGTCAAATCTTGGAACGTCGAGGTTTCGCCCGGCCTCTCATAGCCTTGTGCCAGCAGAATGGATTCTGCCGCCATCATTTTTTCCTTCGGTATGAGAATGTCCAGATCTCCAAACTGACGAAGGGCCAGGTTGCCATATACGGCCGTCGCGAGGGCGGCGCCCTTGAATGGAATCGCCTTGATGCCGTTTTGCTCGAAAATGGCAACCAGCCTCAACAACTCGTTCGTGAGAAGGACTTGCTTTTGCGCGTTGTCGTGGAACTCGTTCCATAGTTCAGCGGCTTGTGGAGCCGGAATCATCTCGGGACAATGGTTCCGAATATTGTTGTAGACAAGTTGAAAGACTCTGTTCTCCCGGGCTTTGGCGATTATGAAGGCAACGTCGAGATTCTCCTCGTAAAGTTTACGCACCAACGAAACGTCCTCGGGTCGCATCTTGACTCGAGAATAGAGGAGCAAGGCCTCGACTTCCGGTCGGGCATGGCGTGCACCCGGCGTACGCTTGGGTTGTTCGAGTATCATGTTTCAGGTATCACGCTAAGCTGTAACTGTTTGCTTGTGTTCTGTACAGGCTGGCATACATGCCTTCAATATCCATCAATTCATCGTGTCGGCCATGCTCGGTTATTCTCCCGTCATGCAGGAAGTAAATATGATCCGCCATTTTGACCGTGGACAATCGGTGACTGATAATGACCGCGGTGCGACCGTTAATCAGTTCACGAAACATATCAAATACTTCGCTCTCGGCTCGCGCATCAAGCGCGCTCGTCGGCTCGTCAAGTATCATGACCGGCGCATCCCGCATAAAGGCCCTTGCTATGGCAACTTTCTGCCATTGTCCGACGCTTAGCTCGTGTCCCTCGTCGTAGGCGTAACCGAGTACCGTGTCGTAGGTTTGTGGCAGTTTCATGATAACATCATCGGCGGTGGACTGCGTGGCGGCGTGGCGAATCCGATCCAATTCGAACGGGGCCTCGACATTTCCAAACCAGATATTGTCCTTTGCCGGAAGGTAATAATGGTTAAAGTCCTGGAAAACGACACTGAGAGCCTTCCGATACTCAACCGGAGAGAAGTCGCGAATATCGATTCCGTCGACGGTGATGGCGCCCGAGGTGGGATCGTACAGCCGGCACAGGAGCTTGATCAACGTCGACTTGCCTGATCCGTTCTCACCCACGATCGCGACCGTTTCGCCGGCTCGGATCGTGAACGATACGTCGTTGAGCACTGGATTAGCCTCCTTCCCGTACGAAAAACAAACCCTGGCGAACTGAATTCCGGTTTGGATATGTTTCGGAAACCGGACGGGAGAGTCAGGTTCATGCACCATCGGCTTTAGGTCCAGAAAATCGAACAGGTTAGCAAGGAAGAGGTTGCCTTCGTAGAGATCGGATATTCCGGAAAGCAGATCTTGAAGCGCACTTTGGCCGCGCTGAAACGCCTGAAAGAACATAACCAGTGCGCCCAGAGTATAAATGCCCTCCGCGCACTGGATGGCAAGGTAGCCAAACGACCCGTAGAGAGCTGCCACCGAGCCAATCTGTGTGGCGATCTCCGCCGTCGACCGCCGCTTGGTAATGGCCAATCGCTCCCGTCTGAGCGTACGGCGCAAATCTCGGGACAGCCTGCTGAAATGATCGCCGAGGCCGAACAGCCTTAACTCCTTGGCGTGAGCGTCCCCGGTCAACATCCAGTTGAAATACTGAATTCTGCGCTCGGTTGCCGTTCGTCGCTTCTGCCAGAGGAACGATTGTTTGGACAGCATGAGCTTGACAATAACCCCGGGAATCGACGCAATCAGGAGGAGGACAGCAAATCGCCATCCAATTGAAGCGAGCATGAGAGCCGCGATAGCGCCCAGCGAAATCGCGCTTTGGGAAATCTGGACGACATTGGTAACAATCCGCGTGGGCCGGTATGGGGCTTCGGACTGAGCACGATGCATGGTGTCGTAGTAGCGCGACTGTTCGTAAAAGGAAAGGTCAATCTCCACCGACTTAGCATGCAGTACGTCTTGCATGGAATCCGTTACTTGCTGCGCCTGGCACTCGGATACGAGATTGGACAGGGACCGCAGTGACGCCGTTATGAGCGCGATTGTGCCGAGAAGGATGAGCTGTTGAACGGCATGTTGGATGGCCGCATGCGAGAAGTGTTTCGCCGCAAGCGAGACCGCGTCAATGGACGATTTGAGCAAGACGAGCGAAAGCAACGGGAGGGTGCCCTGAACCAGCACGAGCATTCCGCTGAGTACGGTCCAGCCCGGGGCTCCCTTCCAGACGAACCCGATGACCCGCCGGAAACCGAGAAATGTCAATATGCCCTGCTGTAATGTTGCCATTATTCTAGCCGCGAGATGTGAGTTTCGATAAACGCTGCTGCTTCCCCGATTCGATCAAGGCTGTTTTCCCGCTCGAAACGGAAGACGGGAACGGAGCCGGCCAGGTCCGCACACTGTCGAAACTGCTCGGTTTGGCGCAGCCGAGCCACCTGTTTGCCAAACCTCGTGAGGTATGAGTTTATCAAGATTTCGAACATCGACCGCTGCTGGTCGTACCGGATTGCTCTGACGCATTCACCGAGGCCGAGGGTGTAGACCGCGGAAAGTGGCAGGCTGGTCTTTGGGAATTCTCCCACCGGTCGCATATCGCGCTTCTCGAACTGCTCCGACAGTCGTGGAAGCTTGTCCGGCGCCTGACCAAGAGCCTGCGCGGCATCGGGCCACAGCTTGAGCTGCGGGAAGGCCGGAACCACCAGCGGCCGACCGGGCTCTGACGTATCCACTGCAATCACATCGTCGGTCAGGAGTCCATGGCAGCGCGCGTAAAGTGACCCGGCGATTGTAGACTTACCGTAACCCTTTGGACCCACGAAAAGGGCGGCCTTTTCGTTGATGGCTACCGCGCTTCCATGCAGCACGAGGAATCCACGCTGGTGGAGCAGGATAGCGATGCCCGCACCGAGTAACACGACCCTTAACAGTCCTTCGTCCGCACCTTGCGCGGAATCGATTGTGATTCGGCTCCCGGCGCTTACGAGCATGGTTCCGACGTCATTCCAGTGCATCAATACGGATTGATCCTCCAGGACACGGGTCTGGCAGTTCGATCCGTCGGATTTTTCCGTAGCCGGGTCGAACTGGGTGAGGGTGCCGCGCGTTACGAGCACGTCCGCCTCCCGCGCCGTAATCATCGGAAGCTCAGGCAATGCCAACTCGGAATCTATCACCAGTCCGTATGCCAGGTATTGAGCTGTTGGTGAACTCATTGCGAACCGCTATCTGGAAAGAGCACCGACCATGGTGTTGCCACCATGGTCGGCGCGTCGATTTCTGAACGTGACTGTGCGTGGCACGATCGTAAACATGCATAAGAACGACGCGTCCCCGCACCGAAGCTCAGACGGCCTCGGCGTATCCGGCATCTTCGTCTTTTAGGACGGAAATGCGCTCTGGATATGGCCGTGCGGCACATCCTTCGGAGTGACGTGTCCGTTAGTTAGCGTCATTTGCTCCACGCTGCCGTGAACCTTAAGCTCCGGCTTCGAGTACTGTTTCTTGGTCTCCTGCTCCACTTGTATATCACCTCCTTTCCTTTACTAATAACTTGCTATCGCAGGCAGCATCGGTGGCGCCAGACATTATTGCTACGAGCCCGCACAATTCCACTGTGGTGCACTCGAAATGTTCTTATGCCGCTCCGGACCTGCGACGGCTCAATAAGAACGGTTATAGACTTCGAAGCCACATTCCCAAACAAGTCGTTCGCCAAACGATCATTAAGTCGTTCGATCCGTCCGTTCCATCGAGAAGGCGCCGATAGCATGATCGGACTTTGTCAATGTCGACGAACTCAACGAGTCGGCTCACAGGTCCTTGCAGCGTCTCGGTTATTCTCGCACGGCACACTTGCAGCATGCGGGTCCGCAAATGTTCCGCCAAACTCGCCTTGCCGGCTCTCCATTGCACTAACGGCGGAATGACACCGTCCATGGCAGTTCTGAGCACCCATCGTGTCTTGCCGCGCCTGATTTTCTGGGTCGGCGGCAACGCCAGGCAAAACTCCACAAGTCGCTTATCCATGAACGGAAAGCGCATTTCGACATTGCGTGCGGCTGCCGTGCGTTCCAAAATGTGCAGCACGGTAATCAGCGACGGCAGGGTTATCATTCGATGATGCATTTCACGCTCGGTTGCGGCAAACGCTTCCACTCTGGGCGATCGATAGCGTTCTTGCAAAGCTGGAGGCAGGATCTCCCGCATCTCGAGAGTTGGGCGCAAATCCGCGGCATTGCCTTCAGAACGCTTTGCCAACGATGTACGCAGGCCATTCGCGACTCGTTCTCCGAGCGCCAGCGCTTTGACTATCGGTTTGGGACCGAACCGGCGGTACCAGGCGCGGTACGCTTGCGTCCATGACTCGTCCGTCTTTAGTGCGCCGTAACCGCGCAACTCCGCCGCCAGGTCGATCCATCGTCTCTTCGCGGCCAACTCGGCGAAGTAGCCGGTTCCATGCGAGACGACGTTATCACCGTCAAACCCGTCGAGGAGCACGCGGACTCCGGAATCGGCCGCGGCCTTGCACAGATGCCAGTCAACGAAGAGGTTGCCCGGTACGTCGGGCTCGTCCTGATAGCGGATAACGGTCTCGATGTCCTGCATCGGGTCGAGTGCGCCGGCGTCGACACGGTGCGGCTCAAGTCCGTGCAAACCGACGACGGCATCGACATACTCGGCTTCACAACCGGGATCGCCATTCGGATAAACCACCGAAAACGTGCGCCACGGAATCCGCGTGGCTTCCGGCGCCAACATGCGGGCGGTACACGTTATCGATGAAGAATCCAGCCCGCCGCTTAACATCGATCCCGCCGGATAGGCCGACCTCATTCGGCACCGGACGGCCTCTCGGAACAGGTCTCGAAATGTTTCCGCGTACTCCCTGTCGGATGACAATTTGATCTCCCGCGACAGGTCCAATTCCCAGTATTTGCGAAGCGAAAGTTCGGACGCACTGACTTGCAGGGATGTTGCTCCGAGCAAGCAGTGGATGCCCTCGAAATATGTCTCCTCTCGACCTCTGTCGACAAGCAGGATGTGATCGATAACGCGGTCGACATTGACTGACTTCGGCGCCCCGGCGGCAAACAATCCCTTGATCTCCGAGGCGAATACGAACAGGTCGTCCGCGCAATAGTAGTAGAGCGGCTTCACTCCGAAATGGTCTGTCGCGCAAAATAACGTCTTGCTATTGCGGTCCCAAATCGCGAATGCGAAGTCTCCGAGTAATCTCTGCGGGCAATCGCTGCCCCACCGTTCAAATGCCGCAAGTATCAGCCGGCTGTCGGGTACTCGGTCATCGAAGATTCCCAGCGCCTTTAACAACTCGTCTCTGTTATCCAGGCGCGCGTCCGACGTAATCGTGAAGTTGCCGCCGACTGAGCGAAACGGAAGGCATTCGCCTATGGATTCCGGCGTGGTCCACATCATGAGATGACCCAGGCCGGCTGTTGTGGCCACCTCGATGCCTTCGCCGTCCGGTCCTCGGTGGCAAAGCGCGTCGCGCATAAGCGCCAACTTCGCCGGATCCACCGGCTTGCCGGACCGGCTCAGAATTCCAAAGATTGCGCTCATCGAACGACCGCATTTCCGACCGTAGGGTCGAGAAATTGGAATACGCTGAACCTTCCCATATTGGTCACTTCTCCGATAACGATTCCGGAGTGTCCCTCGACCCAGGCGTGAGCCTCGAAGTTACCAGCGCCGTCGCGATTGGCAACTCCAATTCGTAATGATGCCGGCCAGCCTCGATTTGCGAGCATCAAGACTACGGCAACCGCCTTGGCGAGACATGTGCTTAACCCCGGCAACGCGCTTGCCGCACGCTCCACTGCCCAACAGACATAACGCTCGTCAGCAAGGCGGCGTGCAATCATCCCATCCGCGGCGCCCGCACTGATTTGATCGGCCGGTAATACTACGGTCCGGCCTTGAACATAGCGATTGATGACGCGAAACGGAAGGACGTGCAACGCAATACGAGTCGCCGCCAAAAAGCACACGGCGGAACTACGTAACGTTAGCTTGCTCCAGGCGTTTCTAATCCTTCGCGGCATCTCGAACCTCAATCAGAGATCTCGATTGGAGCTCGCAGAGGAGCTCGAGTATATCACCGCGGCACACGTCGGGTTCCACCGCGTACTCGCGGACAATCGCCTCACAAATCTCATCAATAAGCATCGGTTGACTTGCGATCAGGCCCCAAACGCTCGCGCCGACTTCGGTTAGACCGTAATAGACACCGTCCGTAAGATTTAGAATAACCAATTCACCGGAAAGATCGGTGGATATGCAATTCGCAGTTGTTGAAATAAAACTACTGCTTAAGTTATCCCTGGATACATCCACCTTTTTGTACCATCCCGCCTTATCCTTCCGACTTGGCGCTTCTCTACGTGTTACGACTTATTCCCTGACGGCGCTCACCGGGCTCAATTCGGAGATGGCTGCGACGATGCTTACCTCATTATCATAAATCGTGCCAAGTTGCCGCATGTTTACTGAGCATCGTCGAGAAACAATCCCAATCGTTAACCGTTATGTTCTGAGTTATTTGAGAGAAAATCACGATAGAGTGTCTCGGTTTGATCGACGTGAGCCTCCCAGGAATATCGATTCACGACATACGATCGGAGGTGGTCCGGCGTGAGAGAGCGGGACCAGGCTGCCGACCGGAATTCGATAATCCGCTCGGCCAGTTCAACCGCCGAATCCCCACGAACAATCAACCGTTCGTTCAGGCCGGCGAGGATTTCCGGCGTTGCCCCCACATTCGTGCCGATTACCGGCAGGCCGGATGCGAGAGCTTCCACAGTCACCAGCCCGAAACCCTCCAGGGCGAGAGTGGGTAGAACGAAGAGGTCTGCTGCTTGATAATATGCTGGCAGGTCCGCATCGGAGACGAAACCCAGCAGGCGAACGTTCTTTGTCACCTGACATTCGCCAATGAGCCGCTCGAGGTTTGCCCGTTCGGGTCCCTTGCCGGCAATGAGAAGGAGCGTATCCGGATGCCGCTCCAGAATCGCGGGCATTGCCTGGACCAGCCGGTCCAGGCCCATGCGCGGCGCCAACCGGCGGACGGACAGGAGGATAAATGGATCACGTGGGAGATCCAGCCGTTGCCTCGTATCGGCCTTGTTGGTCGCGGGACGAAATCGCTGCAGATCGACGCCCCCTGGAACCGTGGCTATTCGTTCGGCTGGAACGCCGAAGCGACCGGTTAATTCTTCGCGAAAGTAGTTACTGAGCACAACTATCTTACGGCTGCAGGTCAAGCTTCTCCGCTCCACGTGATGGCGAAAAAGCCACTTCAGGCCGCCCTTTGCTCGCTTGGAAATACTCCGTGATCCTGCAACATCTTCAACCCAGCCTTCCGCGTCCCAGGGTCCATGGAATGTCCTTACTCGAACGGTTTGGGCGGGTATTGCGCGCAGCGGCCCGACTCCCGCATATGCGAAGTGAGTGTGAACGATGTCAAAAGAGTTCCCGACACACAAACTCGCGGCTGCCCGGCGACCCTGATGGATGAATTCCAGCCCCTGGCCGGCCCCGGGATAGCGGATTGTCCGAATGCCGTCGCGCTTCGTGTCCGAGAATTCACCGTCCCGTTGGTCCGCGACCAGGAAGGTGACGTCGTGTCCGCGGGCCGCGAGCCCGGCTGCGAGCTCCCTCGCCACCATCCTGCTGCCTCCGGGTAGGTCTTCGAAGACGGCGTCAGCCAGAAACAGGATTCGGATTCCGTTTTGTAGTTCTCGATTCATGGTCACGATTGTTCAGCGTACCCAATGCCGCTCCACGCAATAGTAGCTAGTCCAGCCGACGGCAACAGCGCCGGCGACGCCCAGTATTAACAACAGAGGGCTAAACGGCATAGAAGTGTGAGTGCGGAACCATATGGAACACAACAAACACAGCAGCGGGACGTGTGTCAGGTAGAGAGAGTAGGAGAATGTGCCGACTCGACCGAGTGATCTCATCACCGGACCGGGACTGGCTCGTCTCGATAGTATTATCAGGAGGAATAATCCGGCGACGAAGCTGCCGGCGGTATCCAGAACGGCCGGCGGCACGTGGACCAATCGAACGGCCCCGAGCCAGATAACTGCGCCGAGAAAACAGACCAGTATCTCGACGTTTCGCCGAGCCAGTCTCGATTCGTCGACCGATGCATCTGCGACGGATGTTATGCGTTTGACGTAGATTTCAGCGGTCAGAGCCCCAACGGCCCAGCAGAGCCAGTAGGAGAGGACTGCAAGCGGCCATACATACATCCAGCGGCTGAGCAAAAATGCCGCGACCGATACAACCGCAACAGTCCCCACGGTCTTGCCAATACCAAACCGGATACGGCCCGCCAGGAGCGGCAGATAAAGAGTGTATAACCAGAACTCGTACGCAAGCGACCAGAGCGGAGTGTTGTCTCCATACGTCGGGAACTTGAGCCATTGCAGAAAAACGACGTTCCCCAAGAGCGTCTGCATGTCATTGTGTTGAGTCAGAATCTCATCAGCGAGTTTGACACCAGTGAGATGAGGTTGAAAGGCCGGATTCACGAAGCGCGAGAGCGCATCGACTCCCGCCGTGAAGAGAAGCGCTGCGTAGAATGGGGGAACAATTCTCCGAGCGCGACGCTTGAGATAGCCCGCATAGTCGAACTTGAAATCCCGTGTTCCTCCCGGCAGGCCCTCTATTGATGTCAGGGTGGTTGCCTGTCGAAAGTGTATACAAAAGCCACTCAGGACGAAGAAGACGACAACCGCCTGGTGGCCGAATGCAAAGACCAGTACGAAGAGCGCGAGGAGCTTCGTGATCAGGGGGGCGCCCAGGCTGGACGCGTCGTGGTGTCCAACGAAAAGGAGGACACTTGCGTGATTCAGCACTACGTATACGGCAGCCGCGCCACGGACTGCGTCCAGAATCCCGATCCATCCACGCTCGACGCCGGATGCCCGGCGCACAACCGGAGCATTATCACCGGGTGATTCGACTTGTTGGGTTGAGGTTGCCATTACGAATTAAGCCAAGTGCGCGCGGACGTGGCTGGCGGAGTCCTCGCCTGAAGCGTCAGCCGAAGGGGAGGACAGTAGCCCCGCCGGCTTCAACGGCGAGTCGGCCATTAACGCGTCGATGAACGTGTGAAATCGCCGTCGTGCCCGAGCGTAGTCGAACCGATCCGCGGCGATCGTAACCGTGCGCGAGGATTTCTCGCGAACATCGTCCCAGGTCAACGTGTCAAGCCATGCGGCGCAACGGCTGTGGAAGTCGGGGCTTGCGGGATGAAACGGTGGAAGCGCCCATCCTGCTTCATCAACGTAATCGAAGAACCCGGGAATCGGGCTCATGGCGACTGGAAGGCTCGTGGCGAGGTACTCCGGCAGTTTGGTGGTTAACCGGTAGGAGCCAAGCTCGTCGAGTGTCTGTGTAATGAATCCAATGTCCATTGCGTTAAGAGCCTCGACAACCTCGGATTCCGGAAGCCGGCCGGTAAAAACGACGCGGTGCTTCAAATCCGAGTTCAATCGTTGCTCCATGACTTTCCGTCCGTCCCCGTCCCCCACGATCAAAATCGAAATATCGGTCCTGCGAACGCGCTTGAGCGTTTCGACTAACTCCAAGCCATAGCAGTAGTTCTGTCGAGGAGTCCAACGAAGCGATCCAACCACGCCGCACACGAGATCCGTCAGACCGAGCCCAAACCTCTTTCTCGCGGCGAGCCGTTCAGCGGGGGTGTATGATCGGAACTTTTCAAGATCGACCGCTCCCTCCACGGTTACGGCTCGCGGCGCGCCCATATGCAGCGCCGCGCCCGTCAAATAGGGTGTCCAGCCAACAAATCCTGCGCTGGTTCGGTAGAGAAGTCTCTCGTATTGACCAAAGCACCAGCCGACTATCGGTCCCTTTGTCACGTGGAAGAACCCGCCGATCGGATCGCCGGAGGAAACTATGAATGGCTGCTTCCGCTGGATGGCTGCCCGGATGAGGTTGGCGCCGCCGATGATTCCGGAACCCTCCATGTAGACAAGGTCCCACATCTGCGACTGGAGTACCGACCAGAGATCCTTCATCGCACTGGGATAGGAACGCGTCCGGTCGACATTGTAAAACGTGGCATGCGACGCGTGGCCCTGCAAGAGTCGGCGCGCACGCACTTCATGCAAGTCGCCGGCGCCTTTTGGGATGATGCAGAGTATTGTCTTCATGGCGGATCCGTTTTCTTCTCCTGAGCACAGCGCTTACGCTCCTACGAAATCACGGCGAATAAACGTTATCATTGGTCTACTAACGGCCGCCACGGGGGCACTTTGATTTCCAAAAATGAGCAAGAACCGTGCCAAGTCGTGCCAATAGCAAGCTAGCGGGGCTGCTTGCGGAGGGTGTAACGTCCGGCTCAGACCGACGAGATGCAGGGACCATGGACGCGATGGACTGGGAGAAGATAGGGAGATGCCAGTCTCACGATAGCATCGGTTGGAGCCGACACGACGAGGGGGCCGACATTGGTCCCCTCGTCGTGACGATTAAGAGCGCCTACAGCTTGATGTGAGTGAGAACGTACCCGTTTTGTGGTCCGGTGACTTGAAGGCCCGGATTCTTCGTGGAAGTGAGCACATTTACGTTCCCCCGCTGCGCGATCCACGCAGCCTGGCCGGGTGATGCGGTTTGCAATGCAACGCCGAGGACATCCGATTTCCGAGCGGGCGCGACCTCGAGCCTCCGCTGATACGCGGACTCCACCGGCTGTCCGAAATGTACGGGGGTGTACACGGGGAGAAGGTCCGCGTAGACATCACCGGCTTGCAAGCTATTATCGTACGTGCAGTTCGCCGGCGACTTAATAGGCTGGATGGAGCCAGTCTGAATGGCGCTCAACGTCAAGGCATCTGAAAACCAGTTGTTGCCGTAGCATCCGCCCAGGCACGTCATGTTTCCGGGGACGGGGCCCTGGGTGTTTGGCGCGACGACGTTGTTGGACAGAAAGTAGCCTATCGTTACCTGGGGTGAACGAGGCAGTGACGGTATGTCGTTGTTGTACTGTCCATAGAACGAACATTCTTCAAAGTGCGATGAGGCGATGCTGGTGTTCACGTCCGCTCCGCAGATGATCTGGTTGCCGCAACCTTCGAACTGGACTTGATCGAATTGGCACCCGCCAACGCTGGCGCCCTTATCGAGGTAGAGACCAAAAGGCGAGAACCCGCAGTGCGTTCGCTCGAACGACGCGCCACCGAGTTTGCCACCGGGAGCAACGTACAGGTCCGCGAATGCGTTTGCCGAGATGGATGATCCCCCCTTGACGTCGTCGTCGAAGTAGGTTCGATCATAAGACTGCGACGGCCATTCACAGCCATAGTAGTTATTCTTAGATTCCACTTCATCCAGAATATGATGGTTGCCGTCGCAAATGATCCCGGCGTGAAAGAAGTTCACCCGAACCCTGCGCAAAATGCACCCGTCGAGCAGGCGTATGCCGTCCATGGCGTTCTGACCCCTTCCCGCACGTTGCGCCCTGGCCGGCCTCGGGCCCTGTATCGTGCAGTCGTCGATTTCAAAAGCCTCACCGGAATTAGAAAGATTCCCCGTTATGCCGGTGACTCCGCTGCCCAAGTCCTTCGCGAAAATGATGAACGTCTGCTGCTTGCCGGCGCCACGCAATGTGCTCGCGCGCAGGTCGACCGGACTGTTCAGATAGAATGTGCCAGGTGGGAGCGCGATTACCGCCCGACTGGGCCCGACGCCGCCAAAACCGCGTGCTATGTCGGTTCGGATCTTCTCGGTCACGTCCGCTCCGGATTGATATGTGCCGGCAAAACAACTGCTTCCCAAGGTTAGCAAGCCGGCTAGCGCTATTATCGACGATCTCATCGTGGCCTCCCATTGTTGAAGTTTCCCAGTTTGTCGATCGGGCAACTTTGTTGCCATGAATCATAACGCTCGGCTGGAATTGCCGGACGGTTTGCGTCATCGGGCAATTTCGCCATGATTATAGCTCAGGGAGGACATCGGATTGACAGGCCATACCGGTCAATCCCAGCCTACAAATTCCATCGGAGGTGTGAGACCGGCGTCACACGTGGTACGGGCGTGGTTTGAACGGCATAGTGAGGCGACAAGAAGAGGAGCCCAATTCCTGGACTCCTCTTCCTACGTTCCGAGTTTGTTTAGAATTGGTTACAAATTCAGGTGCGTTAGGACGTACGAACCCTGCGGACCATTCAATGGGATGCCCGGGTTCACGGGCGCGGAGGTCAGCACGTCGATGTTCCCTCGCTGGGCAATCCAGGCGGCTTGGCCCGCAACCGCCGGTTGCAATGCAACACCCAGGAAGCCCGAGCTGCCAGCCGGCTCTACCTCAACCGACCGCTGATTGGCCGACGCGACCGGCTGGCCGAATAGTACGGCCGCATACACCGGAAGGAGGTCTGCGTAAATATCGCCGGCCTGGAGGGCATTATTATACGTGCAAGTCGCCGGAGACTGGATCGGGGTAATCGAGCCGGTCTGAATAGCGCTTAACGTAAGTGCATCCGAAAACCAGTTGTTGCTATAGCACCCGCCAAGGCACGTCATGTTCCCGGGGAGTGGCCCCTGGGTGTTTGGCGCGAAGATGCTGTTGGACAAGAAGTAGCCAATCGTTACCTGAGGGGAACGGGGCAGCGTCGGAATGTCATTGTTGTACTGTCCAAAGAACGAACACTCTTCAAAATGTGAAGTTGTGATGTTGGTGTTCGCGTCCGCTCCGCAAATGATCTGGTTGCCGCAACCCTCGAACTGGACTTGAAGGAACTGGCAGCCGCCGGCGCTGGCGGCCTTATCCAGGTAAAGTCCGAACGGAGAGAACCCGCAGTGCGTTCGGTCGAATGACGCGCCTCCTAGTTGGCCTCCGGGAGCAACGTACAGGTCGGCGAATTTGTTTGCTGAGATCGAGGAACCTCCCTTGATGTCGTCGTCAAAGTACGTTCCATCATAGGATACCGACGGCCACATACAGCCGTAATAGTTGCATTGCGATGTCAACTCGTCCAGCACGTGGTGATTGCCGTCGCAAATGATCCCGGCGTGAAAATAGTTTACGGCGACCCTTCGCAAGATACAACCGTCGAGCAAGCGAATGCCGTCCATGCCATTCGGCGAGGTTCCGCACGGCACGGTGCTTACTGGCCTTGGTCCCTGTATCGTGCAGTCGTCGATCTCGAAACTCTGGCCGGTATTTGTAAGGTTTCCGGTTATACCCGCTACTCCGCTGCCCAGATCCTTCGAAAAAACAATGGTTGTTTGCAGTTTTCCTGCCCCATGTATCGTCGTGCCCATCAAATTCACTTGAGCGCTGAGATAGAAGGTACCGGCTGGAAGCGTGATAATAGCGCTGCTCCGACTAGCCCCGTTAGCGCCGGCGGCAATGTCGGCGGCAAGCTGCGCGGTAATATCCTGTCCCGGTACGTATACACTTCCGAAGCAAGCGCTACAACTCAGGCTCAGGAGCATAAGTAGCGCAGTGACTAACCTCATTTTCGTTTCCTCATCTTTTTATCATTTCCGGGACGTGAGTAGACCATGTACCGGATAATGTCGCGGTTATTCGCATATGTCTACCACAGACCGATTCCGGTCCGCAAGACTTCATATGATGTCGCTGGGCTGAATCTCGAATTCCACAGGTTGTAATCTGTAGCGAACCAGCAGCACAGTTAACGTACCATGATTGTCAAGGAATATTTATTGAAATTTTGTGCACTCGCGCGGCGGCGTGCTGAGCCGCGGGCTCGAGCCGGCCGAGGTTCTCTCGACGCTGAGGAAGCTGCCGGGTTAGGCGCGCGAGGCCACAAGAGCGACGCAC
>JBKQWH010000022.1:0-37531 GCA_052139635.1 Capsulimonadaceae bacterium
CTTCCCGGGGGCGCTGCGCATCATGCCTTTGCTACAACCAGCCCGCCTATTCCTATTCTATCACGTTATGATCGTGAATATCGGTTGAAGCATACTGACATATTATCATCGCGGCGTTGCCGAATGGCAGGCGGCGATGATAATATGTCAGTATGCTTCAACCGATATTCACGATCATAACGTGATAGAATAGGAATAGGCGGGCTGGTTGTAGCAAAGGCATGATGCGCAGCGCCCCCGGGAAGGATTCGCGCGAAGAAGCAAATATGATATATGCAATTGGCGATATTCATGGGCAATTAACGATGTTGGACCCGGCGCTCGACGAGCTCGAGACGCTGCTGACCCCGAAAGACGAGATCATCTTTCTGGGAGACTATATCGACCGGGGGCCGGACAGCGCCGGAGTCCTGAGCCGGATGATCGATTTCCGCGATCGGCACCCCGGGACCAGCTTTTTGCGTGGAAACCATGAAGATCTCCTGCTGCGGTCACTGCACGGCGACACCGAACGCGAGGAGTTGTGGCTCCTGAACGGCGGGTTCGCCACACTGGATTCATTCGGGATGAGCGGTCAGGAGGACTGGGTCCCCCAGTTTCCAGGCTGGGCCGCGGACTTCCTGGAGGATACCCTTCTGGAAGTGGAAAGCCGGCGGTACCACTTCGTGCACGCGGGCATCGTGCCGAACGGGGTCGATCCTCACGTGGCGGCCGACCTCGATCCGCGCCTGTGGATACGGGACCCGTTTATCAACTTCCACAGCGAGTTCGACCGGGTCGTCGTGTTCGGGCACACGCCTCAGGCAAACCGCCGGCCGCTGGTGCACGCGAACAAGGTGGGCCTCGACACGGGAGCGTGCCTGCCCGGCGGACGTCTGACGGTCGCCGGCTTCGACGACGACGCTGAACCGGACGATCAGGGACCGGAATTCATGTACTTCCAGGTGAGTGAGAACGGCTCGGTGATGCATGCCGACCCCATTCGCCTCCTCTTTAGCCCGACGATCGCCACCGAAGTGCTTGTGCTGCGAGCCATGCGACGGCTGGTCGCCTCGGTCGCCGACTAGCCTGCATTTTTCATGTCCTATCGTGGGACAGTCGTCCCTGCCTGTCATCTGATGTTTTCGTGAATAATCCGGGCTAACGCCTTGCGAGTTGAGCCGCTTCGTTCGCCAAAGTCTGCGGTATACTCCTCATGATCGAACACGAGGATCGGCGATGATCCGCTTGTGTGGGTCCGATTCCCGGGAGGGTGACCCCGTTCCGTCGTCCGGATCTGGGCGGTAAACCAGTCTCGCAATTTCACGAGAGGAGAAATAGATGGCGGTCATCGAGTTTGTTGAGAATTACGAGGATCTCTCCACCGATCAAGGGTTTCAGTTCAAGTTTCACTGCAACCGCTGTGGAAACGGCTACATGTCGACCTTCGTGCCGAATAACCTCGGTGTAGCCACCGACTTGCTGCGGGCTGCCGGCGGATTATTCGGCGGCGTGCTGGGCAATATGGGCAACGCGGCTTACAATATTCAGCGGGCGATCGGCGGGCCGGCGCATGACAATGCGGTACACGAGGCCGTTCAGGAAGTGAGGCCGCTGTTCAACCAGTGCCATCGGTGCGGGACCTGGGTGTGCAAGGAAGTCTGTTGGAATCCGGAGAAAGGCCTGTGCAAGCAGGACGCCCCCATCCTGGGCGAAGAGATCGCCGCGTCGCAGGCGCAGGCCATGGCGGCCCAAATCCACGAGGCGGCATTTTCCACGGATCAGAAGCAAGGCGCGGACCTCACCCAGCAGCGTGCCGCCACCTGCCACAACTGCGGCGCGGCCGTCGGCTCCGCCAAGTTCTGCCCCGAATGCGGCACTCCCGTCGTCCAGAAGCTCACCTGCGCCGAATGCCACGCCGAAATCCCCGCCGGCGTCAAGTTCTGCCCGGAATGCGGAACGAAAGTATAATCGACGTCAGGATAAGGAGGCTTCAACGTGAGTCAGGTCGCGCTTTAGCGATGGACTTCGGCCCATGGGGTGCGTGCAGTCTGATGCGGAGCCTTGGTCGTGGTCTAACGATGGTTGCAGCGAAAAAACTGGGCGCATGAGAGGACGCGGCACGCGTCACAGATCGTCTCTTTGTGGTAGCATACGGGGTGACTCGGCGGTTCGCGCGGGCCGGGTCGGCCGAGCGACCTCATGTCATGTCCAACCAGGCGAATTAACTCTGCTTTTCTCTGGATTCTTGCCGGGTTTGGCCTCGCCGCACCGGCGCCGGCGCAGGTGACGCAGCGGCTGCCGGACGTCGAGGTCACGGCGACAGCCGTGCTCGACAACGGCGGGCGGGTGTGGGTGGGGACGCCGCAGGGAGCCTACCGGATCGACGGCGACCGGGCGACGCGTATTCCCGACTACAAGATGGACGTTACCGCCATCGATTACGCCGGCGGACACGTGTGGCTCGCGACGACGCAGGGCGCCTTTCGCATCGACGGAGACCGGGCCGTGCGCGTACCCGACCGTGGCCTTGTTGTGACCAGCGTCACCGAGGTCGGGGGCTCGGTATGGCTTGCGGCCACGAACGGCGCCTATCTGGTGAACGGCGACAATGCCCTGCGCACGCCCGACCAGGACTTCGACGTGGCCGCGGTCGTCCCAATCGACGGCCACCCGTGGATCGCCACCGACCGGGGCGCCTTCCGGCTGGTCGACAACGGCGGCGCCTGGACGGCCGAGCATCTGGTGGACATGGATTATGACCTGAACCAGATCCTCGACGTGAACGGCACGCCGTGGCTTGCGACCGACCAGGGCGCCTTTCGCGTCGACCCCGAGCCGGGCACGACCGCCGTGCCGCCGACGTCCGGCCCACTTCGTCCACGCCATATCGCGCTGATTTCACCGTCGAACCCGGCGTTCCGGTTCACGGGAAAGGCCGCAGAGGTGTTTCGAATCGTGCCGGCCGGCGGACAGATCTGGCTCCTCTCGAGGACAGGAGCATTTCGCGTCGACGGCGACGTCGCCCGCCGGCTCCCGGACACAAAGACCGCCGTCGCGACGATCGTGACGGCGGCCGGCCATGTCTGGATCGCGACGCGATCGGGCGCCTTCCGTATCGACGGCAATTTCGCGCGGCGCATTCCCGACCAGCCCCTCGATGTCACCGGGATATTGGGCGACGGTGACCGTGTCTGGCTGGCGACATCGACAGGGGCCTACGCGGTCGACGGCGACCGGGCCGTGCGGATCCCGGATGCCCCGCTCTCGGTGGCGTCGGTCTCCAGGATCGGCGGCCGGATCTTTCTGGCCACTCAGACGGGCGCGTACATGGTCAGCGGTGACCGGGCATTTCCGGTGATCGACAGCGACGTCGATGTGCTCGGGGCCTACGATGCCGGCGGGGCGGCGTGGCTGGCGACGGCGGACGGGGCATTCCGGGTCGACCCCGGCCGGAGTATCGTCGTCAGCCTCGCTCCGCGCCGCCTCGGATGGGCACGATTTCTATCTCCGCTCCTGCCACCCGGGTTCGTGCTGGCCGGCGAATATTCGACTCGAGTGCACTACGCCGGGCCGGAGGGAGTGTCCGCCGCGCCGCAGGCGCGGGTCGCCGCCGGCTTGAACCCGGACGCGGTCCGCGCGGCTGCCGGCGCATCCCGTTTCGTCGGTCCTGCCAGCGCGGTCGTCCGCGTTCCCCCGGGCCGTATCGTGGTGTACGTGACCGTCAAGGACGGATGGCTTCCGGCGGTCGATCGAGACGTTTCGGTGGTCGCGGTGGCCGGCTGGCTCTTAGCTGGCATCTGTCTCGCGCTGATTTGGGCGGTGGCCGTGCTGGTCGTGCTGGCGCTTGCGCCGTCCTCGATGAAATGCCATCGCCTGCTGATGAGTCCCGTCTTTCGAGATCTCCTGTCCCTCGGGCTGATCCCGTTTGCCCTTCGGTGGCCGGCCGTGCAGCGCCATGTCCTGCGCCGGTATGCCGCCGGCATCCGTGACGCCCTGGGACGAGAGCCGCTGCCCGACGAAGCGCCGTCCATCGGGGTCATTCTGGAGCGCCTGACGCGCGGCCGAACCGCCACCGCGCCCCCGATGCCGGTGTCGTACCTGATGGCTTGCCACATCGCCCGCTCGGCTCAGGACGGGTCGCTCCGTAGCCTTCATGCCCTTCCCGTTCCGCTGCTTGCGTCGGCAGACGAGGTGGCCCGCCTCGACGAAGCTGCGCTCGGCCTCCTCGACGAGCACGGCAGCGTGACCGATCCGAAGCTCGCACGGTGGCTGCTGGACCGTTCCAGGTTCCTGTTTATTGTCGAGGGTGAGATGCCGTCGACGCTCATGTTGGGCGACGCCGCCGCGGCCGTGGCCGAATTCGCCGTCCGCCGCAGCGTCCATGGGCTCGTATGCGTTGTGGGTCGCGCGGTCGCCGGATCATGATGGGAGGCCAGTCGCCTGGAATATCACTGTCAGCATCCATGACGTGCATGAAGTTCAACGCCTGCTCGTCGGAACGTTCGCACGACAGAGGAACGCGCTGGGCACCGGCGACGACCATCGGCCAATCCGCCGATATCGCGTATAATATCCTTGGATACCCGATCGAATGGACAACTGTCCGAAGTGCAACCGAAAACTGTTGTCGCACACGGGCAAGCGATGCAACTGGTGCGGCAGCGAGATCGCGGACCGTGCTCGAGGATCAACCCCGCGTTGCTGGGTTTTCCAAATCGTGCCTGTCATTAGTGGCCCGCCAACTCGCGTTTCCGTCAACGGATTTGGATAGCACCCGTTTAAGGAGGTCAACATGGACAATCGCTTAGTGATGGAATCCGTCCAGCGGGAACAGGAACCAAACGAGGAGCTCCTGTGGTCCGGTCAGCCAAACCCAGGTCGGCTTGCCCTGGCCAGTGTCCCCTTACTTATTTTCGGCGCGTTCTGGTCGGCCCTACCGGTATTCTTCATCTACATGATGCTCACGACGATGAACCGGCCAAATGTGGCCTCTCCGCCCATCGTCTTTATGGCAATTCCGATTCTATTTCTATTGATCGGGATCGCAATGATTTCGTCCCCCTTTATTGCCTATAAGAATGCACTCGTCACGATATATGCGATTACGAACCGGCGCATCATGATTATCAAAGCGGGACGGACACGATCGGTGGAATCGTTCCGCAACATCAACCTGTCCGACGTCACGATGTCCGAATCTCAAGACGGATCAGGAAACCTGATGTTCGCAAAGCAACTGCGCCAAACCCGCAACAGCAGCTATATGGCAAGTGTGGGCTTCACCGGGATACAGAATGTCCGCGAAGCTCACAATCTGCTCGTCGGAACATTCGCACGACAGTAGAGCGCTTTGGGCACCGGCGACGACCATCGGCCAATCCGCCGATATCGCGTATAATATCCTTGGAGACTCGATCGAATGGACAACTGTCCGAAGTGCAACCGAAAACTGTTGTCGCACACGAGCAAGCGATGCAACTGGTGCGGCAGCGAGATCGCGGACCGAGCTTACCAGATGGAAGCCGAGATCAAGCGCGATATCGCGATGACGCAGTCACAGCTTTACGGCGGCAGCGGCCCATTATACCCTGTCAAGCCGCCCGTCCCGGGTAGCTTGCCGAGTCATCCGGCCATCGACCGCCGAATGGAAGCGGCGCTGGAGGCAAGGCTGCGGTTAATACGCGCCCGTAAGCAAGCCGAGACGAACCCGAACGAGACCGTCAACGTGACGCCGGACGGCGAAGGCCGATTCGAACATCTTGAACTGTAACGACAACTGTCACCCTAGTAAGCCGGTGGGAGAGTTCCGCCGCCGCCACTCACGTAGCCTTTGGTCCCCATTTGCCGGCCGACAAAATGATATACCAGAGCTCCCAGGAAATGCAGGAAAAACACGACGAGTAACCAGACGATCTTTAACGTCGGATCGGGAAACTGGCGCGTGCAGATATCGATCAACTCGATGATCCAGAAAACGCTCGTGACGATGACCAGAATCACGAGGAAGAGCAGCAATCCGCCGGCAAGGGCGAAAATAGTATGCATGGGATGGGCCTCCTTCGAGCGACTTTCGTCTCTTCTTTCCAGTATGACCCAATCTCCGGGCTAAGGTTGCAGTTAGACGACACCAGTTTCGGAATCCTTCAAAAATCATAGCAAAATTCTTCTCCGCACCGGCGAAACCAGTTCAACCCGCCTTATAATGAATTCATAAGGTTGCTGGCAGGCGGCCACGCGCACTCTGTGCGATCCGCAGTCGCGACTGGTTACTTACGGACAGCGCCCAATATCGGACCGTTGTCCACTTGCGGAAATCGTCGTGGAATAATACAGAAGGAGGCGCCGAAATGGAAAAGTGCCCGAAATGCAATCGTAAACTCATCTCACATTCGAGTCCCACCTGCAACTGGTGTGGCGAACCGATCATCGACGCCGAATACATGCTCACCTCGCACTCGAACCGCCGGGCTGCGCTGGAAGCCGAGACGGAACATCATGCGGCCATGCTGGCCGCGTCCCGTGCCATGGTCACCCACGGCTTTGATGGGCATCGGTTGAGCCAGGTTGGCCCGACCCCGTCCAAAGGTCTGTCCTGGCGCCGGTAGTCGCCAACTCTCGTAAACGGCGGTGCGCTTCGGCGTGCCGCCGTTTTTCTGTTTGTTCGGCACGGTGCGCAGGCCCAACTGCATTCTTGTGCGGCCTATCGACCCCATGTCATTCATATGGTTGACATTCGTCAAGGATCGAAGTAATATTGAGCAGGAGATCGGAAATCGATGGATACGTGCCCAAGCTGCAACCGCAAGCTCATCTCGCATATCAGCACCCGCTGCAATTGGTGCGGCGCCGAGATTAACGACCCGGCGTATCTGACACAGGCGGAGCGGAATCGACAGGCCTTCCTGGCCCAACAGGCGATTCACGACGCCGAGGTGGCGGCCCGCATGTATGCGCCCGTGACAGGACCTTATGGCCCGACAGGAATTCCCATGACGGACTTTAATGTCTCGCAGCGGCAGGCAGACCTGCGCCGGGTCGCGGACCACCTCGCCGCCGACGCACAGGCAATCCGAATGGCAGCCAGGTCTACGCCACCGGTCAGCCCCACCTGCGGCATCGGCGAAATGCCGCTTCCGGAAGGAACACATGTCGAGTCCATCGGAACCGGTCAGTCGCCGGCGGCCCCGGCGGTTCCGGGATCGACAGTCACCGGAGGATACATGTCGCCTCGGTTTGGAAGACCGGTCGGATCGGTCAGCCGGCCCGCGGATGTCGAGCCGCCCGTTTCGCCGAGCGGCGACACCGAAGCCGACCGCTTCGCACATCTGGAACTATAGGTCCGGCGAATCGCCATACGGGATTCGCGAGTGACCCGTGAACCAATAGGCGGGCCGGATACCCGCATACAGAGGTCGGGCATCGTTCTCGGCTTATCATCACGCCGGGCGTAGCAAACGAAGGCCGCGGACCCGGCCCACTCTCTTGTTGCTCCTTCATTCTGATCGAGGTCGTACATCCTCGGATGTCGCCTGCGTGAAATGGAAAGGCTTTCCCCATATGTACGTCACAAACAATGCCGGCTGTGTTTCGGATCGGAAGCACCTGTTGCGGCGATTCGCAGTCGGCGCACTGGCCCTTCTGTTCGCACTGAACGGCGCATCCGTCCCATCCCGCGCCCAGTCAACCAGCGTCAGCGCCTCATTCGCTCAAATAGTCCCGCGTGGCACCTTCGTTTTTGGCGGTGTCGACGCAAACTGGCTCTGGGATGCTCTCTCCGGCGTCCGTGCCGTGCCCAGGGTTTCCGCGAAGCTGGACAAGCTTCAGGATGAAACCGGGCTGACATTCGAGAAAGACATCGCGCCGTGGATCGGTCGCGCCGGGTATGCGGTGTCCATGACCGATCCCGCTAATCCGAGCATCATCCTGTACGCGGAAGCACGCGATTCGGCCGGCCTCACCGCAGCCGTTAATGCCGCACAGACAAAGCTCCAGGCGAACGGCACAGGCAAGGTCACACTGACACAACGCCTGTACGGGGGAACGACCGTCTATGATATCGTCAAGAAGAACGGCCCATCGAAAGATCCGCTGATCTCCTTTGCCGTTATCAATGGCTGGTTGATCGCCTCGCCCACCCACTCGCTCGGGCGCGCGCTCGATACCGTAAACGGCAAGGTCCCGGCCATTGGGTCAGATCCGGCCTGGGCGAAGGCCTTCAGCCTTCTCCCGAATAATGCGTCAGCCTGGTTCGATATCGATTATCGGCAGACGCTCAAGCTCGCGAAGGCCGCAAACCAGAACGTTTCCAGTCCGGTAGCCGAAACAGCAAGCAACATCGTGGTTGCGACCGCCTACACCGAGAACGGTACGCAGATGCGCGAAGATATCGTTTCCGTTCCGACGACCAGCGCGGCCAGAGCCTTGTTCGCGAAGGAGGCCCGTGCGCTTCCTGCCGTTTCCGACGCAATCCTGCAGCGCGCGCCTCAGTCGTCCGAAGCCATCTTGTTCACGAATCCGGGATACTACTGGACACTGCTGCGACCGATGCTCGCCGCGCAGTTGCGCGCAGTCACGGGATCGCGGGATACAAGCGCGTTTGCGCCGCTCGACGCCGTCGCGCCGTACTTCCATCGTGACGCCGGCCTCGACCTGACCTGGAGCGCCAGCCGCGGATTCGGTCTGGTCATTATGGCGCACGCAGACACCCACGCCGCGGCGCTGCACGCCGCCAAAGTGATCGCGGCGACACTGACAAGCACCGGCGCTCCGGTTGTGCGCGGCGGCAACTCGTGGGTGCTTCAAATCCCGAGCGCCGCGGTTCCCGCCGCGATGCCGGTCAAAGTCCAGCCGTTCATGTCGGCCAAGGACGACTGGCTTGTCATCGGAACGCACCCGATGTGGGTTCAGGCGGACCAGACCCCGCGCCTGTCGATACCGGCAGAAGCGGCTGGAAGCCAGAGCGTCGGGCTCTCGGACATGGCCTGGTATACGGCAATTCTGGATTTCGTCGCCACGGCAGATTCGTCCGATAAGGTTCAAACCACCGTATCGCTGCTTCGGGCCCTCCATCTTGAGACGAGCCACGGCGCCATGTGGTCAAAGATGTCGCCGTCCGGAGACTGCATCCAGGCCGCCATGACCATGGACGGCTGGGACTGGCGCAAAGCCGCCGCCGATCTCGCCCAGGTCGCTTCGACAACCGATTTTAAGGCCCTGACTCCTCCAGCGCGCCTAAATGTCGCGCCGAACCCGTAATCTGACAAACCCCCGGCCTCAACATCGTAAACGTGATTACGATGTTGAACCGGGCATCGACAAGAACCGTAGGCGAGGCAGAGGGCACGGTGCGCCGGCCACAATCGACGCATGCGTCGTGCCCGGCGCGTCGCCCGCGGCCAATAAGTCGGGACGGAGCGAACAATGCGTATCGTCATCGCCCCAGATTCATTTAAGGGCAGCCTGACCGCCGTCGAGGCCGCTGAGGCGATCGAGGCCGGGATCCGGAGCGTCCTTCCCGACGCCGACATCGTCTGCCTGCCGCTGGCTGACGGCGGCGAGGGGACGGTTGACGCGTGGCTGGGGGCTCGATCAGGCCGCCTGGTTACGCGGTCGGTTGTCGGGCCGCTTGGGGAATCGGTCGAGGCCGCCTATGGCGTACTTGACGGAAATGATCCCAAAACAGCTATCGTCGAGAGTGCGGCCGCCTCCGGCTTCCGGCTTGTACCGCGTCATCTTCTCAATCCCCTGCACACGACCACCTACGGTACAGGCGAACTGATCCGGCACGCTCTGGAATCCGGATGCACGCGGGTGGTTGTCGGGTTGGGCGGAACAGCAACGAACGATGGAGGAGTCGGTGCCCTGCAAGCGCTCGGCGCCCGCTTCGTCGACGGCGCGGGTTACACAATCTGTACGCCGATCACCGCCGCCCACCTGCCACAAATCGCTTCGATCCGGGCGCCATCGCGCGCACAGGTCAATGTCGTACTGGCCTCCGACGTCATGAACCGGTTGACCGGTCCCGACGGTGCATCGGCAGTCTACGGACCGCAGAAGGGAGCCACGCCGGAGATAGTCGCCATGCTCGACGCGGGCCTTGGGTATGTGGCCGAGATATTCCGGCGCGACTTCGGCGTCGATGTCACGGCGCGGCCGGCCGCCGGCGCGGCGGGGGGCCTGGGCGCGGCGCTGATGGCCTGGTTTGGCGCCGAGGCCCGCAGCGGAATCGACCTGCTGCTCGATACGTGCGGATTCGACGACCTGATTGCAACGGCGGATTGGGTCGTCACCGGGGAAGGCGCCATCGACCGGCAAACCCTGAGTGGCAAGGCCGTGGCGGGAGTCGTTCGCCGGTGCAGCCGTGCGAACGTCCGCGTTCTCGCTATTGGCGGGAGTGTCGATCCCGAGACCGCCGACGCCCTGCTCGCCCTCGGCGCCACCGGCGTCAGCGCCGCGTCGCCACCGTCGATGGAACGGGAGCAAGCGATGCGCGAGGCCCGACAACTGGTCGCCGACGCAGTCGCGGAGGCGTTCCGGACAGACGGAAAGAAGAAAAGAACGACTTAAGCACGGAGGGCACGGAAATCGGAAACTCGTTATCCGTTCTTTCCGTCCTGTCCGTCTTTTCCGTTGTCAAGCTTCATCACTCCCGACCTTGCTTTCTACACAAAACCGTCCGAGCACTATAATCACGGGACCGGTCATGATAAACCGATTTGTGAAATGATAAATCGATTGACAAAACGTTAGGTCTCATGTATAATTGGTTTGCTCGTTCCGCGAAGCGTTTTGCGCTATGAACGATCGATTTGACTGTGAAAGATTTCTATTGCAATTAATGCAATATACATATCGTTCCAAGATGGTCGTGAGGAGCGCACCGGATCGGGCGGTGTCCCTCGACCGCGTGCTCCTGCGTCCATCGCGGAGATGGACCGGAATTCCCGGAAGATTGCTTCTCGTTCGGCGGTAGCTCCGCCCTGAGTTAGGAGACAAACATGAAGAAATACACATCGAAGCTGCTGTTCTACAGCGCGCTCATCATGGCCGGCCTGGCACTGGCCGGCATGAGGCCGGCCAGTGCCGTGATTCTCATCAACTCCGGTGGCTCGGCTACCGGAAGCTGGGTTGCCGACACCGACTACAGCGGCGGTACCGGCACCACCGCCCTCAACACGATCAACACGGCGAACGTTACGAACCCGGCGCCGGTCTCGGTGTATCAGACCAACCGATTTGGAAACTGCACCTATACGGTCGGCAGCTTGACGGCGGGCACCTCGTACCCGGTGCGCCTCCACTTCTGCGAGACATACTGGGACGCCAAGGGAGATCGCGAGTTCAACGCGTCGATCAACGGCACGCAGGTTTTGACCGACTTTGACATCTTCGCCACTGCGGGAGGCGAAAACATCGCCAATATCCAGCAATTCACGGCCACCGCGAACTCGAGCGGCCAGATTATCATCGCTTTCACCACAGTAATAAACAATGCCCAGATCAACGGCATCGAGATCGATAGCAGCACCGGAGCACCGGCGGCGCCGACCGGCCTGACCGCAAGCGCCGGCAATGCCCAGGTCGCCCTGTCCTGGACGGCGTCGACCGGCGCCACAAGCTACAACGTCTACCGCGGGACGGCATCCGGCGGCGAGAGCGCGACAGCCATCGCCACGGGAGTCACCACGACATCGTACACCAACACCGGCCTCACAAACGGCACTGCCTACTACTATAAAGTCGCCGCCCTCAATGCGAGCGGCACGTCGGCACAGTCGACGGAAGCCTCGGCCACGCCGACCACCGGCGTCCCTGCCGCACCGACCGGCCTGACCGCTACCGCCGGTAATGCCCAGGTCGCCCTGTCCTGGACGGCGTCGACCGGCGCGACCAGCTACAATGTCTACCGCGGGACGGCATCCGGCGGCGAGAGCGCGACGGCCATCGCCACGGGAGTCACCGCGACATCGTACACCAACACCGGCCTCACAAACGGCACTGCCTACTACTATAAAGTCGCCGCCCTCAATGCGAGCGGCACGTCGGCACAGTCGACGGAAGCCTCGGCCACACCAACTGCGTCAGTCGGCACCGCTGTCGCACTGATAAACTGCGGCGGAACCGCAACCGGGAGCTGGGTCGCCGACACAGACTTCAGCGGTGGTACTGCCACGACGGTGACCAGCACAATCACCACCACCGGAGCAACCAACCCGGCCCCGGAGGCCGTGTACCAGACCAATCGCTACGGGCTGTTTACATATACGATCGGTGGACTGGCGGCGAACACGCCGTATAACGTACGGCTGCACTTTGCCGAAACCTACTGGACGGCGGCCGGCAAGCGTGAGTTCAACGTCACCATCAACGGCACGCAGGTCCTGACGGATTTCGACATCTTCGCGACCGCGGGCGGCGAGAACATCGCAACAGTGCAGCAGTTTACGGAGAATGCCAGTGCGAGTGGGCAGATGGTGATCTCCACCGCCAATGTCATTGACAACGGCCAGATTAACGGGATCGAGATCGATTCGACCGTCGTCACGATCCCGGGCGCACCGATACTCAGCACCGCCGTCCCGAGCAATGCCAGTGTAACACTGACCTGGACCGTATCGACCGGCGCGACAGGCTACAACCTCTACCGCGGAACGTCGGCCGGCGGCGAGAGCGCCACAGCCATCGCTACCGGCGTCACCACCACCACTTACACCAACTCCGGTCTGACAAATGGCACGGCCTATTACTTCAAGGTCGCCGCAGTCAACACCGCGGGCACGTCGGCGATGTCCAACGAGTTGAGCGCCACGCCGGCCCTTGTTGCCCCACCCGCCCCGACAGGCCTGACCGCGGCCGGCGAGAACGCTGAGGTTGCACTGGCCTGGACATCGAGCACAGGGGCAACCAGCTACGGCGTGTATCGCGGAACCGCCTCAGGCGGCGAGTCGACTACGGCGCTCGCATCCGGCGTAACATCCACGCAATACACCGATTCGGCCGTCGTAAATGGAACCGCTTACTACTACAAGGTGGCAGCGCTCGACACGGGCGGCACGTCGCCCCTCTCGACGGAGGCGTCGGCCACGCCGTCGGTCGCGCCGTACAATGCCGGCATCTCGATCAACTGCGGGGGCACGGCCTCCGGTAATTTCGTTGCCGACTGCGAGTTCGTGAACGGAAACGCGATCGCCTGGACAAACGCCGTCAGCACGAATCTGCTGACCGGGCCGATTCCGTCCCAGTCCGTACTCACGACGGATCGCGAGGGCGGCTTCTCGTATATCATCGCCGGCCTCAACCCGAATACCAGCTACCCGGTCACCCTGTACTTTGTTGAGAACTACTGGACCGCGGCGGGCGAACGCGTATTCAGCGTCACCGCGAACGGATCCACAGTGCTGAGCAACTTCGACATCTACGCGACGGCCGGCGCCCAGTATACGGCTGTCCAGGAGTCGTTCACGGTGGAGTCCGGCAGCACGGGAGAGATCACGCTCGTGTTCGCCGCCACGGTCGATCAAGCCAAGTGCGGCGCCATCGTCGTTGGCACGGGCGCGCTGATCGTGTCCCAGCCCCCGACCGGCCTGGCTGCGACGATCGGCAATGCCCAGAACACCCTCAACTGGACAACGACTACCGGCGCCTCCAACTACAACCTGTACCGCGCCACGTCGTCCGGCGGAGAGAAGTCGCCGCCGATAGTCTCCTCGCTCACCACGACGACATACATCGACACAGGTCTGACCAACGGCACGACCTACTATTACGAGGTCGCCGCAGTCAACAATGCGGGGACGTCTGGCATGTCGAACGAGGTCTCCGCGCAGCCGTCGGCCTCCCTTCCTGTCCCGGCCGCGCCGTCCGGATTGGTCGGGTCGGCCTATGTAGGCCATGTCCGCCTGGCCTGGAACGGCAGCGCCACGACTACCAGCTACTTCATTTACCGCGGCACGGCTTCGGGAGGAGAGGCGGCGACAGCCATCGCCAGCGGGTCGGGCACGACATACCTCGACGGCACCGTCACCAACGGCGTAACGTACTATTATAAGGTTTCCGCCGGCAACCAGAACGGCACATCCGGCCTATCTGCCGAGGTGAACGCCGAGCCGACCAACCCGACCGGAGGCACCTTCACGGTATCGTCCAACCCGACCACCGAGCCCGTCGAGGAGGGTCAAAGCACGACATATATCATCAGTACGACCGGAGCCAGCGGCTTCGCCGGACAGGTCAGTATGGCGGTCTCAGGCCTCCCGACCGGGGCGACGTCGAGCTTCGGGCCGAGTCCGGTCGGAACCGGCTTCACCGTCATGAACGTCTACTCGGCGTCCACCACACCGGTCGGAACGTATACTCTCACCGTAACCGGGACCTGCGGCACGGAGGTCCAGACAGTAACGGTCACCCTGGTAGTCGTCGCCGTCCCGGCTATGAACTTCTCGCTGTCGTCGAATACGTCGACGCAAACCGTCAACGCGAGCGCGACCGCGCTCTACACGATCACCGCCACTCCGATCGGCGGAATGAATCAGGCGGTGAACTTCACCGCTACCGGCCTTCCCACCGGCGCAACAGCGAGCTTCACGATGGGGGCGGTCTTCACACCGGTGAACTCCGGAGTCAGTTCGCTGATGATCAACACGTCGGCCAGCACTCCCGCCGGCACCTACCCGATCACCGTGACCGGAACGTGCCCGACCGCGCCGCAAGGCACCATCACGCAGTCGATCGTTGTGACCCTGGTGGTGACCGGCCTGCCCTCCTCGATGTTCACGCTTTCGGCAAGCCCCGGTACGCAAAGCGTGATGGTCGGCCCGGGAGCCACGACCACCTTCACGGTAACGGCGACGTCGGTGGGAGGATTCACGGGCACGATCGGCCTGAGCGCTGACCCGATGCCCAACGGCGCCACCGCGAGCTTCGACCCACCGATTCTGACCGGTGGATCGGGCACGTCGGTCATGACCGTCACCACCGACGAAACTGCGGAGGTAGTGAGCACCCCGGTCATCATCATGGGCGTGAGCGGCGGCCTGAGCGAAACGACCCCGGTAACGCTGATCACGACCGCGCAGCCCGCGGTCAACTATCAACTCGCCGCTTCGCCATCGACTACCGTGGTCAGCGCGGGATCGAACGCAACCTTCACGATTAGCGCGACGGCGCTCGGAGGCTACTCCAGTAACATCGCACTCACAACCGGCACGCTTCCGGCAGGAATAACTGCGACCTTCAACCCGGCGACCATCGGGCCATCGGGCACGTCGACACTGACGTTAACCAGCACGTCCACCACGCCAGCCTACGACTACCTGATCGACGTCTACGGCACGAGCGGCGTGCTGACGCAGACTACGGCGGTGGATCTGGTCGTCGGCGGCGGCAACCTCGCCAGCGCTGCGGCCGTTGTCGGCATAATGACCCTGGCCGAGAAGGCGAACCAGCTCCACGGCCTGGATGACGCGACGGATGACCGAATGATCCCCGGGATCACCGATTCGACAACCGGCCTGAACGTCCCCTATCTGAACATCACGAACGGCTCCTGTGGGGCGGGGGCGGGCGGGCCGGGACACGAAGGCGGAGCGGTTGCCCTGACAACACCGAGTGCGGTAGCCGCAACCTGGGACCCGACCCTGGCGCAGGACTTCGGCGCCTTGATCGGCAAAGAGACGCACTACTTCGGCAATGGCCTTGTCGAGGGACCGACCATGGGCCTGGCGAGAGATCCGCAGGGGGGCCGGGTTTTCGAGGCCTTTGGCGAGGATCCGTACCTGTCCGGCCAGATCGCGGCGGCCGACGTTATTGGGATCCAGTCGAAGGGCGTCATCGCACAGATCAAGCACTTCGCCGGCAACGACCAGGAGGCATACCGGGCCGGCGAGAACGACATCGTCGACGAGCGCACGCTGCACGAGTTGCTGATCCCGCAGTTCGAGAACTCCGTCGAGTCGGGCGACGCCGGCTCGATGATGTGCGCCTATAACATGCTGGACGGATCATACAACTGCCAGAATCCAACCGCGCTCAAGGGGATCGTCAAGGATCTGTGGAACATGAACGGGTTTATCGGTCCCGACTTCGGCGCCGTTCATAACCAGATCGACGAGATGATGGACGGGATCGATATGGACATGCCGGGGTCGGACACGACAGTGAACGAGGAGTGGGAGACGAGCCTCGAAGACCTCGTCAACGAAGGCTACGTTCCGGTCGCCTATCTCGACGATAAACTGATCCGGCGCTTCTCCACGATGATGCGCGTGGGCAACTGGAACCCCCCGCCGGTCACAACGTGTCCGGGAGGCGGCGACTGCAACATGGATCAGACGACGGCGACCACGGACATGGCGGCTACCGTACCCATCTCCGAAGCGGCCATGGTTCTGCTCAAGAACACCGGCAACCTCCTGCCGCTCAACCCGGCGAATCTCACTTCGATCGCGCTGATCGGGCCGGATGCCACGCATGCCTACACGGGAGGCGGTGGCACAGCGACGGTCAATCCGGTCATCACCGTCAATCCGCAGCCGGCTCTGACCGCGCGCTGCGGCACGGGAGTACAGGTCAATCTGGACAACGGATCGAACCTGGCGTCGGCCGTCGCACTGGCGAAGGCGTCGCAGGTGGCGATTGTCATGGTCGGCGACACGGAGAGCGAGCAGTACGACCGCGATACGCTCAGCCTCGACGACAGCGGTGTGCAGGACGCCCTGGTGGAAGCAATTGCGGCGGCCAACCCGAACACAATCGTCGTGATCAAGACGGGGTCCGCGGTCACCATGCCGTGGGTCAACAGCGTCCCGGCGATCCTCGAGGCGTGGTATCCGGGAAGCTGCGACGGCACTGCGACGACGGCCGTGCTTGTCGGCGACTATAACCCGTCCGGCAAGCTGCCGTTCACCTTCCCGGTTCAGCAGTCCGATGAACCCGCGAGTACACCGTCGCAGTACCCCGGCATCCTCGACACGGGAGACTTCTATCAGGTGGCGTACTCCGAGGGAGTCTTCCAGGGCTACCGGTGGTTCGACCAGAACAACATCACACCGAACTTCCCGTTCGGCTTCGGCCTGTCCTATACGACGTTCGGGTTCTCGAACCTGTCGATCTCGCCGGCGACGGTGAGCTTCTCCAGCAATCCGAGCGCGACCGTGACGGTGAACTTTACCATTACCAACACAGGCAGCGTCGCCGGGGCCGATGTCGGCGAACTGTACGTCGGAATGCCGTCGACAGCCTCGGTCCCGCAGCCTCCAAAGCAGCTCAAGGGCTTCCAGAAGCTCACGCTCACCCCGGGCCAGGCCGGCCCGGCGAGCATCGTACTCGACTCACGCTCCTTCTCCTACTGGAGCACAACGACCCATAGCTGGCAGGTGGCAACCGGCACCTACCAGATCATGGTCGGCGATTCGTCGCGCAACATCCTCTTGACGGGAACAGTAACCGTCGACTAGCACCGGACAAATGGCCCGCACCCTCGCCAATCGTCGATGGTGCGGGCCTTTGTCTTGATCTGTGATGCGTGGTAATCCCACCTTGACTCCCCACCAGCTAAGCGACCTGAGCGTGGAGCTGTTCGACCTCAACTCGTACGCCGATGTGGAGACGTGGCTATCTCGGACGTAGGAAGATGTGCCCGAGCGCGGCGAGCATCGCGGTGAACGCGCGACTCATGCGATGAGAGCTCGACGACTACAATCCCGAACGGGTTGCCTGAAACATAACGTCAACCCAGGCGCTGCCGGCGGCAAGGAAGGCGGCCAGGCCAAGGTAGGCGATTCCATAAGTCCAGCGGTCTCGGGACGTGGCCTGGAAGAACGTACTGGTTCGCGGATCGGCCTTCCAGCCAGCCTTAATGCGCGGAATGCTCAGCAGTCCCAACAACAGAATAAGGTAATTATGGCTGTAAATGCAGATGGGAACCAGCAGGACCAGGCCGAGTACCATGGCTTTGGGAGAGAACACCGGGATAATCCAGCCCCCGTCGAGCGGAACGGTCGGCGCCAGGTTGAACAGATTAATGAAGAAGACCATACTTGCGAGCGCTAGCCAGAACGGGTTGTGAGTTGTGAAGAACACCAGCACGCATCCGACCCCATACAGAGTGCCGAAAACCGGCCCCATGATGCCGATGAAGGCATCCTCGACCACGGACTTGCCGCCGCGCGCATGAACCACTACTGCGCCCATAAACGGGACAAACACCATGCCGGAAATGGGAATACCGCGCAGGCGACCCGCAAAGGCATGCCCGCACTCGTGGACGAAGATCGACAAAACGAATCCGATCGCCATCGGCCAGCCAAACGCATACGACCAGAGAAAAATCGAGAGGAACATCGATCCGCCGGTCAGCAGCAGCTTTCCGAAAATGACCAAAAACTTCAACTTGGCCAGCACCGCAAGGACAGGAGCGCCGATTTTGGCCAGCACGAGAAGGCCCGATGCAAGGGCGCCAAGTATCCCCCCCTTCTGCTTCATGCGCTCGAGCGTCGACGGACGCCGCGCGGCGACAGCCGGTCCGGACGGCGGAGGGACCTGCTCCGGGGGCATCAATGCATGCAACTCGACGACTGCCTGCCGCGTGCGGTCAAGGTCGGCCCCGAGGCCGGCGAGGACACGGCCCGCTACTCCGTCCGCTTCCCGCATCATCCCGAGGAGCAGATGCTCGGTCCCGAGGTAGTTGTTGCCCATCCGCTTCGCTTCGTCGTACGCCAGGTCGATCACCAGTTTGCCGCGCGGTGTAAGCTGCATGTCCTTGCCCGGCGGACTGCTGCCACGCTCGACCATCCGCTCGACCGCCATGGCGATATTCCCCGGACTGACTTCCATTTGGTTCAGTATCCGAGATGCCGCGTTGCCCGGTTCACGCAAGAGACCGAGCAGTAGATGCTCGGTAGACACGTAATTCTGGCCCAGCCGGGCTTCTTCCTGCGCATAAAACACGACCCGGCGCGCCGGCTCGGTGAATAAATCCCACATATCGTTTACTTTCTGAGGTTCCTGGAACCTGTACCAACTCGCTCAGGCGCAACACCCCTCCCGGAATACTGGAGAGGGTTGAACAATGGAGGAGGTACCCCCGGTACTAACTCCATCGGAAGCGCGGATGATTCGGTTAATCCTGTACGCTTACTTATACCCCCGGCCGGCGGTGGAATACCAGCCACTCGACGGTCAAGAAGAGCAGTGCCACCGACGCGACTTGCGGCCAAACGTCGTTCTTCGTCCGGGTCGGGGTGTGCGGGCGGGCGACCGGAGGGGCGCCAATGCGGTCAAGGTCCGTGTGCGGCTCCGGCGTGAGATCGCTCTCGTCGGCCGACAGGAGATTGACCGCCACGGGAGTATCGTAGCCGGCCCCGTGGACACGGTAAAGCCCGACCCGTTCCGTCTCGTCGAATACGGCGGCGCCACCGTCCGCCGGGGTCGCCATCGTCAACGACCTGCCGTCGGGAGTCGATACTGCCAGGCTGCTCAGGCCGGCAGGCACCGTAAGCGACGCGGCTGCGCCGGCCGGAGTGTCGGGACTGGCCGGGCCGAGCCCGCCGCCTGCGGTCAGCCAGTCCACGGCGTTGGTCAAAAAGATGGGAAACGAGACGCGGAGGGGCCAGTCGGAATCGGAGAGCGCGAAGGCGACGTCGATCATCCGGCTCCCCTCATGCTCGCCGACCGCAATCAGCGTCCCCGTATCGGCGTCGGCAAGCGACTGTCCCCAGGGCGCCGCATGAGTCACGGGCGACTGAGCGATATTGAGGCCGCTCAGGTCCACGAACCGCATGACCGGATCGGTCTGGTTCTGATCGACAAGAGCCGGGTTATCGGCCATCTCGGCCGACGGAACAAGGGGGGTCTGGGCGTTCTCGACATTGATAACCAGGTAGTTTCCGGGAGACAGCGGCTGGTCGGGCAGCCAGCCGTCGAAGACCACCATCGCATAGCCCTTTCCGTTCTTGCCGATCGTCGCAAAGTCGTCGGGAGCCACTTCCGCCACGTGCACATCGGAGTTCAGCGTGAGCCCGTTCTCTAAAAACAGATTGCCGGGACTGACCAGCAGCACGCTCCGCGGGCGCGGCGGAGGCAGGACAAGGGATGCCTGATCGTCGGCCGCAAGATCGTCCGAGATCCCGTCCAGCTTCGCGGTGACCGTTCCGCCGGTACCAAGGAGAGGGCCGCTGAACGTCTCGCTTTGCCGCCCGCCCTGCAGGTCGAGCGGGCGCGCGTCGATCAACCGGTCATCCTTGTAAAGGGAGACCGTGGCGCCGTCATGGCGGCCGCTGCCGAACTCGCGCACCTCCACGAACACCTGGTAATACCCCGTGTCCGGATCGCGGCGGCCGTCCATAGCGGTGATCGCGACATTATCCGCATGGGACGTGCCGATGGGAACGAGCTGAAACCCGGTAGTGCCGAAGGGAAAGTCCGCGACTCGCCGCGTCATATCCGTCCCGAAAGCTCCGTCGGAGTAGAGGCGGATCGTCGCACCGGCGGCGCCGCCGATGTCGGACTGCGCCAGGGTCAGCGCGGCCGGGATGTCGGCAATCGTGTCGGTTGGTGCGATGTCGTGGATGGCGTCCTTGATCCGCAGCTTGTTGCCGGTGAAGGCCATTTGCGCCTCCGGACGGCTCGACGCGGCAATGACGGTGGCGACGTCGTTATCGCCCATTTCCTGGTCGACGAAGTGAGCGGCCTGCGACTTGGCCTCCTCGAGGCGCGAGGGCCGCACGTCGGTGGCGTTCATCGACGCGGATGCGTCGATAATGATCACAAACGTGCGCCCGCTAAGCGCGCGCGCATACACGAAGGGCTTCGCCAGGGCGAAAATCAACAGGCACGCCGCCAGAATTTGCAGCAGCAGCAGCAAATGCCGGCGCAGCCGCTGGAATGGCGTATTCGCCTGATTCTCGCGCAACAGCGACCGCCACAGGTAGAGCGACGGCACAGTCTGCTCGACGCGCTTCAGCCGCAGCATCCACAGCACTAAGATGCCGCCCACCAGCGGGATGAGCCAGAACAAGTTGGCGGGATTGGTGAGGTTCATGATATGGTCGAGTTGTGAGGATAAATCCGCGGCTCCCTCGGATCAACTTCGGCTACGGCTCGCGGTAGACGGCCACCTGGGTGGGTGTTTCCCAGACCGAGACGCTCGACAGCGTGCCTCGCTCGAAGGGATACCGCTGCATCTGTTTGTAGATGTATGCCGCGATATTCTCGGCAGAGGGCGAGACGTCGCGGAAGGCCGGCAACTCGTTGAGATACTTGTGGTCCAGGTCCCCGAGCACGGCGTTGAACGCCTTCTTGACGTCGGTGAAGTCCACCAGCATGCCGTAGCGGTCCAACTCGGCGCCCCTGAATGCGACCTCAATCCGGTAGTTGTGACCGTGCAATTCCTCGCACGGCCCGTTATAGTCGAAGAGCCGGTGGGCGCAGGCAATGGTGCGGTCGACGCGAATTTCGAACATATGCCTACAAGCTCCTGACGATCCGGTTCTCATCGTCCACGAGAACGATCGCCGGAACAACAGGCTCGTCGGCGAAGGTGAAGGAGGCAATGATCACCCGATCGCCCTTGCGCGCCTTGTGAGCCCCTGCCCCATTGATTTGAATCATCCCCGAGCCGGCTTCACCCGACAGGGCATAGGTCTCGAATCGCTCGCCATTCGTAATGTTCCAGACATGGACAAACTCTCCAGGCCAGATATTGACGGCCTCCAGGAGCGCGCTGTCGACCGTAATCGAGCCGATGTATTCCAGGTTGGCATCGGTCACTGTCGCGCGGTGTATTTTACTCTTCAAGAGCTGGCGCAAGTGCAATTTGGTTTCCTAATCTAGTTCGCTGCTATGTGCGAGGCCGCCCCGGTGGTTTCTCGCCGGCGCGGCGGGGCCGGCTTTTCTTCGCTATCCTCGGCCGAATGAGGGTCCGCTGCGACCGCCGGCTGAGATTCGGCACGCCCACCCGGAGCGACCGGCGTGGCTCTCGGAGTGTCGGAATACTCAAGGTCGATGGCGAGCCGGTTTTCGCGAATGCGCCGGCTCATGCTCATCAGGCCCCCGAGCACAAGAAGCATCGTGCCGATCCAGACCAGATTGATCATCGGGCGGGTCGTAACGTCAAGTATAAAAGCGTCGACCGGTGGACCGCTGTCCGCCCGCATAGAGAAGCTGGCGCCTTCGTTCATCGCCCCGGCGGTCGGGTTGTTCGGGTCGGCGCTACCGGCATTCATGCTCTGGAACGACACCAGCCAACCGGCCGGGAGAGGAACCTCGGGCGTATCCGGAACGTCCGGATTGTCCGCATGCATGACAAGCTTCGGCCGGACCGCCGTCGTAACGCCGTGAAAGGTGACGTCGAGCACGGCGGTCACCGGAAAGACATCCGGCATCTGTCCTGTGGCCTGAACAAACGCGGCCGCCTTCGGGTCCCGATCGAACCGGTCCAGCCGGATCGAGTATGGCCCCACTGTCGTCCCGCCGCCGAGCGGGACATTGAACTTCGAAATCGGAGTCCTGTATATCTCGTCCGGGCCGTCCTTCAAGGCAACGTACAGGTCGCCGCTCAGGTGGTGCGCAATGGCGGGGTGCGCGAAAATCATCTTGCGGCCGCCCTCGGTGGCGCGTTGCGCGAAGGGGAGCAATGCAACGAACTGCTCGTTACCCCTTCTTGAAACTACGCGAAATCTCAGCGCGTTGTTCCGGTCGGTGCGATAGTCGCCGGTCTGGCCAAGGAAGGTCATCGTATATTCGCCGCCGAGCACGGCGATTGGCCGGCCCTGCTCGGCGAGAACATCGGGATCCCGGCGTACGAAGGTGACCAGACAGACGATCCCTAGCAGCAGGACGGCAACTCCGATGTGGGACACTACCCCGCCTGCCGTCCCAAGCCGCGTAGTTGCGTCCAATCCGTACTCCTTCCCCTCCCGCTTCGGGAGGGGCGGCAGGTCCGGACGAGCCGGGGCCGCTTCTCTGCGCATACGCCGGGCGAGCAGGTATCCATTGGACACGAGCGCGAAGATCGAGGCGGCGAACAGGATCAGTTGACCGACAAGCTGCCAGCCATATACGGCCGATCCGGTATACGCCCTGAGGACAGTCAGCACGATCACGGCGACCACGGCAATCCCGTAAGAATTCATCAGCCTGCCGGTGTCGGCCTCGGCGCGGCCCCACGAAAGAAATGGAGCGATGCCCATCCCGATCGCCAGCAAAACGGCTATGGGGTAGTTCGCGTGATTATAGAAGTCCTCCGGAACAGAGCCGGTGTAGGAAGCAATGTGTAGTCGTTGGGCGATCGACGTCAGCAGCGGGGCCGACATCCCGATTGTCGAGATCAACGCGCACAGCGTGACGAGGATAATCGCCATCAAATAGCCGAACTCACGTGTCGCGGGCGTCTCCCAGACATTGACCGTCGATCCGATCTCCCGCCGCCGCCAGAGGAGCGCCATGATCGAGATCAGGATTGATCCGAGCAGGACGTAGAGGAGGACATCGTTCCCCACCCCACCAAGCGTCGAGAACGAGTGGACGCTGAACTTCTCAAGGATGCCCGTCCGCGTGAGAAATGTCTCGTAGAGACCGGTCACGAACGGCAGCATCGCAAACGTCAGCGTAGTGCCCACGAGTCCGTTTCGGACTCGCTGCACCTGGGCGGAGTGGAGAAATGCGATCAAGAAAAGCCACGGGATGAGCGGGCCGTTCTCCACCGGGTCCCATCCCCAGAATCCGCCCCAGCCGAGCATCTCGTAGGCCCAGTAGCCGCCCATCATCATCGCCAGACCGAGCACGGAGAAGCCAAACAACCCCCACGGGAGGGCTCGACGCAGCCAGCCATCCCGGTCGCGCCAGAGGAGGCCCATCATCGCGTATGCAAACGGCGCCCCGAGGGCGGACAGGCCCAGAAAAAGCGTGGGCGGATGGATAACCATCCACGGGTTTTCCAGGTTCGGGTTGAGCCCGAGTCCCTCGCTCGGCACCGGCATTCCGTGGGTATCGAGGGGCAAAAAGGGCGACCGAATCACGAGCATAGCGGTGAGGAAGATCAGTATGCCGTTGTAGATCGGCATCACGCGCGGCTCGGCACGGTGCGCCGTTAGGGAAAGCACCACGCCAAGAATCGCGGTCCAGAAGGCCCACAGCAGGAACGATCCCTCCTGCCCGGCCCACAGCGACGGGAAATAGTAGAGCGGGTCCATCGCCCGCGCGGAGTGCTCGTAGACATACTCGCTCTCGAACTGATGCGTGACGAGCATCGTTCCGAGCGTGACGACAGCGGCAATGACAGCGGCGGTTGACAGAAGGAACAGCCCTCGCGCGGCGCGTGCCCATGCGAAACGCGACTCGCCGGTGCGCGTCGCGGCCACGCAATAGGCCAGAGTGGAGGCGATCACCGCCGCAAGCGCGGTTCCGTCGACAATTCGTCCGAACAAGAGCATGCTGAAGCCTAACTCACTGCGTCCATCGCGTCCCTAACCGCTCTTATATGAGCGCTCCTGATCCGGGTTGCCCTGGTACTTGCTCGGGCACTTTACCAGCAGGTTGTCGGCCACAAATGTGTGCGACCGGGGGTCATACGTGCCCTGTGCGGTGATCTTTGTGGCTTTCGCAGCGGCCGTGTCCAGGTCTTCCGGCTTCGGCCCCCTGTACACAACCGGCATCACCGCGCCGGCGCCGTCGGCCAGATTAAAGTGCAGCATGTGAGCCGCGTCGTCATAGAACATCGATCCGGACACCGGCGCACCCATGATCTGGACCGTGGTGTCGGTGGCACGCGCCGCCTGGGCAAAGGGTACGTAATCGATCAGGCTCTGCTTGAACAGAACAGCACTTCCGCCGAGGCAGGCAACAATGATCGACATGCCGATGAGCTTGCCGCTGGATATCTTCAACGAGCCTCCCTCGATTCGCGCCAGCCGGGAGCGAACGCCACCTTGAGCAATGCGAACTTCTCCATGGACTCCTCTCGAGATACGAAACCTGATGCCCCCGACCGATCCAACAGCGGAAACAACCGCTGCAACACGTCCGGTGGCTATCAGTATACCCCGGCGAGGCGAAACACGCCGAAACGCGGATACCCGGCGAGGCGACGGAGACCCGATTCTTGACATCACAGCACCCGCACGAACGCATTCCCCGGCACCCGCCGGCAGAGGCCGCGCATCTCGAGCAGGGTGAGGATTCCAATGACCTGCGGCGCCGTCAACCCGCTCTCGACGATAAGGCTGTCGACGTTGCGGGCCTGAAGAGTCAGCATATCAAGAATCTTGCGCTGCTCTGGGGGCAGATTGGCGGGGCTCGGTGGAGGAGAGCCAGTCCGACCGATGTCGTCTGGACGCTTCAGATTCAGGACGCCGATCTCGCAGAGGATGTCGTCAACCGTCTCGACCAGCTTTGCCCCCTCCTGGATCAGGCGATGGCAGCCGGCGTTGCGGCCGGTGTCAATTGGGCCGGGAATCGCGAAGACCTCGCGGCCCTGGTCGGCGGCTTCGCGGGCAGAGATGAGGGCGCCGCTGTCGATCGGCGACTCGATCACGAGGACGCCGAGCGACGTGCCGCTGATCAGGCGGTTTCGCGCCGGAAAGCGCCAGGGCTCCGGACGCGTGCCGAGGGGAAACTCGGAGACGACTGCACCGCAGCCGGCAATCCGCTCGAACAACTTCTTGTTGTCGGCCGGATAGTGAACGTCGATCCCCGACCCGACAAAAGCGATTGTGCGGCCACCTCCCTCGAGCGCCCCGAGGTGCGCCTGTGTATCGATGCCGCGCGCGCCGCCGGACACTACGGTCAGCCCGTGGTCAGCGAGGGCTTTCGCAAATCGGCGCGCCAGGGAGAGACCGTAGCTCGACGCCCGACGCGAGCCGACGATCGCCACGCTGAACTTGTCCTCCGGCACAAGCCGGCCGCGGGAGATCAGGATGGGAGGCGCGTCGGAAATCTGGCGAAGGTTGGCCGGATAGTTCGTGGCGCCCAGTTCGATAACCTCGGCGTCCAGTTTCTCAAGCAGGGCGAGGTCCGAATCGACCGGGCGGTCGCGCATGCGCACCATGCGCTCCACCTGCTTGTCGGTCAACTCGGGAGAAGCGCTTCGCCAGTCCGCTGGGCCCGCGGCGGCCAACGCCACGGGGTCATTGTCGAAGGCGGCAAGCAGGCCCTTGAGCCGGATCGGGTTCAAGTCGAAGGCATTGATACGCAGTAACGCGTCCGTGCGGCCTGATGTGAGCTCGCCTGCTTGATGGTCGGAATCCGATGCCATGTCGTCCTGACCGTGGCTGCTCTCGCAGCCGATATTGAATAGTTGGCAGATCCGGCCGGAACCTGGTTGACCTAGATTGGCGGCGGAGGCGGGCCGGATGGGATGCCCGTGCCAGTGCCGGTTCCGGTACCCGTGCCGGTCCCGGTACCAGTGCCGGTTCCGGTACCCGTGCCTGTTCCAGTCCCCGTCCCGGTGCCGGTTCCTGTTCCAGTCCCGGTCCCTGTTCCAGTCCCCGTGCCGGTTCCCGACGGTGGCGGGCCGACCGAGCCCGTTCCACCGCCTCCGCTGCTTGTCGGCTGACCGGGCGAGGGCCCGCCGGACGAGCCGGAGGAGCCGTTACCGGTGCCACTACTTCCCGTGCTTCCGCTTCCGGCGCTGCTGCCTCCGCTGCTGCTGGCCATACTAACCGCCCCGACCAAACCTACCGGCCCGGTCGACGCCTGGCCGGCCGCGGGCATACCCGCAGGGCTCGATATTGCCATGCTGGATGTCGGCGGTGAACCCGCGTTGCCCGGACCGGGCGATCCCGGGCCGGCAGCCGGCACTACGGCCTGTTGAGCGGCCGGTGTTGTGGCGTTATGTATGTAGAAACCCCAGGACTTCACAACCTTGTTGCCCATCCAATCGCGGGCTGTCAATGTGGCAACGTGAGCGCCGCCGGCCAACGCAGGAGGGGCCGGGTTATCCTGATCTGGCTTCTTGGTAACCAGACTGCTCACCTTGGGGTCATAGCTGATATCGGTACGCGGATGCCCATCTACGGCAATGGACACGCTGTCCGGATCGACCCCGGAGCCCTCGTCATAGATCGTGGCCGAAAACCGCAGGTCGCCGGCTTCGACCACGCTGCCCTGAGCCGGGGCGACATTGTAGACAAGAGGCGGCACCTGATCGAGGGCATCCGACTTGAAGTCGCAGAGCGTGCCGTCGTTTCCAAGGATAAAGAGGTTCCCGCCCGAGAATACGGCCGCAGAAGTGATGTCGACCGGCGATGTCGTGTTAACGTCCGTCTTGTCACCAGGGCGCAACACGTACTGCCAGATCGAATTGCCGGTGCTTCCGTCAAGCACGTCAATAATCCCGTGATGGAGCGGGACGATCAGCGAGTTCCCCACCATCAATATCGGCGCCGTGCAAGAGTCCGGCAGTTGCGCGGTCCAGGCGATATCGCCTCGATCGTTGACGGCATCCACTTGATTATCGTCGGTTGCGACGTAGACGTTGTTCGGCCCAACTGTCGGAGGTGTGCAGATGTACCCCGAAAGGTGTGCTCGCCAGTGAACACCTCCTCGGCTCGTGCTGAGCGCGTACAGGTCGCGCTCAACAGCGACGTAGTAATTGTCGTCTCCGTAGGCGGGGGGCGAAGTCGATGGGTCATCCTCAAACGGAACTTGCCAGCGCAGATGGCCTAACTCCCCCATCAGGCAGTAGACATTATTGTCCATCGCGGCAAAGAAAACATACCCGTCGTCAGAAACGACGACCGGACTGGTGACGGGACCGCCCGCCGTGTAGGTCCAAATCGCCTTACCGGTAGTTGTGTCGAGCGCAAATACCAGGCCCGAGTCGCTGGCGCCGATCAAGCGGTTCTTTACGACGGCTGGCGACGAGCGCAGGTGCCCATCGGTGTTGTATGTCCAGATCACCGAACCGTCGCTCAAACTAAGCTTATAGAGCGTGTTATCATCACTTCCGATGTAGAGGCCGGTGGAATCGAGGGCAGGCGAATCGTGGAATTGGGACTTGCCGGTATACGTCCAGAGGATGCTGCCATCCGAGGCCCGGACGGCATAGACGTTTTTGTCCATGGCGGCGTAAACGGTGCCATCGTAATAAACCGGGGCCTGGATCGTGTTCGACAGCGGGATTCCTGCCGTTTTCCAGACGAGGGCTAAGGGTGTCGTCAAAGTTCCGGGGATCGCATTCGTGCGGCTGGTGTCGGCACGCGCAATCCCGAAGGTAGCGACCGTAGTATCGTCCGCGCTGGCGGCAGGCGCGATCGATGCAAATCCGACTGAGGCGAGCAGCAGCGCTAGGCCGATGTACGACGGCAGTGGACGACCGCCACCCCGAGGGAGGCACATCGCGCATCGCATCAGTGTGCCGCGGAGGCACTTCAACATAAGAATTCTCCTTGGGGTATTATCCGGCAGCCCGCTCGGCCCGGATTCAGTCACGGCTGCAAAGGGTAAACCGCGATCCGGCACTCTCCGGGCGACTAGAATTACTGGGGTTTGCGAGCATTCTGACATTCTTGAAACCGTTGCCGGACTAAAGCCGGCGATCCTCGCGCCGGTCATCCGGGTCGAAAACACCGGAATTGCGAAGCAGCCGTTCTAGTTTCCGGCGCTCCTGCATGTCCTTCCACCGTCCAACCAGGTCGAACGGGCCGCGGCGCGTAGAGCCGTCCAGGTAATACGGGCCGGATTTGCGCCGCTTGATCTCGCGCAGGTCGATAATGTTGTTGGAGCGACGTGTGTAAGCCGCCTCCATGGACCACGATCGTCCGTACCGCACGTACAAATACGCCGCAAGCAGCGTCACGTTGGCGAAACATCCCAGAACCGGGCCGTAATTGTAAAAAATCATTGCAACTGCGAGGATCGAAACATATTTGGCCTTAAGCGGCACAACGATGAACATCACCTGCGTTTCCGAGTTGATGCTGCAAAACGCGACGATCATCGCTAGCATCGGGAGGGCGAATCCGCCCAAAACGGCGCCAACGCCGGATGCATGTATCAAGTGGCAGCCGGCCGCAAAGCTGATCGCCCCAACGCAACTGATGCCGGCAAAGAACGTTGCAAACTTCTCTGCGCCCCAGCTTCGCTCAAGGCTGCCGCACGACAGCCAGAAGAAGACCGCGTTCAGAACCCACCAGATAAAGCCACCCTGCAGGTAAACGTCGCTTGCGAACGGATACGTAACGATCGTCCACGGGTGGTGTAAAACTTCCCGCGAATCACACCAGACATACTGAAAGAAAAACGCGAGGGCAGGCTGGCTAAAGAAACCCACGACCGCGGTGGCAACGTTCGCGATCAGGATTGTCGTGGTAACGGGTATCCCTCCCCGGTGAATCCAGGTGGATAATCCGTCAATCGGGTTGCTTGGTCGATTGAACGACATTCAATGCGAGCTTTCAATGCCGCGAGGCCGGACGCCGGCTGCCCTGTTGCCGGACACACGGCATCGTGCGGCATCCGCACTTGTATTCAACCCATATGATACCCCGTGAAGACCGCTACTTCATCGCGCCGGCACGTAACGGGCGGAGCGTCCGCATCTGAAGGTCCCTGAAATGGCGGTAATCCGGCCGTTACCGATGACGATCGGCGCCCGTTGCCGGCACTCCAGCCCGTGCGACGGGCTGGAGGCATCGGCCAACGAGGATTGCCAGCGGCAAGGGCGGCTGTCGACCGACTTTACCAACCGCTATCCCGTGGTGTGATAGGAGTTCGCGGCCTCCGGCATTTCCGGCACAAGCGCTGCCAGCGAACCGGAGTCCATGAAGCTGAGCTGGTCGGAAGATGGCAGCCAGGACGGGCCGTTGTAGTCCGGCTCATCGTCAGACTGAGTGTCCGGGACCTTCGGGGCGGGGGCAAACCGAATCGCCGTGGCGTTGACCTCACGTAACTCGCGCAATGCGGCCAGCATGCCTGCATTGTCGCCAAGTTTGCGGCACGTTCGGGCAATCTGCTCGAGTGCGTCGGTTGTGGCGACCAGGTTGCCTGCTTTTCGCGCCAGGTTCAGGCATTCCTGGAAGAATGCGCGCGCATCGGCATGGTTGCCCATTCGGCTCGCCGTGCGACCGAGGTTCTCGAGAGTTGTTGCAACCGCCGTGCGGTCACCGATTTCCTGGAATAGCCGGAGACACTGGCGCATCCGCGTCTGAGCTGTGATGTAATCGCCCTGGCGGTAAGCGATCTTGCCGAAGTAGTTAACCGCCCACGCGATGCCGTCCTTGTTTTCCGCTTCCGCATAGAGGTCGATGCACTGCTGAAACAAGTCTTTCGCATCGGAGTAGCGGTCCTGCTTATAGGCGACCTTCGCCAGACCTTCCAGGCACTTTGCCGTGCCCGTGCGGTTCTCGAACTCTCGGTAGAGATCGAGGGCGGCGCTGTAATCGTCACGCGCGTGATCGTATTCCGTCGTGTGGTAGCTGAGTTTGGCAAGGTTCTCCGTGGCCCATGCCATTCCCGGCGTGTCCGCAACGGACCGAAAGAGGCTCAGACTTCGGCTGAACGCCACCCGCCCACCGGTATAATCTCCTTCGCTGAAGGCGACTTTCCCAAGGTGGATGAGAGACCATGCTTCACCTTTGCGGTTGTCCTCGCTTCGGAAAAGATCGACGCTGCTCTGGAGATAGGATCGCGCCTCGGTAAGAGAGCCTTGTCTGTATGCTACCTTACCCAGATTCGTGTATGCCCAGGCCGCGCCCTCATAGTACGATAGCGCTTGAAATGCACCCAAACTCCGGAGAAGCGCCGTCCGTGCTTGCGCAAAGTCGCGTTCCCGGTAGAGTTTCATGGCAAGGTGCTGGAGGTTCCAGGCCGCTGCATGTTCCGCGGACTGACCGGAAAGTTGGCCGGCGATAGGACTGCCGGACGGTGAGTCAAATTCGAGAACTGGACCAGATGACGGTGAGTCGTCACTATCGCCGAGCATCGTCATCGACGGATTAAATGAGAGATCCGATCCTATGCCGGGGGTCTGCGAGATCATCGCGATGACCCTCCTTGAAGAGATATCTTAGCAAGCCGCCACAATGCGGACGCTAGTTTTCCTATGATACCCCATTGCAATTAAAACGAGACCGAAATCGGTCTTATTTATGCGAAATATTGTTCACACCGTAACAAAAGACATATTTAATGTCTTCTTTTTCGCCGTTTTTATGCAAATTGGGCGTTAGACACGGCTGGACTGACCAGCCGTGGCATTGGCAATCTTCCCGGTCGGGCTGGCTCCCTTCGGGTCGAACAACACAATCGCATGCGGAACCGGTCGCGACGGGATGCCCGGAGCTGTATGTCCGGTCACCAGAATCTTGCCGTCGGCAACAAGCGACGTGCTGAATCCCGAATCGAGCAGGACCGCCTCACGCACTGCGCCACTGCCCGCCAGGGCGCGAGCGAGCTGCGAGGACGTGGCTACCCACACCGTGGCCCCCAAACCCGGCCGCCCGTCGTCTGAGAGAATAAAGAACGCCCGCCGCCGGGGATCCTGCGCATCGTGCACGTTGAAACGCCGCACCGTGGTTCGGTTCACGGGAATGCCATGGTGAACGAGCCACACACCTCCCAAGAATGCATCGGTGAGGTCGGGCACCTCGGCTTTGAGCGCTTCGATACTGTCGAAGGAAGGATCATAGGGGACGATACGAGTGCGTGTCGGAGACATTAGCACCAGCGGGCGCCCAATCAACTGCTTACGCTTGTCGAACGGACTGAACGTGGGAGTGGTTTCATTGCCGCAAATGGATGGGCCAATCAGTAAATTATCCGTGCCACGCAGCGACGCGTTCGCGAAAAACGTGCCGTTGAGCCCGGCGCGCGCTCCGCAATCCTCGACAAACGCCGAGACGGACTGGCGGATTGCGGAACGGCGGGTGCCCGCGATTCCTCCAGCCACAATGGTAAATGGAATATCGTCAACGCGATACGTGGTCGTTGTGAGAGGAGCGCCGGGATTGAGGAGATTTGCTTCCCCGGGCGCTTCCTCCGGCTGAGGAATGTCTATGGGGCTCGACGTCGGAAGCGTCGCGCTTCCGGACGCGTCGGCCGTTAAGGCCGGCGCCTGCGGACTGACCGTATGGGAACTGTTCTGACGCAAATAATGATCGGAAATGACGAACGCTGCCGCCATCACCGTGACCGACAACGCCACCAGGCGCAGCAATATCACGGGAAGATCGACGGGATCCTTGCCGCGGATTGTTTCTGGCATACTTGGCCCTTTTGTGCGGCAGCAGGGTACGAACGCCCAACTGCACGTGTTGGCATGCCCCGCGGACGGGACGAACGAGTAAACTCCCGATTAACTGCGGACCCATGTACAGAACGCGCCCGGTCCTGGGCCTAACGAGAAACGACATCATCGGCGAACTGGGCGCCGCATTAAGCCGCGATACCTTAGGAATAGTTCGAAGAGCGAAGAGTGGAACTCGCTGCGACAACTCCGGTAACACTTTACCATAATGTGGCGAACAAATAGGCTGAACGGCCGAAATTCCCGGAATCGGGCGTTGCGGTTTGACAAGGTTTACGGTCATCGGCTACAATCGAAAACACGTGATGACCACCTGCACCGGTTGGCGTCGCAAGATTACATTAGGATGATTCATCATGCTCGATATACGACTTGTTCGCACCGACGCGGCGTTCGTAAAGGAACGCCTGGCAGCCCGGGGCGCCGATCCGGCCGCCGTTGACCAGGTGCTCGACCTCGATTCGCGGTGGCGCGCAATCAACACGGAAGCGGAGCAACTCCAGGCTCGGCTCAATGCCGCAAGCAAGTCCATCGGCCTCCTGATGCGTGAGAAGCGCGTCGACGAAGCCGAGCAAGCCAGGGCGCAGACTCGCGAGATCGGCGACCGGATTGCCGCTCTTAACGAGCAAGCGCGGGCGCTCGAGGGGGAGCGCGACGACACGCTCTTTCTCATCCCGAACTTGCCGGACGCGTCGACACCAGCGGGAGGTGAAGACGATTTCCAGATCATCCGCAGCGCCGGCGAGCTGCGCCGGTTCGAGGGCTTTGCGCCGCGGCCGCACTGGGATATTGCCACCGACCTCGGGTTGATCGACTTTGCGCGTGGGACGAAGCTGACGGGGAGCGGTTTTGTGCTGTACCGTGGAGTTGGCGCCCGCCTTGAGCGCGGCCTGATCAACTTCATGCTTGACCTTCATATAAACCGGCACGGTTACACCGAGTGGGCCACCCCGTTCTTCCTGTCACGGGAGAGCATGCGAGGTTCCGGCCACCTGGCAAAATTCACGCCCGAGATGTACCACGACGCAGTCGACGATGTCTTCGCGCTTCCAACGGCCGAGCCCGCGCTCGTGAACATACACCGCGAGGAGATCCTGGACGGCCGCGACATGCCACTCAAGTACGTCGCCTACTCCCCCTGCTGGCGCCGTGAGGCCGGTGCGGCCGGCAAGGACACACGGGGACTGCTCCGCGTCCACCAGTTCGACAAGGTCGAGATGGTAAAATACACTCACCCGGAAACGTCCTACGAAGAAATGGAGAGCCTTCTCACCGACGCGACCGACGTGCTCGATGCGCTCGGCCTGCCTTACCGCATCAAGCTGCTCGCCGGCGGCGACATCTCGTTTTCTTCTGCAAAGTGCTATGACATTGAGGCGTATGCCCCCGGAGTCGACGCCTGGCTGGAAGTCTCGTCCTGTTCCAACTGCACGGATTTCCAGAGCCGCCAGTCCGCGATCCGGTTCCGGCGCGAGCCCGGAGCAAAGCCGGAGTTCGTGCACATGCTTAACTCCAGCGGTCTGGCGCTTCCGCGGGTACTTGCCGCCCTGCTGGAGACGTACCAGCAAGCCGACGGCACGGTTGAACTTCCCGAGGTTCTGAGTCCCTATTTGGCGGGAACAACCAAACTGACCAGGAACGGATGAAATGGCTGGACCGCCGCGCGGTCGGCCCGGGGGCGGATGCATGCAGTTCACACATGAGTCGGCGATTGTCGTTCCGGGAGCGGTGGACCTCGTCCATGCAGACTGGTCGGATATCACCTGCCTCCCGCAAATTCTCACGCATGTGCGCGCCACGGCTGTAGGCGATTCCGACGACCTTGGAAGAATGGTCATCCTTCTTGACGGAAACCATATCGAGTTCGACGTGCAGAGGACGATGTGTGATTCCAGTATCATCTGCTGGCAGAACCTCGGGACGGAGGTGGATTACATCCTGACGGTCTCGCTCAGTCCCGCGGACCAGGACGCAAGAGTAGTAGTAAACTGCACCTACGATCCTCACGGCATCCTCCCCGATATCCTCGAGACCCTCGGCCTGAGCCACACATTTCAGCATGACCTCGAGAACGACCTGAAGCGCTACGCCGATGTCCGGGCGGGAGCCCAGTCCTGCCCCCCCTCCGGCGTGGCGCCCGGTATCGCCCTCCACACGCTGGGAATGGCCGGCGAGTCGGGATAGAGCGGTTCACCAGGAGCGGGCGCCGCCGCGGAATCATCCGCGCATCGTCACCGCAAAATCTCGGTGTTAGTTCAACGTTACGTCAGCACATTTCCGCCCAATGCATTCGCAAAGGTAGGAATTCCGCGCGACCGCCGAATCTCAACAAATTCTCTTTACAGAATCGGGAACAGGTGCTATAATCGTGCAACTAATGGCGTACTATCACTAGGTTTATCATTAAACCTTTGTAACGTCGAATTTGCTCCGCACGAGCGATCGATGCGCGGGTGCGTCAGGATGAGTTTCCAGGGATGGGTGCACCGGTTTGCGAGAGCCCATGCGCGGTGCTCACACGAGCCGCTTATGGAGATTGCCAGGCCGGGCAAACGGTAACAAGTGTCGTTTGCAAGGTTCGCAATCTATCGAAGAGGAGCATCCTCCGCGTTCCCGCGCGGTGACCGGTGTTCCGGTCCCAAATGAGGCTTACCGCGGATTATGATCATAATAGCAATACTTGCTATACAATGCACATACCGCCCGACTTACGAATATCACTCGGATGGGAGAAGCTGAATGATCAGTGGAAGAATAATCAAACGGCATATCGCGAGTTTCCTCGCCATAGCAGCCGTCCTTTGCGGCGCTGCCGTCACGCACGCGCAAACTGTTACAATGACTATTGTCAACTATTGTAACACGACCATCAATCCCGGCGTTACAGCCTACTTGACCACACAGCAGAATTACACCCTGGCGCCAAACACAAATGTTGTCGTAACCGTGCCCTCCGACTGGTCCGCGGCGCGCATCTGGGGACGCAAGAATTGCAATACGACGACGTCGCCCTGGACATGCGATTCTGACCAGGGCGATACATCTCTTACCGAGTTCACCCTGTCGGGAGTCGCTGGCGGTGTCGACTGGTTCGACATCAGTGATGTCGATGCCTATAGCTTCCCGATCACGCTGGCCAACACCATGGGAGCCAGCATCACCGCGGTTGGCGACGTCTTGCAAGCCTGCCCGTCGGTGCTGCAGGTTGTCGGAGCCCAATCCGGCAACGTGGTTTCGTGCGAGAATCCCTGCGACTATTATAACGACTCGCTGGTTTGCCAGACGATCCTGTCTCCACAGAACTCTCGTGACGTTGTCAGCTACTGGCCGGCGAACGCGCAGCAGTACGTCAATCTGATCCACAACTACGAGGGTGAAACCTACTCGTATCCGTACGACGACTGGTGGGGCCTGCACACAACGCCAACCGGCGGCAACTGGACGATCACGTTCTGCCCGAGCGGCATCAACCCGGTCCCGGGCAACAATCCCGACCTGTTCCCGCTCGCGCCCACCGGGCTTGCGGGCACATCGAGCGGCACGACCGCGACACTCACCTGGAACGCGGTCGCCGGCGCGACGAGTTACAACGTCTATCGAACCGTCACCGAAGGGGCAAGCACGGCAAACCCGCAGGATACTCCGCAGGCTAACGTCACCACGAACTCCTTCTCCGATACCGGATTGACCACGGGCACGACCTACTACTACCTCGTGACCGCGCTGAACTCGGCCGGCTTCTCCGTTCCAACCTCACAGTTGTGGCTGACGGCCGGCGCGGGCGCCGGCTCAACGGTCCCAACCCCGATGGGAGTGGTCTCGGCAGCTTCGGCGAGCGGACAGGTCACGCTGTCCTGGGCGGCGATTTCCGGAGCGACCAGCTACGATGTCTACCCGGCCCTGGTCGCGGGGACGGAAGCTCTCAACGGACTCACCGCGACGCCCGGCAACGGCGAGATCGCGCTGGGCTGGACGGCCCTCACCGGCGCCACCAGCTACAACGTGTACCGCGGCAACACCAGTGGCGGCGAGGTCCAACTCGCCACCGGCCAGACCAACCTCTACTATATGGATGGAGGATTGGCCAACGGATCCACGTATTATTATGAGATAGCACCGGTGAGCAGCACCGGGTCGGTGGGAACAAAGTCGAACGAGGCGTCCGCGGCTCCGGTGGCCGGCGCCCCCGCACCGATTCTGCACTCGAATCCGTGGGAGTATACAACGACCACGACCTCGGACACGATCACGGGATTGCCGAACGGTGAGACATTCTTCTACATCGTCCTGCCGGCAAATGCCGTCGGGCAGGGAGCCGGATCGACGGAGATTAATGCGACCGCCTCGACAACGGTCTATCCGAACGGTGATATTCCCATCAACTGCGGCGGCGGTATTGTCACCCCGTGGCTGGCGGACACCGATTACAACAACTCCGGCACCGCATCACAGTCGTCTAACCCGATCAACCTCAACGGCGTGACGAACCCTGCTCCGGGTGCCGTGTACCAGAGCAACCGCTACGGAAACTTTACGTACACGATTGGCGGGTTGACCGTCGGTGCTAGCTACACAACACGCCTCCATTTCTGCGAGACGTTCATGACCGCGGCCGGTAATCGAACCTTCGATGTGAATATCAATGGCACGCAGGTCCTGACAAACTTCGACATCTTCGCTACGGCGGGCGCCGAGAATCAGGCCGTCATCGAATCGTTCACCGCCACCGCTAACTCCAGCGGACAGATCGTGATTTACACGACGTCGGTAATCAACAACGCGCAGATCAACGGCATTGAGGTGTACCCGACGACGGCAATCGCACCTGCCGCTCCGACCAATTTAGTCGCAACCGGCGGTAGCTCCCAGGTCTCCCTCACCTGGAACACGAGCGGCGGAGCAACATCGTACAGCCTCTACCGCGGCACAAGCAGCGGCGGCGAGAGCGGAACCGCGCTTGCAACTCTCACCAGCACAAGCTACCTCGACACGACCGTCAGCAACGCGGTAACGTACTACTACTACGTGACGGCCACCGACGGCAACGGGACTTCCGGGCACTCAAACGAGGCCTATGCCACGCCGGAGGGCACCGCGCCCGCCGCACCGCTGGGCCTGAGCGCCAGCCCGAACAACCAGCAGATCACCCTCGTCTGGTTCGCGTCGGGCACCGCCACCAGCTACAACGTGTACCGCGGCACAACCAGCGGCGGCGAGAGCGCCACGGCGATCGCCACCGGCATCACGGCCGCCACTTACTTGAACACGGGCCTGACCAACGGCACCACGTATTACTATAAAGTCTCCGCG
>JBKQWH010000023.1:0-7883 GCA_052139635.1 Capsulimonadaceae bacterium
GCGTATATCGGAGCCATAAACGGCTACGTGAGCGTCACGGTCAACTAAGACGACGTTCCGTCGACTTCGCCCCGCCCGCGCCGAGCGGGCGGGGCATTTTACGATGAACGTTCCCCAAAAGTGGCGCCCAAGCCACGGCGATCGAGCAGCGCGGCCGATCAGGGTGTATAATAAGTACGCATGTCAATTCGTCCTTGGAAATCCTCGCGCGAGGAGGCGCGTTCGTGATCTCGAGAAAAACCTGGTTCACGGCCCTGGCCGTGGTGGCCCTGTCACAGTCCGCACTCGTCGCCGACCCGCAGTCGCCGGCCGCCCGCATCGAGCCGAGCGTTGGTTCCGGCGACATCGTCGCGGCGCAGTTTCCGCGCAAGGCAGCGGAAGCGCTCGACGCAATCGAAAGAGGGCGATATGGTGACGCAGCCGACGCGACTTCTGCCCTCTGCGCGTCGGCCCCGGAATCCCCGATTGCTCGCCAGATACGCGGCACGCTGGCGCTCCGCATTGGAGACATCAAGCTTGCCGCAGACGACTTTCGCGACGCCGCCGAGCACGACCAGGCGAACCCACTCAACCACTTCGGCCTTGCGCTGTGCTACCTGACCAGCGGCGAATCCGGCTGGAAGGAAGAGCTTGCGTCCGCCTCCGGCTGCTCGTCTCTCACACCGGATGAGGGAGCAGACATCGCCCTTCTGCGGGCCTACACGGCGTTCGTGAACGGGGATTCCCGGGAAGCGGCGCAGATCCCGGCTAGCAGCAGCGACCCGACAGCGATGGAACTGCGCGCAATCTGTACCGCCCACGCCGATCATCGTACCGGTACCGTTGCGCTCAGCCGCTTTCTCGCGACCGATTCCGGAATTCCGCGCGTAACCGAGTACGAAGGCCTCCGGCTCACGTTCCTGCAGCATCCCTCGATGATCGAGCCCGCGATCAGCGACCCGTCGATCCAGTCAATGTGGGCAGCGCGAATAACCCAGCCGCCAATCGCCGGCAACAACTCGATGCCCCCGGAGCATGGCGATATCCCGCTCACCCCGAGCGCAATCAATCCGGCGATCGACACCATCCGCTACACAATCGACTCCGACGTCGCACACGTAGCGCAAGCGGCCCCATACGCATTCGTGTGGGATACCCGGCTGGCTCTTAACGGTGACCACGTTATCCGGGTCGAGCAAGAAATGGACGATGGAAGCATTATCGGCCGTGAGGTTCGCACAATCCGCGTCGATAACCCGCCAGACGAAATCATCGGAACGGACAGTTCCACACTGACGCCCGGGGATTACTATAGCCTCGAGGATCGAATCTGGTCGGCGCTCCGTCCGAAGCCGTCGCGCGCGGTCGCCGAGATCGTCCGGGCGCGCCTCGAGGGAGCGGCAGGTGATCGCGCTCGGGCCAACGATGACAGCCTCGTTGCTCTGGCCCTCGATCCGGGACTCTCGAACCACCTGCGAAGGCAATTCCACCAACTCGGTGTTCCGCTTCCTTCACGGTGGGAAGTGCCCGATGACGGAGTCTGGGTGGGAGACCGAACGCACAGATGGGTCGCCCTCACCTTCGACGACGGCCCCAGCGCCAAAACCGGAGCCCTGATCGATGCACTCGAGCGGGTTCATGCGGCAGCCACATTCTTCGTGGTAGGCTCGCGAGTCGAGGCGGCGCCGGACATGGTGCGTCGTATGGTGGCCGGCGGCTTCGAGGTCGAGAACCACTCCTATACGCATCCGAACATCGCGCAGTGCCTCCCGAGCATGGTGCAAAGCGAGATCCTGCGCGGAAGCGTCGTCATCCATAGCCTGACAGGCCGCTATCCATCCTTCTTCCGGCCGCCGGGCGGAAACGCCTCCAATGTCCTTGCCACTCTCGCCCATCTTTACGGCCAGCGCCTTGCGTTCTGGACCGTGGACGGCCTCAAGGCGGAAGAGGCCGGCTCTCCCGACGCCCTTGTATCGTTCGTCATGCGCCACGTGCGGCCCGGCGCAATCGTCCTGATGCACAATGGCCCCGAAGTTACCGTGGCAGCCGTGCCCAATCTTGTCGCCGCCCTTCGAAACGCTGGGTATCAGACCGTCACGCTTCAGGAAATCGCCCCGATCGAGGTCAAGCCTGCAAAGTCACACGGCCGGTATCCGGGTGGTGGCTCACGGTTCACGGGAAGCGAGTAGACGGGAATTTTTCTCCGGGTGCCATGCTCATAGCCCGGGATGAGCATGCCGGCCTTGGTCCCGTCATCGCGCGATGCGGAACTTGACCCATTTGTTAACACCTTCGCTTGTGTGGCGAAGCGAATGGGTCATTTTCCCTGGTTGTTGCCGTTATCACGAAAGCATTAACTTTAGCGCTGCCCTAGTCGAACGGCTCCTCGGTAACTCGCACCTCGACCGTCAGGCTGGTCTGTTCGGGCAGGCCGCTGCCTCGGGAGGCACGCAGGACACCCTTGGTGGGAGGGACATCGGAGTAGTCCCGTCCAACCGCCACTTTCACGTGGTAATCTCCGACTACTATGTTGTTGGTGGGATCGTATCCCATCCAGCAATTTGCATGGGGAATAAACAACTCGACCCAGGCGTGCATCGCACCTTCGCCGTGCGTGGCGCGGCCCAGGCCGCTGTAGACGTAGCCGCTGACATAGCGGGCGGGAACACCAGCGGTGCGAGCTATGCTGATCATGAAGTGGGCGTAGTCCTGACAGACACCGCGGCGCTGCTTGACAAACTGATCGAGCGGCGTGCTCACATCGGTCGAGCCTGGCACGTAGTCAAAGCCCTCATAGACACAGTCCATAAGCGCCTGTCCATAATCGAAAACGCTCTCGTTCGGCGGCTTGACGGACCACTCGTCCAGGTACCATGTGAGTGGAGTTGGCGCCAGCCACTCCGCGAGGGCGCCCTGCAGCTTCTCGTCCCTGAGCTTGTCCCAGTCCGGTTCCACGAGGTTCACCTTGTCGAACGGATTGGCATTCAATGTCCGAACCCACGAATCCGCGACTATCTCCAGTTCGTCGTGCAGGATATCCTTGATCGTAAAGTGAGAGACATAACCATAGTGCCCAGCCATGTCGTAGCCATAGACGGGAGCGACCGGATTAACTGTCAACCCGAAATCCCGGCACTGCTGCTCGCCGGCGATCTCGAGAGGCCGCAACCGTGCTTCCATATGGGACTCGCCGGAAAAGGTTGGAGAGTACCGATAAATCGTTTTGTGCGCAATGTGGAGGTCCATTATATGTAAATCCAAGTTTCACCGGCATGAGAACCGGTCTGCTTTCATTAAATCATAAACGAGCGGAGGTTACTGTTATCGAGCAACACGGACGAGCCTATTCACAAATACCCAGAAGATGAGATCAACTCGCATCTTTTGTTACTAATTCTTAAATATAGCGGAATGGACGGATCAGCGGGGAACCTCGAGTCCCGCCAGGATACCGTCAATGATACTGTCGGGGTTAATACCCTCGATCTCGGCCTCCGGCCGCAGCAAAAGACGATGCCGAAGCACCGCGGGCGCAATCGATTTGATATCATCAGGAATCATGTAGTCTCGACCACGTATCGCCGCCAGCGACTTTCCCATTTGCAGCAGCGCAATCGACGCACGCGGTCCCGCGCCAAGGACCAGATGGCGATGCTCACGAGTCGCGATAACGAGTTGCGAGATATACCGGAACATCGCTTCCTCCACACGCACGCCGGTCACGGAGGCGCGACATCGAAGGATCGTATTCGAGTCCGCCACAGCCGTCACCCCCGCAGTTGCGAGATCGTTCGGGTTAAAGCCCTGATGGTAGCGCTGAAGAACCGTCAATTCCGCTTCCGGCGTGGGATATGGGACGAGCACCTTCACCAGGAAGCGGTCGAGTTGAGCCTCCGGAAGCGGATAGGTACCCTCGAATTCAATGGGATTATGCGTCGCAAACACCAGAAACACGTCCGGCAGGTCATATGGCTCGCCATCGATCGTCACCTGCTTCTCCTGCATCGCTTCGAGAAGAGCAGCCTGCGTCTTGGGCGGCGTGCGGTTCACCTCGTCGGCGAGAAGCAGACCGGCGAAGATTGGCCCCGGCTTAAACACGAACTCCATTGCTTTTTGGTCGAATATACGAGTTCCCGTGATATCCGAGGGCATCAGATCAGGCGTAAACTGGATGCGACGAAAATCCGCCGTCACCGCCATTGCCAGCGTGCGCACAAGCAGGGTCTTTGCCGTTCCCGGAACCCCCTCCAGCAGGACATGCCCACCCGCAAACAACGCGGCCAGCGCCATTTCAATGACGTCGTCCTGACCGACCACGGCTTTGTGAACCTCAACAGTGACTGCGTCGGCGACTCGCTGAACCTCGCCACCGGACTGAAAGGCCGGCGCCTGGTCCGGCGTGGATCGTGGAACCTGCGGATTGTAGAAGTTCACGGATTCCGGAGACGCTGCCCCGGTCACCCGCTCGTCATACCTCGGCGGCGGCGCGGGCGCCAGCGTCGGGAGGGGTGCCAGCGTCTCCGAAAGAGCCGGCGACCCACCGGAAGGCCCCGATTCTACCATCTCCCTCACGGGGCGACGGTCCTCGTTGGAAGGGGTACCGAAATGGGAAGACACCAACGCGGGCGACACGAGATCAACATCCACGGACGGTGCTGCGGCTTCCGAATCCATTTCCGGATGGGACCCAACAGATGTCCCGCTATCATCTTCAAACAATGCCGATTTCCTTTCTGATTCGATCCATTCGGCGCACAAGATCGAGAAGATCGACTTCCGAAACGACGCCAGAGTCGATTCGCTGCTCGCACGCGGCCAGTAGGCGCCGCATTTCCGCTCCACTGACGCCACTGCGCCGCGAGGCAACAGCGGCGAGCTGTTCCAGATTCGAGTCGGAGGACACTCCGAGCCGGACCGTGAGATCGCGCAGGAACTGATTGTAGATCATTTCCAGCATGGTCGATGACGCACCGGCGCGCAGGTAAAGACCCGCTAGCGAGGTGACATACTCCGCGGAATTGCGTTGAACGCCTCGCAGCAGCGGAACGGGAGTTCCAAACCGCGACCCCGCCACAATCACCGCCAGCACCGCTGCCAGGAGGATCTGCAACACGATGGTCTGCAGAGGCCGGCCAAGAGCCGGCCAGAGTGCCATACCACCGGAGGTAGATACGTCTCCGTGATGGTATTCGTCAAACAGCACCGTTTCTCCCGGTTGAGCATATCGGGCCAGCAGGTTCCCCAAGAATACCGCATTTTCCGAACGTGAGAGGTTGCCGTTCGAGGCAAACTCCCCGTCGGCCACCACAATAATGCGTCCCTTCCCCACAGGAACAGCCGCAACCATCGCTCCCATCTCGGAATCGCCGAATAACGTGACAAAATCCGGGTTCTTCCCCCGGGCACGAACACCGGGATGACAGTGGATCGACACGATGCCGCGCGCCAGTGGTGTCGGTTGCAGCGGCACGAACTCGGTCTGTTCCCCGTATGTCGCCGTCGAGTCGACAAACACACCGAGCGCGTCCCCAAAACTGTCGGTCCCGCCAGTGCCGCCGGCGATCTGTCCCGAAGACATCCGCGAGATCAATAACAGCGCCGTATGTCCGGAGCGCACCCAGCGTTCAAGCAGCGGCGCATCAGCGGCCGTCAGCGCGGTCGACGACGTGTCCGCGACGCCCGGTGAGCCGAATGGTACCCCGGTCAGCGGAGCGACATCATCGATGGCCGGCTCCGCCACAACCAGAACGGCGGCCGTCGATCGCGACAGTGTCGACCAGGATTGCCTGAGTACCTGGTTATCATAACCGGCCTGGTGAACAAACTGAAAGAACGCCATCGTGCCGCTTTCTCGGTCGTTATAGATCGACGGGTCCGGCGCCTCTTCCTTGCCTACCACGTGGGAACTGCCCGTGGGTTGGCCGGCGAGAAAAAAGATCGCCACCACAAATACGGCAATCAGAATCAGCAGCCCGATGAGTTCACTCTTTATTCGCATTTGCCGTTATCTCGGCCGAGCCGAAGCCCGGGCGTCTACTTCACGAGTCAAACGGTCGTATTCGTCGCGCGCCCGGCGATAGTCGTCCGGGCCGGTCCTCGAAAATCCATACCAAACCCGGTCAAAATCGCGCGTTAGCGGCACCAGGGCCTGGTATATCTCCTGCTGCCCGGTGGCGCGAAGGGCGCGAACATACTCCCAATTGGTCCGGGACCTATCAAACCGGAGCACGCCGCCAGTATCGAGAGCTACCAGCGTCGCCAGATACACCATGCGGAACGCCCCGCGATAATCTCCGTCTTTCGCTCGTGATTCCGCCAATGCCAGCAGCCGGTCCGTATCGCGTGCTTCAACCAGGGATTCCTCGATACTTCCCCGCGGCCCTACAACCACCCGTGCGCCCCGGTTACGGTAGCTGTGGCTGTGGATGATAATCCAGACAATCCAGGCAAGCAGCGCAAGGGCAAGAGAGGCGCATACGACCTTAATGGCCGTGAGAACCCACGGGGCAACCGGGCCGGAGGCCGCGGGCCGATTGGGAAACAGCCGGCGCATCAACCCATCCCACCAACGCGCTAGCTTCGATAACTGGCGGTCGAACCACGTGGGCCCCGGGACCGGGGCCGATTGGAATGCGTTGCCCTGAAGGATCTTGTCCGCCCATTCCTTATATGCCGGCGGTGCTATCGTCCTCCCAGTGTCCTCGCGCAACTCGGCACGGAGGAATCGGATTCTCCTTTGGATGGCGTTATAAGCCTGATCCCGAGCCTGTGTGCTTGACGCAGCGTCGGCAGCCGCCAGGGCGTCCAACAGAGTGGTCGTGTCAACACGTTCCACCGCGCCGCTTCCCATGCTGACATAATGAATTCCGCCCAATGCGCGGAGGGAAACCACGCTGGGCTGCGCAGAGTGTAACGGAGATCCCCCATGTCGAGTCGCACTGGCAACAGCCGCTTGCACTCGACCGAGCGCCGAATCGTATCGGGCGATGCTGACGACCGTTGGCGAACCTCCGAAGCCGGCGATTGGCCCGAACGCCAGAAGAAGCACGACGGCGACGGGGAGGAGCGCAGGTCGCAGATGTCTCATGAGAGACCTCCCTGACCGCTGTCGGTCGACACCGCTTGTGGGTCCGGTGCGTCCGGCTGCGTACCCGCCAGGCTATCCGGTACCCGCCCCGTCTCAGCGCCGGCCGCGGAAGAAGCAGGTTGCCCATACCCGGGCGAAGCATCGTATCCCGGAGCGGGCGGCGCCGGCTGCCCGTATCCCGCCGGAGGAATACTCGGCGCGTATCCCCGTGGCGCGAATCCGGGAGGAGCGGCGTTCGGCGGGTAACCGGGCGGGTAATACCCGGGCGAAGGGGGCTGTCCGTAGCCTGGCGGCAGGTTTGGGGGTTGACCTCGCTGCGGAGTATTCCGTCCGCGCAAGACCGGAGCAGGCCGCGCCTTCGGCACAACATTTACCATAGACACCGGAGGCAGAAATGTCCCATCCCAGACCAGCGGAGCATATCCGAGATCCTCTGCCAGAAGATCGATATCGAACGCCTCCTGCCGGACACGCACATCATAATAGAGTACCGTCAGGACACATACGGCGTACGGCACGACAATAATGCCCGATATTCCCGACGACACATCGATGCCAATGACATCACGCCACGTCGTGGAGTTGACGCCGGCTGCCCCGAATGCGGCTTGCGATCCCGGTACAAACTTGAGCACGGACTGAAAGACGTAGTCAATGGGAAGTGATACGGAAATGTGGATTACGGTCCCGATCAAGGCGAGAAGAATCAGGCATCCGACAACACGCCCTCGCTGAGACGCGGATAGTGCCCCGGCACGTTGTAATGCGCTCCACAGGCGTTTATCCTCCAGACAAAATGTATGGGCGGTGAATATGT
>JBKQWH010000024.1:0-3907 GCA_052139635.1 Capsulimonadaceae bacterium
CGGATTCATAAAGCGCGGCGGACGGCCTGGCGAAAAGGCCACCCTCGTTTCCCGATTGATCGACCGGCCTCTGCGGCCCCTCTTCCCCTACGGAATGCGCAACGAGGTGCAGGTCATCGCGATGCCGCTGTCCTATCAGCCGGAATTCCCGCCGGACGTTATGGCAGTCACCGCGGCCTCCGCGGCCCTTACTGTCTCCAATATCCCGTTTAACGGTCCCATCGGATGTGTCCGGGTCGGCCTGAACGAAGACGGCGGCTTTATCCTCAACCCCACTTACGAGCAGCAGCAGACAAGCCCCCTCGACCTGATTGTCGCTGCCACGCGGGACGCAATCGCGATGGTGGAAGCGGGTGCATCGGAGGTGTCCGAGGAAACCATGCTCGCGGCAATGGACTTCGCCCAGGAGGCCGCGCGCAAGTTGATCGATCTGCAGCTTCAACTGGCTGCCATGGTCGGAGTCGTGAAGACCGACGTCCCTGTCCATCACACCAACGAGGAGATCCTCGCCGTGGTGAGGGAACGGTTCTCCGCGACACTCCGCGCGGGTCTGCAGGACCCCGACAAGGCGTCCCGCGAGGCCGGGCTGACTCTCCTCATCGACGACGTCGTTTTGGCGCTCAAGGACCAGTTCCCCGACCATATTGCCGACCTGAAGGAAGTGGCCGACAAGGTTGTCAAGGAGCAGCTCCGCGATCTGATCCTCACCGAGGGCAAACGCCCCGACGGCCGCGGAACCACCGATATCCGTCAGATATCCTGCGAAGTCGGCCTCCTTCCGCGCGTCCACGGAACGGGGCTCTTCACACGCGGCCAGACGCAGGTGCTCACCACCCTCGTGCTCGGGTCCGGCGACGATGCCCAGATCGTCGACACGCTCGAGGAGGATTCGGAAAAGCATTACATGCACTTCTACAACTTCCCGCCCTACTCGGTCGGGGAGGCGCGCCCGATGCGCGGACCGGGCCGCCGCGAGATCGGCCACGGAGCCCTCGCCGAGCGCGCTCTCCGGGCCGTGATCCCCACCCGCGAGAAGTTCCCCTATACGATGCTGCTGACGTCCGAGGTTCTCGAATCGAACGGTTCGACCTCGATGGGTTCGACCTGCGGCAGCACCCTCGCCCTGATGGACGCCGGTGTGCCGATCAAGGCCCCGGTCGCCGGCATCGCCATGGGTCTCATCGAGGGCCCCGAAGGCAGCGGCGAAAACGGCGAGGGCCGCAAGTACGCTGTGTTGACCGACATCCAGGGCATGGAGGACTTTTCCGGCGACATGGACTTCAAGGTCGCCGGCACCGCGGAAGGGATAACCGCCCTCCAACTCGACACCAAAATCGGCGGCGTGCCGCGTCAGGTCTTCGTGCAGGCCTTCGAGCAGGCTCGTGAAGCGCGACTCTTTATCCTCGGCAAAATTACCGAAGCCATAGCCGCCCCGCGCGAGAACCTCTCAGCATTCGCACCACGCATCTTCACCATCCAGATCGACCCGGAGCAAATTGGCTCCGTTATCGGGCCGGGCGGCAAGATGATCAAGAAAATCACCGCGGAAACCGGGGCGAAGGTGGACATCGAGCAGGACGGCACTGTCTATATCGCCTCGGTCGACAGCGCCGGCGGCGAAATGGCCCGCAAGATGATCGAGGATATGACCCGCACGCTCAGGCCCGGCGACATCTTCGAGGGCACGGTCGTTCGGTTCCTCCAGTTCGGCGCGTTTGTCGAGATCATGCCCGGCAAGGACGGCCTGGTTCACGTCTCGCAACTCACCGACTCGGATGAACGGGTTGGCAAGCCCGAAGATGTCGTGAAACTGGGCGACAAGATCCGCGTCCGTGTCACCGAGATCGACGGACAGGGGCGTGTCAACCTGACAGCCCGCGGCCTTGACCAGCCCTTCGACCCGGAAAACCCGGAACCCGGCCGCCCGCCGCGTCCGGGTGGCGGCGGCGGTGGACGAGACCGGGACCGTGGACGCAGCGGCCCGGACCGTGACCGTGGACGCGGTGGGGACCGCGGCGGCGATCGAGGCCCGCGCCCCGTCGAGGGCTCACGTGACCCCGACCGAAGCAGCCCGGCGGCCGTGGCCGCCCAGCCGGTCACCTTTGACGACGACGAGGCCCCGCGCGCCCGGTTCCGGCCGAAGCGATAACGAGGGTTGGAGGACAGGCAGGGACGCCTGTCCCACGATAAGATGCGGATTCACGCGGCTCTTCCGCTCAGGAGGAGCCGCGTTTGCTTGTGCGTCGTTCGGCTGTTGAAACCGCGGCTAAACGACGACATCCGCCTTCGCCCGATCGGTCAGTGGAGATCCCACATATTGTCGGTCTGGGACGTGTACGTCTGTGCCCAATGCATCCACTTCGAATGGCCGTCGAGAAAGGCGTAGTTCGCACCCCCATCGTGAATCGTGGCGTCGAGACGAGTTTCCCATCCACCAGTACCGTCCGGGTGAGGCAGCGTGGGATTGCCGGCGTTACCAAGCCTCCAGTTGCCGTCGGGCAGCCACGTATCAAGACAGTAATCGTAATAGTCGCTCGTGTAAACGGCTTCATTGTTGCCGGGCAAGTTCTTCCAGTTTGCGGCGCGTTCGGCCATGAGGATCGTCTCGGACGGCCTGGCAGCGAGGTCCATGGGCCGACTTCCCGCCGTAAGCATTCCATTCATTTCATAGCTACCCCAAATCGAGGGATCGGACTTTCTGTCCGGGTCCGACGGGCAATAGAACACCTGGTAATCACGGACATACGGCGCAAGCCCGGTAAACCACATGTGGGCGACGGTGGAGTCGTTTGACTTGATATCCATGGTGATGGGCAGAACTCCGTCATAGTCCTGCGCGTACATGACGATTCCCAGCGCGATCTGCCTCATGTTACTGGCGCACTGCGTTTGGTGGGCGTCTTCCTTAGCAACGGCGAAGGCAGGAAGAAGGATCGCGGAGAGAATAGCTATAATCGCTATAACAACTAGTAATTCAATAAGGGTGAATGCAGACACCCCCGACGTACGACGGCTAAGCTTCTTCATTTTTATCTCCGACTAATTTAATCTCCGACTAGATTAGTCGGATATTAGCATTGTTCCCCAAGGAACCACGTGCTGTCAAGGGAATGAGAAGAAATCGGCCGTTTCGAGGATACTGGCGCCCGGCCAGTGGTTTGCATCCGGGATGTCGCTGTCGACCATGAGCCCGTCGCCAAGCTGGCCGTCGACCCCGTCGCCCCAGGCCCAGACCGTGCCGTTCGCGCCCAGGGCCAGGCTGTGGTACTCGCCGGCCGCGATCGCCACGACCCCGCTGAGGCCGGCGACTTCGACAGGGACATCCCTGTTGGTCGTTGTCCCGTTCCCAAGTTCGCCGCACGCGCCCCAACGCCGCACTTTGTCGCCATAATGTGCGAGGATTTTGTAAGCCGCCGCCGCAACACTGGCGGTCCGCTCCTTCCCCGCCCGCATCGACGCCGGCGGGGCCCATCTCTCATTCGTCCGTGAACGTTCACCCCTGGCAGCCCACGAATTCATTCGTGGGTAACAGAGCTGTCCCCAGGGCCATCGCAGGCGCAACCGCCTGCGTTAGACCGGTAACGCGGTCGATAACCGGTCGTCCGTAGGACGTTCACCCCCGGCAGCCCACGAATTCATTCGTGGGCCGATTCGCCGCCGGCCTCTCCCCTGTCCACACCGTCCACTTCGTCCATCGCGTCCATCGCGTCCATACAGTCCATCACTGCACGGTCACGCTGACGTGCCCGTTGACAGATCCCAGATACGCCTCGATCGAGTACGTACCCAGCGGCGATGAGGCCGCGCGGTAGATGGCGGTGGCGCCGGTGACCGTCAGGGTGCCGACGGGGATCGGGAGGATCTTCCAACCGGGGACGGTCGACAGATGGTTGCCGAACTGGTCCGA
>JBKQWH010000025.1:0-6363 GCA_052139635.1 Capsulimonadaceae bacterium
GATTATTCACGAATATCTCAGATGACAGGCAGTGACGCCTGTCCCACGATAGGACATGAATAATGCGGGCTAGCCACACCTTCAGACATTGTGATTCTACCCGATCACAGTTGCAGAGCACCCCGACCTATCCTGCCTGCTATTTCGAACCCGTCCGACTGTCCTGTCCTGGTACTTCCTAACTCCCATTTCCTACTTCCTACTTACCGGCGGCCATCGGCAGCGGTGCGAATCCGCCGCGCTTGCCAACTGCTCCGTTGCGGACGAGTTCCTCGTATTCGTTGCGGAAGTAGTAGATGGCGCCCTTGCCGGTGAAGAATCCGGCGATGGGCATCGCGGCGGCATCGCCGAGCGCACAGAACGACCGGCCAAAGATGTTGGCGGATATCTCCAGGAGCAGGTCGATATCCTCGTACCGCCCGCCGCCGGCCATCAGACGCTGGTGGATCTTCATCAGCCAGTTCGTTCCCTCGCGGCACGGCGTGCACTTGCCGCACGACTCATGTGCGTAGAACTCCATCAGGCGGGTCATGACGGCCGGGACGCTGACGGTGTCGTCGTACACGATCAACGCGCCCGAGCCGAGCAATGAGCCGGCCTTGCCGAGAGCCTCATAGTCGTAGGGAACGTCGAGATGCTCCTCGGTCAGAAGCGGCGTCGACGAGCCTCCCGGGATGAAAAACTTGAGCTTGCGCCCGTTCGGAATGCCCCCGCCCAGGTCGTAGATGATCTCGCGGCAGGTCATTCCGAAGACGATCTCGTAGTTGCCCGGCTTGTTGACGTGGCCGCTCAGCGTGATCAGCTTGGTCCCGCGGCTTGCGGGGCCCTGCCCCGGCGTGCCGGTGCCATACTTGGAATACTCGGCGCCGCCAACATTGATGATCGGCACGACCGCGGCGACGGTCTCGACATTGTTGACGACTGTCGGGCAATCCCATATGCCGCTGATCATCGGGAGCGGCGCGGACGGCGGCTTGTGCCGCGGCATGCCACGCTCGCCCATCAGCGACGACATCAGCGCCGATTCCTCGCCGCACTCATACGACCCGGCGCCCATGTGGACATAGATATCGAGGTCATAGTCGGTGCCGAAGATACTCTTGCCGAGGAAGCCCTGCGCGTAGGCCTGATCGATGGCCTTCTGAGTCTGCTTCGCGGGCTGCATATACTCGCCACGAATGTAGATATAGCAAGTCTTCGCGCGGATGGCCCACGACGCGATGATGCAGCCCTCGACAAGCATGTGCGGCATCTTGTTCATCAGGTCGCGATCTTTCGCTGTCCCGGGCTCACCCTCGTCGGCGTTGATCACCAGGTAATGCGGCTTGTCCCAGTTCTTCGGGAAGGCGTTCCACTTGATGAAGGTCGGGAACCCGGCCCTGCCACGACCGCGCATGCCTGCCGTCTTCACCTCATTGATAATGGCTTCCTGGTCCATCGACAGCGCCTTGCGCGCGGCGTCGTACCCGCCGTGCTTCATGTAGACGTCGATGTTGTCGTATCCGGGCACATCCCAGTATTTGGTCAGGAACAGTGGGTTTTCCGTTGGCATCGTTCTCGTTCAACCTTCCGGCAATCGTCGCGGACTGGCGCCTAAGCTCTGGCCAGTTCGTCCAGAATTCGATCTACCTTTTCCGGAGTCAGATCCTCATAGTAGGTCTCGCCCACCATCATGCACGGCGCGTTCGCGCAGGCCCCGAGGCACTCGGCGGCGGCGAGCGTAAACTTTCCGTCCGCAGTCGTCTCGCCCTGCTCGACACCCAGCTTCTTGCCGATGTGCTCAATAAGCTCGTCGCTCCCGCGCACCATGCAGACGATGTTGTGGCAGACCTCGACATGGTGCTTGCCCACCGGGCGTTTGTTATACATCGTGTAGAACGTGGCCACACCCTCGACATACGCCGGCGTCAGCCCGAGGTGCAGGGCGACGTCCTTCATCGCCTCGCGCGGCAGCCATCCGTCGTTCTGCGCCTGCGCGATATACAGTGCCGGCAGCAGGGCGGCCTGCTTGGTCGGATACCGCGGCAGAAGCGCGTCGATCTTCTTCTTCGAGTCTTCAGTTAACATAATGTCATGCACTCGCGCCGTATGATGCGGCTCAGTGGTCGATGTCTCCCAGCACGATGTCGATGGAGCCGATGGCGGCGACGACGTCGGCGATCATCAGGCCCTTGATCATCTGCGGCAGCGCCTGCAAATTGTTAAAGCTGGGCCCCTTGATCTTCACGCGATACGGCATATTCCCGCCATCACTGTAAATGTAGTAGCCCTTTTCGCCCCGGCCGCTCTCGACAGCCGCGTAGGCCTCGCCGATGGGAGGACGATACCCTTCGGTGTACAGCTTGAAGTGATGGATGAGGCTCTCCATCGACGTGTCCAGCTCCGCTCGCGGCGGCGGCGCCATCTTTCGGTCGCCGGTCATCACGGGGCCGTCGGGGACGTCCTTGAGCGCCTGGACGAGGATTCGATGGCTTTGATTCATCTCTTCCATCCGGCAAAGGAATCGATCGTAGACGTCGCCGTTCTTGCCAACCGGAATGTCGAAGTCGAACTGCTCATAACCACAGTACGGATTGGCCTTTCGGATGTCCCAGGCCACGCCCGAGCCGCGCAGCGAAGGCCCGCTCATGCCCCACCGAACAGCGTCCTCGGCCGAGATCACACCGACCCCGGAGAGCCGCTTGACCCAGATCGGGTTCTTGGACACCAGCCGATTATATTCGTCCAGGTGCGCCGGGAATGCGTCCACGAACTTGTTGACCTTATGGAACCACCCCTCGGGCGCGTCGCCGCGCAGTCCGCCGGGGCAGATCCACGATGTCATCATGCGGACACCGGAGAGCTGCTCCTTCATGTCGAGGATCTGGTCCCGTTCGCGCCAGGTGTAGAAGTAGAGCGTCATCGCCCCGATATCGAGGGCGTGTGTTCCGAACCACAGCAGGTGCGACGCGATCCGCTCGAGCTCGTTGAGGATCACGCGAAGGCGCTGGGCGCGCGGAGGAGCCTCGACACCCATCAGCTTCTCGACCGCGAGCGAATAGGCCAGGTTGTTCATCAAGTTCGAGAGGTAATCCTCGCGATCCGTGACGGTGAGCGCCTTGTAATAGCTGAGCGCCTCCATGGACTTCTCGAGGCCCGTGTGGAGATAGCCGATGTGCGGCACCGCGCTCACGATGTTCTCGCCGTTCAGCTCCACCACCAGCCGCAGGACGCCATGCGTCGACGGGTGCTGCGGGCCCATGTTGACGACCATGATCTCGCTGTCTTCAAACGAGCCTTCCAGCCGCTCGATGTCGACACCCGGCCCCAGATCCGGCAGCGCAGCCCGCTGCTTAGGTTCGCGCTCGATTGTTGTCATACTTTCTCCGTCATCCTGCGCCACGTCCCGGGTCTTAACCGCTCATTCCTTCGCGTCACCGTCCCCGGACATTATATGTGAACTCGACCTCTTCGCCGCCGATCGGGTAGTCCTTGCGCAGCGGGTGGCCCGTCCAATCGTCCGGCATGAGGATGCGGCGAAGATCGGAGTGTTTATTGAACACAATCCCGAACATGTCGTACACCTCGCGCTCGCACCAGTTCGCGCAGGGCCAGACCGACTCGACCGTGTCGATTCGCGGGTTCTCCGCAGGCACGCGGGCCTTGATTCGGACGCGCGCGAATGTGACCATCGAGTAGAGATTGTAGACGACCTCGAAGCGCCCCTCCCCTTCGGCCATAAACTTCAGGCGGTCGACGCAGGTGATATCGGAGAGGTAGTTGTAATTCGTCTCCGGTGCGTCGCGCAGGAGGGTGCAGATTCCGATGATATTGTCACGCGTGACGACTATCGTCTTCTCGCCCCGGAACAGCCGTGTCGAGATCACTGCGTCCGGGAACTGCTGCTGAATCAACCGCAGTTCCGGGCACTCTTCCGGATTCAGCTCCACAAACTCCGCCGGCCGGTGCACCTGAATCTCGCGCAGGTGCAGATCGGTCGGGGTCAGTCCCAGTCGTACGTCAAAATCAACCATGGTTCTCTCTCACCGCCGGTCGCTGAAATGTTCGAGCCGGATCTTCTTCTGCAACTCTCTAATCGCGTAAATCAGCGCGTCCGGGTTCGGCGGGCAGCCGGGAACGTACAGGTCGACCGGGACGATCTGATCGACCCCCTGCAATATCGCGTAGTTGTTGAACACGCCCCCGCTCGAGGCGCAGTCGCCCATCGAGATCACGTACTTGGGCTCGGGCATCTGGTCGTAAATCCGCCGCAGGACCGGCGCCATCTTCTTGGAGACCCTCCCGGCCACGATCATCAAGTCCGCCTGCCGCGGCGAGGCGCGAAAGGCCTCGCTGCCAAATCGGGACAGGTCATAGCGGGAGTTGGTCGATGCCATCATCTCGATGGCGCAGCAGGCCAGGCCAAACGTAGCGGGCCAGACCGAGTTGCTTCGAGCCCAGTTGACGAACTGGTTGACCGATGCGGTCATGACGCCCAGGTTCTGCTCTACTCCCATTCGAACGCCCCCTTCTTCCACACATAGAGATACCCGACAAAAAGAATGACCACGAAAACGATCATCTCCGCGAGCTCGAACAACTGCATGGCATGCGGCACCCGCGTATAGATGACCGCCCAGGGATACAAAAACACCGTCTCGATATCGAAGACGATAAAGAGCATCGCGATCAGGTAGAACTTGACCGGGAACCGCTCACGGGCCGATCCGACCGGGGTAACGCCGCACTCATAAGGGCCGAGCTTATCGGCCGAGGGCTTCTTCGGTCCCAATATCCACGAAAGACCAACCAGGACCAGTGCCAGGAGAACCCCGAATATGAGCAGCACCAGCAGCGGCAAGAACTGATTCACGGTGTATAAGGACGAGGGAACCGCGGAGGAGCCGGCTTGTGAAAGCGCGTCTTGCATGGTTCGAACTGTGACCTCTCTGTTCAACTAAGCCGATTATGTCAGAAACGTTTGCCCAATGTCAACCGCTGACAGCCCTGGTGTGCGGCCAATCCCCTACCCCGCCATCGCTAACGGGACCACGTTACGCGACCGGCGGACAGGATCGTCGATCTCGTCGGCCGAGACCGCGTTGTAGAAGCTGTCGCGCTCGACCGGGGTCCGGCCGGCCTCGACAATCAGGTCGACCAACTGCGGGCGGGTCAGCACCTGGTTCTTGTTGCCCTGTTCGCCGTCGCGATAGGTGATCTCGTACTCGTGGATGGTCCCGTCGAGGTCGTCGGCGCCGTACCACTGGGCCACCTGCGAGACCTGCGGCGTGTTCATGATCCAGAAGGTCTTCACGTGCTGGAAATTGTCCAGCACCAGCCGCGAGATGGCGATGTTGCGCAGGTCTCCGTCGCCGGTCGGGTGCGGCAGGCCGGCAAGCTCGGTGCCCTCCGGATGGAAGGACAGCGGCGTGAATGTGACAAAGTGCCCCGTCTCGTCCTGCAGCTCGCGCATCCGGATCAGGTGCTCCACACGCTCGGGGACGGTCTCGATGTGGCCGTAGAGCATGGTCGCGTACTGGGTGATCCCGGCCCGCGCGGCGCCGCGGGAGATATCCATCCACTGGTCGCCGTCGATCTTGCGGTTGAAGAGCTCCATGTGGACGCGGTCGCTCAGGATCTCGATGCCGCCCCCCGGCAGGCTGTCGAGGCCGGCGTCCTTCAAGTCGGCGAAAACGTCGTCGAGCGGCTTGTCCGCCTGTCGCCAGATCTCGGCGATCTCCACACACGTGAACGCCTTGATGTGCACGCCGGGCCGTTCTTGCTTGACCGCGCGCAGGAGGTCCAGGTAGTACGAGTACGGCAGCTTCGGGTTGATCCCGGCCACCATGTGGACTTCCTTGATGGGGACGTCAAGGTGCATCCGAAGGCGGCGCCGGACATCGTCGATGCTCATCGTGTAGGGGTCTGGCCCGCCCTTCTGGGCGTAAAACGAGCAGAACTTGCAGCCCTTGTTGCAGACATTGGTGTAGTTGATGTGCTGGTTGCGGACGTAGTAGGTGACGTTTCCGTTCATGCGCTCGCGCACGATGTTGGCCAGCGCGCCGACGGCATTGAGGTTCTTGTTCTCGTACAGCGCGAGCGCGTCGGCCGCGTCGAGGCGCCGCCCCTCCGTCACCTTATCGTACAGGCCGGTCAAGCCGGCCGCTTCCATCAATCGTACGCTCATGGCTTCTCCGCATGTCCGATGCGCCTCCCCCGGCCGGCCGGACATTGTGCGATCTTTCACAAACTATTTTACCCCGGCACGATGCGAAATCGAATCGAGTTCCAAGAAACTTCCCCAAAAGAGGTATCGTTTTTCAACGTGTTGACCAACCAACTTGGTTCGGCGTATACTATCTCAAACCCGTTCGGCAAGCGCTG
>JBKQWH010000026.1:0-20521 GCA_052139635.1 Capsulimonadaceae bacterium
GCCATTTTCTTGACGATCCTAGCTACTCCTATGGACCAGATTGCCCACACTTCACGCAGCGATATGGTCGAGCGAACATCCTACATTTCTCGCAACGCCAGAGTGTAGCTTCTCCACAACTGTGGCAAGAGAACTTGACTGCTCCTTCACCTGGAAGAATAGTTCTGGCACACCAAGAACAACCCGGCATGCGGATAATTCGTTCATTTCCAGCAACAAACATTGAACTCATCGCACACACGTTGAACGGCCAGTCGCTCACCGCGGAGGTAATAAACTGTTTGCTTCTCGCAACAAAACCGCAAACTCGTTTAACCGACAGATTCAAACAGCAGGCCCGCATGTTGAAGCGATCATATCTTCAGTTGAGCTAGCATGGTCAACATAGACTCTGTATGTGACTTGGGCGATTTCAGGCGATTCATGATAATGAGTACCTGTCAAACGTATATCCCAAGAGAACTCGACGATGATGAAACCATTTACCCTGAGCGCTCGTCCGATAATGGTACTATGTACGTCGAGGCTGAAGACAAGGTAACGGTTCAACAAATTAGAGAGGTTAGATTTGCTCGTGTCTCAAACGTTCTAGGAATAATTTACAATTCCAAAAGCGGCAGAACCAAGCTAAAATGGCGCCATCTGAAGGGCAGAATGGGCCGCCTAAGCGGAGAAGCCAGCACCAACACACTAGTAAACTTGTTCGCCTCTAGGGCTCTCTCAGAATCGTATGCGATAGCCCAGGAACCGCCATTGAACGAAGAAGCGCAAAATAATTCTGAAACTCCCGGCACAATCAATGAAGCCTTCGCGGATACATGAAAAAAGATCATGAATGTGCGGTTACATCTGATACTGCAACATACAATGTTGCCTCGTAACATGTTAAATTGCTAATCTGTTGCGACATTAGCAGATGCGAACGGTGCCGATTTGTGCGACTGGACCATGAGATTCGTAATAGTTCGAGGATAGAACAACATTTTGTGCACGGAGAATGGTGCATAGTGAAGACCTACGTCCACGGCGAGCTTGTCGAGATCAGAGTCAATTCCATCGGCAAGCTCTGATAGAATGAAGTTTTAGACAACATTTCTAATCCATACGTTGCGAGGCTCGAAATGTGGGAGTAGATCTCGCTGACGTGGTTACTGAACAATCGATCACTCTAGAACAAATGTCAGGTAAGATTCTTGCGGTCGACGCCTACAATGCATTGTATCAATTCCTAGCAATAATCCGGCAACCGGATGGCACGCCCCTCAAGGATCATAGTGGTAGGATAACCAGCCATTTGAGTGGAATCCTTTACCGGACCGCAAACCTAACGGAAAAAGGAATCAAAGTAACCTTCGTCTTCGACGGAAAGCCGCCAGAACTGAAACAACGAGAGATTCTCAAGAGACGTGAAGTAAAATTGGAAGCGAAGGCTCGTTATGAACGAGCAATCCAGGAAGGAAGAATCGAAGATGCTCGGACCTATGCGCAAGCAACTTCACAAGTTAAAGACCCAATGGTCACTGACGCAAAGACACTTCTGGATGCGCTAGGCATCTCTTGGCTACAGGCCCCGTCCGAAGGAGAGTCCCAGGCAGCTTATATGGCTGCCAAAGGAGATGTTTGGGGAGTAGCATCACAAGACCATGATTCTTTGCTCTTTGGCGCTCCGCGCATGGTAAAGAACCTCGCGATTACAGGACGCAGAAAGCTTCCGCGCAGAGATGCTTACGTCGAAGTCGAACCGAAACTCATCGAATTACCAATCGTCCTGAAAGACATGTCTCTAACCAGGGAACAGCTGGTTGATGTCGGCATATTAATTGGCACAGACTTCAACCCTGACGGCATCAAAGGGATAGGCCCTAAGACCGCTCTAAGACTTATCCAGGAAAACGGAAGCATCGAGAAAACCATTCAGAAACACCCGGACATCGAAATCTTATTCGACATTGAGCAAATACGCCGAATATTTCTTCATCCCAACGTAACCTCAGACTATTCACTAAAATGGTCAAAACCGAACGAAGAAAAAGTAGTTGACTTTCTATGCAGAGAACGAGATTTTTCCCCGGAACGTATTCACAAAGCAGTTTCAAAGATGGGGTCAACGTCCTCGACTTCAAAAAATACACTTGACTCATACTTTAGATAGAGATTGCGAATGATGGCTGTAGAAGAATTTTCTGCGCGAGGACATGCCAACATCACAGCGAAACATGCGACTACTCTGGAGATAACAAAAGAAAACAACCTCACCAAGAATGGGGACTGCATAATTGCTGTGGGAGCCACTAAGGGTCTCGCGGAGCTATCCGAAAGATTCAGGGTACTTTGTGCAGACGACAATGCGAAAATTATTCTGGAGATCAACGCGGGGGAAATCGTGGAGATTGTGCAGGGCAGAGGAAGTTCGTCGTTTACCCTAAGTCATCGAGATGACATTGTAGCCAGAAAGTCATCACATGTTACAGATAGAACCTTGATCATAGCAGCAGATAAAGCTGCGCGGGACATCGACAGAAAACTAGTAAGAGCATTACGATCACCTAACACTTCTGTAAGGATACGACTGACGGTTTATAATTAAATCACCGGATTAGAACGTCCATCGCAACGTGTACCCTTCCCGGAGCAATTTCCCGTATAACGTCCGCGAAACTGAATGAACGCACAGTTCTGCCAGCTCTCTGGATCACATCTTGAACCTTCATCCGAATATCGTCGACACTCTCGTTTCTTGAAGCAAACGTGTAGTAATGTATCGTTCCCTCGCTTCCAAGAAGATTTAGAGCAACCGGCAACCCGGTCTTTCCCGGATGGCAGCGCCTCCGGATGGGATTCCTTGCCACCGGTATCGCCCCGCCCCTCCGCACCCGACCGCCGGATGCGCGGAGGCTCGTCCGGCGCGATTTTACGCACGGTACCGGATGTGCCGTCGAGTTCCACCCACTCGCCGTCGGTGAGCCAGCCGGTAACTCCGGCGAGCCCGACAATACCGGGGATGCCCATCTCGCGCGAGACGATGGCCGAATGCGAGAGGAGGCTGCCGCGCTCGACAAGCAGGCCCGACGCGGCGGCGAACAACATGATCCAGCCCGGGTCGGTGCGCTCGGCGACAAGGATCTCGCCGGAACGAAGCACGGCATTTTGCGGATGGGGCCGCATACGACCCCCGGGCTGCAGCCAATCCCCGTCAGCCGCTTGCCGCTGTCGCCGCGCCCGCCCGGGGCAGCCGCCGTGGCGCCCGAGTCGAGCTTGCCGTCCTTCCTCGCGGGGCGGTATGTATTGCCGTAGGACACCATCCCGCGAGTCTCGAACCGGTCGCTCGGGGCCGGCATCGACTCGTATCGAAGATACTCCGCCCGGCGCAGCGAGACCAGCCCCTTGAAATCCGTGGAGGTCGCGGTTCCCTCGATGAACCCGAGCACTTCGCCGACCTCGAGATAGAAGACATCCCGTGGCTCCGCGAGGAGTTCGGCCGCCGCGAACCGCCGTCCGATTTCCAGGAAGATCCGGCGCACGCGGCCAAACAGGCGAGTCCGCTCAAACCGCAGGTTCTCCCGATCGCGGATTCGGCCCTGCGCGCCGCGCAGCACGATGTCGTAAAGATACTCGCGAACAGGCTGGCGTTCGAGGAGCTTTCGCACTCGCTCCTCCGCCTTCACCGCAATGCTTCTGTCCGCCGCGGGCGCCTTTTCCGCCTTCTCTCGGCCGGCAAACTGGCCGGCGGACCGCAGGAGGGGCAACGGGTTATCTTCCAGGGTGAGGCTTTCCAGCTTCAGCTCGCTGATGCACCGGTCGCCGAACTTCGCCAAATAGGCGTCATATTTCGACTGGAAGTCCCGCTGGTCTCCGAGAGAATCCAGGATCTGATCCAGCGTGCCATGCTGGAGGATGTCGACGAATTTCGGGTCTTCCCGGGCGATCTCCCCCAGTTCCCGCACAAGCCGGGCCGGCTCGGCGCTGATGATCCCGCTTTGCCCGCTGAGCAGGTCGTTCCGAAGACCGTCCGCCTTGCCGGCGCACCACTGATCGAGAAGCCGCCCGAGCAGGCCATAGGCAATCATTGCGAAAAAGTCGTTGACCAGAGGCGCGTCCCACGATGTCAGCAGCCGGCGTTCCAGCTTGCGATACTCGGCCGCAAGCTCGTCGGCCCGCATGTCGGGCAGCTTGATCGGGCCTTCGGCCAGCGCGTCGTCGAGCCGGGCGTGGAATGCCTTGATGCTTGCGGGAAGGCGGCGGTGGCTCATCCACAGGCCAACGACCATTCCGGTCAGACGCGCTGCGTCGCGCAGTCGGTCCAGGCCCGCCGCGGGAGGGCGCTTCGGAAGGAGGCCGTCGGGTATCGGCTCCCTAACCCCCATCATCTGCTCCATGAACTCGCGGTTCAAGGTGTAGCCCGGCAACAGCGCGAGCACCCGGTACCAGTTGCCCAGGTTGTAGTAGATTCGCCCGCGAATCAGGCCAAGCATGCGCTTGAGGGTCTCGTCGTTGTCCGCTATCGCGTCTTCGGGAACGCTCAGGATGCGGAGGAACTGGCGGTAAACCTCCTCGTAGGCGCGCCTTGCAAAGGAAAACGTCAGGGGCGTGGTGATGCCGCTGTAGCTTTCGGCGATATTGCTGTTGTCCCAGAGCGCCAGCGCCGCGTTCGGGTCGACCATCCCGGCGAGGGACGTAATTGGCCGGGACTGCAGCAGATAAACGGTTCCCTTCTCGACCGCCCACTCGATGTCCTGCGGACGTCCGAACCGGCGGGCCGCGGTACGCGCCAGCCAGGCGATTTCCTGCACCTGGTCGTCGGTAATTGCCGGCCGGTCGGCCAGCACTTCGGGGATGGGGACGGTCCGGACGCCGGATTCTCCCTCAGAATCGAAGTGATGCGCCGACGTCTTGTGCGCCACCGAGCGCCGTACGATCGTACCCTCACGGTCGACACTGTAGGTGTCGGCGTCGGACTCTCCCGAGACCAGGGCCGTCCCGATTCCGTAGACCGCGGCGACTACCGCGATCGCCTGATCCCCGGTGACGGGGTCGACACTGAACGCGACCCCGGACGCGTCGGCCTTCGCCATGCGCTGGATCAGCACGGCGGGCGGGCTGGGCATGGGGGATAGGCCGTGTTCCCGTCGATAAGCGAGGATTCGGTCGCTGAAGCCAGAGCGCCACACGGCGACGACCCTGTCCGGCACGTCCTCCGGCAGGACGAAAAGAAAGCTGTCCAACTGGCCGGCGAAGGAGTGCTGGGCGCCGTCCTCGTCGAGTGCCGACGAGCGTACCGCCACGCGCTCTCCGCCGGGACAGAGCGCGGCCAGGGCCGCCTCGATCTCCTCGATAACCGCGGCGCTCGGCCGGACCCGCTGCATCAGGGCTGTCAGCGCGGCCCCATCGGCAGCTCGCGCCAGGGTCGCCCGCTGCCCCTGGGTGAGGCTGTCCGTGAAGGCGCTCGGGGACAGCGCGATCCACTCCGGGATCGGCAGATGCGCCCGTTTGAGCGCCGCCAGCGCCCCCGCCTTACCCCCCAGCCGCTCGGGGCCGGCGGCCGCAGCATCGTTGTGCTTAATAATCCATGTCAAAGTTGATATTTCCGTATTACGCGTCGGCAAGCTCCCCCGATGATACCCAATCGCGCGTCCCCATCGCTCCGCGCGGATTTCCGGGTTCACGGTGGACGGTGAGTGCAGGGCGTTCATTCGGTTGACCGCGATTGTAGAGGGGGGTTCTCATCGGCCGGTCATCGCCATCGCGGCTGCCAGTCCCTGGAAAAATTCGGCCGCCAGGCTTGACAGCATCGGGGCTCCGGGGTATAGTATCGAAGCTCGGTTCTCCGAGTGCTGGCTAGATACGCCTCCATAGCTCAGCTGGTTAGAGCACCTGACTCTTAATCAGGGTGTCCGGGGTTCGAGTCCCTGTGGGGGCACTGGAATACAAACCCGCAGCCGCCGGCTGCGGGTTTTCGGTTTTCCTGCTTGCCAGGTCCCTCGAATACCGGAGCCGTCCGAAATGAGACCTGACGCGCAGGCCCGCAAAATGGCAAGGAAATCCACGGGCCAAGCCGCACATCCGTTCTTACAACGCACGTACCCGTGTTAGGTCCTCTCTCGTTGTGAAAATCGCCGTTTTCGGCTATAATCTGCCTGTATTCACGTTGGAATCTTAGCACGGTCTGCCTCCGCAGTCCGTTCGCAAGGGACGTAAATCAGGGTTCAAGTTCCTGCGGGTTTTGTCGATTGACGTCGATATCGAGTTTGACAGGGGTTTCAAGATGACACTCACGATTGATCTTCCTCCAGCGGCAGGGGCGAAACTAGCGGCAGAGGCAATCCGGGCCGGGGTCACAACCGACCAATACGCACGTCAACTATTATTGGAGAAAACTTCTGCACCGACAGAAGCCGTCGCCGTGCCGGACGAGACGATCGAGAGGTTCGTTCTTAGCTCAGAAGCGTGGGACGAGTTCAACCGGCTTCTTGATGCTCCCGTACGTGAGATCCCGAAGTTACGGGAGCTCTTGGCCTTCAAGCCGGTTTGGGAACAGTGACTTGAATATCAGCGAGCCGGTCCTTCTGCAAGCTCATCATGCAGTCAGCACGAAGAGGCAAAGGCATTCTATATGCGGTATGGCATGATACCTTCCCAAACACACCCTATGCACTCGTTCCTCCTGTTCAAAGACATCCGCGCTATGATCTCAGAGGAATGCGCCTGATCAATCTACGAAACTGGAATCCATGGATAATCGGCTTGCTGAGCAAAACTCTCCGCCAAACGACTCTCCTGACTTTTGGACGCTGGTGGGGCCGGATCTGATCGAGGCGCTCACTGACGAGAACGCGGGCGTCCGGGTCGCCGCGTTGGCGGCCGTGCGCTCGATTGGCGATACTTCGGCCATTCCCACACTGATCGAACTCCTGCAAGACACGACATCCGGGCTGCGGTCGCAGGCCGTATCAGGAATTCGCGATATCGCCGGCCCCGACCTCGACTTGTGGCACGACGCTGCCAATTCCCCTCTCTTTGCCGCGCTCGTGAACGCACTCATCGACACGCGCACTCTCACCGAGGATCATCGTGTCTACAGCCCATGGAACCCCGAGTGTGATCCCGACTATTGCAACATGCAAAATCGACGCAGGCCGGAACAGTCCATCCGGAACGGAATCGCCGAGATTCTGGCCCGTTTTGGTCCCGCCGCGATGGCGCCGCTGGCCGAGGCCCTTCACCACGAGTATGACATCATCCGCTTCGCAGGGGCGGTGGGGCTCGGCGCGACCGGCGATGCCGGTGCAATCCCGGCACTCGTAAAGGCTCTTGCCGACCTGCCCTACGTGGCCGGCGCCGCCGTGGCGGCGCTCGGCAAGATCGGCACTCCCGCGGTTCCCTGCCTGGTGGAACTCCTGACGGATCCCAGGTTCAACGACGCTCGGGTGAAAGTCCCCCCTTCTCCTGACCGGCCCAATTCCTCCAGTCTCCGCGGCCACGCGGCAATGAATCTCGGCACGATCGGGGATCATCGAGCCGTTCCCGCGCTGGTTGCAGCGCTTGGAGATCCGGATCTGAACATGCGCAGGGACGCGGCCGACGCTCTTGGCGACATCAAGCCGCCCGCGGCCCCTCCGGAACTGATTGCAGCCCTGTCCACGGAGCACTGGATCGGTGACCACACCTGGTTCAAGTATCCGTACCGGCCAGGACGTCACCATATCGCCGAAGCACTCGGAAAAATCGGTGACGCAGCCGCCGCGGGACCGCTGATCGAGGCAATGGGCGACAGGCGCTTCTACCATCAAGCCTGCCGCGCCCTCGGGGAGATCGGAGACGCCAGCGCCGTTCCCGCTCTTGTCGACGGCCTGAGTGATGTCGATCGGCGCTCCACGGCTGCGCGCGCCCTCGGCAAGATCCACGATCCTGCCGTGATTCCTGCTCTCGAGAAGTCCCTCCGGGAATACGATGGCACCGGCTTGAGCCCGGCAGAGATCCTGGCGGAAATCGGGCCGCGAGCCTTCCCGGTTCTCCTCGAAGCGCTCCGCGATGACAACCCCACAGTGCGCTTGACCGTTGCTCAGTGGCTCGTACATCCTAACCTGGCACCGGTCATTCCGGAAGCAATGCTCGCTCTGGCGGACGCCCTCGAAGATGAGGACGAACTCGTGCGCAAGTCGGCTGCGACCGGCCTCCATAAAATCGGAAATCGCGACGTTGTCCCGGCCCTCGTGGCGGCTCTCGGCCGGACTTGCAGCCAGAGATCCTTCGTGGCCAAGGCCCTGGGAAAGGTCGGCGATGCGGCCGCCCTACCGGCACTCATCTCAGCGCTCTCGGATGAGGACATATCGGTGCGGTATTGGGCAGTCAGGGCCATCGGGTGGATCAGGCCGGAGGAAGTTCCGGCCGCGGCTCTGATGGCCCTGACGGATGACGACGCCCAGATGCGGAGGACCACGGCGGTTGCTCTCGGCGAACTCGGTCGCGAAGCGGCAATACCAGGCCTGATTCGTGCACTCGACGACGAAGACGAGAAAGTGTGCCACAAGGCGGCCATGGCCCTGGGTGACATTGGCGACCCATCGGCGATACCAGCACTGCTGGGCACAGTGTGTCCCGTTCGCAGCCGCCCGCGAAGCCCCAATACCGACCTCGAACGAACCTTGCTCGACCGCCCCTTGGTGGTTGAGGTGAGGCTGCGTTTCTCATCCACGTATCTTGAGAATATCGGTTACACCGCAGCTTCCGCCATCGGAGTCATCGGCGGCGCGGCAGCCGTCGACGGACTCGCCGTCCTGTTCGCCGACCCGGACGACCGAGTTCGATTTTGGGCGGCGGTTGGCCTCGGCAAGACCCGCCATCTCGCGGCAATTCCGCACCTCCAAAGGGCGCTCAAGGATCCGTGCTTCGACGTACGCAACGCAGGGGCCGTGGGACTGACAAGGATCGTCGACAAGCTGCGTCCGAAATCCACGGTTGCGCGCGTGCCTCGCGTCTATCCGTATTAGTGTTTGATCCGGACTGCGGGTATACGATGTCTATGACAGAGCGCGAGAGTTCGGCCTTCGTGGTCGACGGAATAGCCGTCCGTCAGGACGGTGACAGCCTGACGATACGGTACGCAGATCAGTGTGGCTGCATAATCGCGGTGGTTGGTTCTTCTTCTCTCTCCCGAAAAATATTTTCAGCGGATCTCGCATTTCCCTGTAACGGCACGCATCGACCGCACTATTATACTTATGTAAGACACGTGCGGTGACAGGACTTACCGCCATGGACCGGCGCCTAGGCGGCGCTTCCGCATCTTACCCACAACCAGTATGTGGTTGGCCGCTTCCAGAAGAACGGATTCGGGCCGGCAGCCGATGCCTAACGCCGGCGCACTCCCCTCGTGCGAGCGGCCAGATGCGGGCATGCAGGCTCCTATGGCCGTCGATGTACGTGAACTGGAGAAAAAAAGGACCTGCGATTCGAGCGGCTGCTCTCCCAGCCTGATCTCGCTCCCCATCGAGACTTTTCGAATCGCGGGTCATCTCTCCTCAACCCGCGGCAACGCCTGCTTCCCCGGATGGTATTATCAATGCACGGTGTGCCGGTCACGATAGGATCCATCAAGGGCAAACGATTAGAACAGGATGTCGAATACACCGAGAGAACAAGAGAGTTACGCGTACGACGGAATATCCTTCCGGCGTGATGGAGACTGCCTCACGGTACGCTACGCGCTGTATCGCTGCTTGCCCCGGCCTCAGATGTTGGGATGTGCTCTTATCCTTATGTGTATGGGCACCCCTCTCGTTGGCGTCCTCACCAACTGGCCCTGGCTTCAACAGTTATCGACAACCCCGCAATACTTTCTCCTGATCATCGTTCCGGTACTTCTGGTGATGGTTCTCGCCGCTCTCAACAGATGCTTGCGCCCATGGCGGATGGTCCGGTCGCGCGACAGCGGTGTCGCCTACATTAGCGGGAGCGGAAAAAACCTGCCGTTCGATGAGATCACCCGTGTAACGCTCCACTACCGCGGCGGTTGGTATGGATGGAGCGTGAACCTCCAGGAGATGCCTGACAACCATTGCGTGGTCGTGCACTGGATCGGCGATTTTCGCAAGCGCGAAGACGCGCGCCGGGTCGCAGACCAGGTTGCCGATTTCGTCGGGAAGAGTCGACCGCCAGACGTCTGATGACCTCGGCTAACCGGTTGGGCCGACCCGAACCATATTTGGGATCCGAAGGGTCTCCGCTGGGGAGACATCGACCCCGTCGCCGTGTCGGAGGTCCTGGCGGACCTGACGTCGATCGTGGCTAAGGCGCGATATATGAGATTCCTGCGGAGTGTAATCACCGCGGACGACCAATACCTTGGAACTTCGGCCGACCCATGGAACGCCGTCCGGTGGACCGGCGACTATGAGGACCTGGCGACGCGATAACTTCGAATTACCAATTTAGGAGGCGAGATGGGCCGCTTTATCGACAACTTACACGTCTACGGCAAGACCGAGCAGGAGGTCGCGGTGGCGCTAAAGCCGCGTCTCTTGTGCGATGCCTATGTGGCGACTTCGGGCGAACGGTGGGTGTCGGTCTATCCCGGCGAGCAGCAGGACACCGACACCCTGGCGAAAGACGTCTCGATAGCCCTATCGGCTGCCGTACTACTGGTGGCCGTGCACGATAGCGACGTAACCTGGTATGCGCTCTATGAAAACGGAACCGCTCTTGATGAGTACAACTCCCGCCCCGACTACTTCGAGCGCGTGAGCGACATAGAACGGAAACGCGTTTCGGGCAATGCGGAGGTGCTGGTTCGGTATGCGCCGCCGGGCACGAGCGTCGACCGCATCCGACGCGCGCTCAATGGCAAGGAGATGTTCGCCGAACGGAAACTGTCGACGATCGCAAAGCTCCTCGGCATCGACGACCAGTACGCTATCGCGTCGATGCGCTACCTCAAGCGCGACCGCCCCGATTCGGGCGGCCTGCGCCTCACGCTCGTCTCAGCGGCGGACACGACGGCAAACCTCACGCAGAAGCTCATCGAGGCCCTCGATGTGCACTCGCCAAGCATCGACGTCATCGAGAAACTCGCCCGCGCTGGTGCGAACGTCAACGCGTTGTACAACCCGCGCGGATACTCGCTACTAATGCACGTGATCGAGCCGCACCCCAGGTATGCTGCTGCCGATGCCCTCATCCAACTCGGGGCCGACATCCACTACGCTCTGCCGCCGCCGGAGCACCCGCTCTTGGTTATTGACGGTATCCAGATGGGATTCGAGGGCGGTACAACGCCATTGATCCTCTGCGCTTCGACGATCAGCATGCGAGAGGTGGACGACGGCGCTGAGATCATGCGGCTGCTGATTGAGCGCGGCGCGGATGTCAACGCACGCACCGAAACCGGACGCACGGCGCTTTCCGTGGCTCGGGCATTGGGTCAACCGAACAAGTATCAAATTCAACGGCGCCAGATCGAGGTCGCCAAACGTTGCAGCGCGGCCCGGGTAGCGCTGCTGGCAGCAGCGGGCGCAGTGGAATAGGGAGGTTATTTCAGAATCCACGGCGACCTGTGAGCGAGGACCTGACGTCGATCGTGTCTAAAGTGCCGTTCGCCTGGATAGACCTGGTGTTCCTCATCCTGTTCGTCGCCGCCTGGGGAAGCCCGCGGCCGGCGCCCGAATGAACCACCTTACGAACTTGCCGTAGATGATGCCTTCTTGAAAAGGCCCGTAGCATAGCGTGAGAGTGAGTTGACTCAACTGAGTATAAACGTGGTAGTATCATTTTAAGCGCGCGAAGATGGAGACGATCCCATGGCACACTACACGGCAACGGTCTTAGACGACAATCGGATTCAACTTCCTTTCGGGGCCTTGAACTTCGTTCGCCCCGGGCAGGAAATCGAAATCGAGATCGAAGAGGTGGCGGTTACGCCGAGCCACAGGCCGAATGAGGCGATTCTCTCGGCCTTGAACGAGATTGCCTCGCGTCAGGAAGGCCGTCCCGAATCCGACAACTCACAGACCTTGCGCTATATCCAGGAAGGTCGCGACGGGGCGATGTATGACTATAATCCAGGCCACGAGCAGGAGGTCTCCGGAAATGACGCTGACAATTGACATCGACGAGGTGACGCGCGAGAGACTTGACCGCGAGGCTAAAGTTTCCGGCAAGGCGCTCGAAGAATACGTCGCGGATATTGTTAAGGCTCCCCGTCACGTCGACGCATCAACCAAGCGCCCCAACCTGGGTTTTGCGGCCGGCCGAGGGATTTGGATCTCAGACGACTTCGACGAACCGCTCGAAGAGTTTAAGGACTACATGTAAATGCGTGTCCTTCTCGATACTCATGCGCTGATGTGGGCCGCGTTGTCGCCGTCAAAGCTGGGACCTGCGATTCGAGCGGCTGCTCTCCCAGCCTGATCTTGCTCCCATCGAGAGTTTTGAATCGCAGGCCACCCCTCTCCTCCTCCCTCACGGCGCGGCTGCCGCCAGTGCTGTATGGTATAATCGGGCTCATGGAGAACAAGCTGTATTTCGGCGACAATCTCGACATCCTCCGCCGTCACGTTCCCGACGAATCTGTTGATCTGATCTACATCGACCCGCCGTTCAATTCGAACCGCAGCTACTTCGTGCTGTTCAAAGATCGGACCGGGAAGGCGAGCGCCGCCCAGGAAGCTGCCTTCGATGATACGTGGACCTGGACCCAGGACAGCGAAGCGGCATTCAAGGAACTGATCACCGCGTGTCCGATTCGCGATCTTGCAACAACCATCCAGGCTCTGCGTCAATTTCTCAAGGAATCGCCGATGATGGCGTACCTTGCGGCGATGGCGCTTCGGTTGGTCGAAATCCACCGAGTCCTGAAACGGACGGGATCATTCTATCTGCACTGTGATCCGGTTGCGAGTCACTACCTCAAGATAATCCTCGACATTATCTTTGGCCCTGAGAACTTCCGCAACGAGATCGTCTGGAAACGCACCAGCTCGCACAGTAACGCGACGAAGCGCTTTGGCGATCAGAACGATACCCTGCTCTATTACTCGAAGTCGGATACCCTCACGTTCAATCGATTGTTCACGCCGCATTCGAGCGAGTACATCAAGTCGCATTACGGTATGGCGGACGAAAACGGGAGGCGATTCACAACCCGGGATCTACGAAATCCCGGGGTCAGGCCCAACCTGATGTTTGAGTACAAGGGATACAAACCGCATCCGAATGGATGGTCCGTGTCTCGGGAACGAATGGAAGAGCTCGACGCACAGGGGCTTCTCTACTTTCCACAATCGATATCCGGGAGAATACGGTTAAAGATCTACCTTGACGAATCTCGCGGGACGCCGGTCGGCAATATCTGGGATGACATCTCGCCAATCAACTCGCAAGCGGCCGAGCGGCTTGGATACCCCACGCAGAAACCCCTGGCGTTATTGGAGCGCGTCATAAACACGTCGAGCAATCCGGGAGACATTGTCCTGGACTGCTACTGCGGGTGCGGAACGACCGTCACAGCCGCGCATAAACTAATGCGCAAGTGGATTGGAATCGACATAACCGCCGTGGCTGTTGCCGTCATCAAGAGCCGGCTCGAGAACAGTTTCGACGACCTCAAAGGGAAAGTGTCCATTGACGGGTTCCCGGCGGATCTCCAAGGCGCAAGACATCTCTTCGAGCTTGATCCGCATCGGTTCCAGGTTTGGGCGTGCACCCTCATCGACGCGTTCCCGCTGACGAAGAAGGGGGCGGACAGAGGTGTCGACGGCTGGCTGAACTTCCTGGACCTTGATGAATCGCCGCAGCGCGCCGTCGTTCAGGTCAAGGGAGGCAAGGTTCAGGTCGCGCATATCCGCGACTTCTGTCACGTCGTCAAGCGAGAGAACGCCACACCCGGGTTCTTTATATGTTTGGACAATGTCACCGCGCCAATGCAAACCGAAGCCGTGTCGGAGGGCTACTGGACCGACGCCGGGCGCCACGATTACCCGAAAATCCAGATATTGACTGTGGCCGGTCTCCTGGCGAATACGGACAGGGCTCGTTTTCCATCCCAGCATGGGCGGTCGATGCTCGGCTACATGGCTCGTCAGCAAGATCAGTCCGGCGCCCAGCAGGAACTCTTCAGCGACACTCAACGTGAGTAAGGCCTCAATGAAAGGCTCAAACAAGCCGTCGTCGCCGCGGCGGAATATGCAGTCAAGTGATAGCAAGCGCCGGGGGGCTGTCGCAGCATTCCTTTTCGCCGTTGTTTTTTGCACAGTGACGAGCTACGGGGAATACTCTCAATACCAGGAGTCGTTGGAATTCTTCCGGTTCGGAAAGCTCACCGTGGCAACTATCGTTGACCGGCAAGTTGTTCCCAATGGCAAGGTGAAGTATTGCTCGATTGCCGGCTTCAGGAAAACGAAGCTGGCGGACACGTTTTAGCGAGGGCAAATCGACGTGGATTTGGTTAGTAGCAGACCCTTCGTCACCCTGATTCTATCGTCTACAGGTGAGCCTGCCGTCCACTATGTCCACGATGTCCACTGCGTCCATAGTGTCCATCCAGCTCAGGTACAATGACGCCATGGCAAAGGGAGTGCAGACCCGGCATGTGTGCCGGGAGTGCGGGTACGAAACGGCGAAGTGGCTCGGAAAGTGTCCCGGATGCGAGGCGTGGGGGACCCTCGAGGAGACAATCACCGTGGCGCCGTCGCGGGCGACGCAGCAGCGGGCCGCCCTCTCGACACCGGGGCTAGTGGGCGCAAGCCGGCCGATGCGGCTCTCGGAGATCGAGTTCCCGTCGAACGGCGAGCGGGCGAGCACCGGGTTTGGCGAGTTCGACCGCGTGCTCGGCGGCGGAATCGTCGCTGGAGCACTGATCCTCGTCGGCGGCGATCCCGGCATCGGCAAGAGCACTTTGCTGACCCAGGCGGCCGGGTACATCGCGGCGACCGGCGACGTGCTCTATGTGTCCGGCGAGGAGTCGATCTCGCAGATACGCCTGCGAACGGCGCGGCTCGGCATTGTCACCCCCAACATCCTGGTCCAGAACGAGACCGACATCACGCGGGTCGCGGCCACTATCGAAGCGGAGCGCCCGGCGGTCGTGATCATCGATTCCATCCAGACGATGGCCCATCCCGAATTAGAGGCGTCCCCCGGAAGCGTCTCGCAGGTGCGGGCGTCGACCATGACCCTCGGGCAGGCGGTGAAGTCGACCGGAGTACCGGCGTTCCTGGTCGGCCATGTCACCAAGGAGGGAGCGCTTGCGGGGCCGCGCGTCCTCGAGCATATGGTCGACACCGTCCTGACCTTCGAGGGCGACAGGCACTACGCCTATCGCATCCTGCGGGCGGCTAAGAACCGGTTCGGCTCGACCGACGAGCTCGGGATCTTCGAGATGCACGACCGAGGTCTCGCCGAGGTCCCCAATCCCTCCGAGTTGCTGCTGGCCGAGCGCGCCGAGCACGCCACCGGATCGGCGGTCACCGCCGTAGTCGAGGGCAGCCGTCCCCTCCTGGTGGAGATGCAGGCTCTCACGGCGCCGTCGTACCTGACCAGCCCGCGGCGCACCTTCTCCGGTGTCGACTCCAATCGCGTCAACCTGATCCTGGCCGTGCTGGAGAAGCGCTGCGGCCTGCGTCTCGGCACGCAGGACGTTTTCGTCAACGTGGCAGGCGGCGTGCGGGTCGGCGAGCCGGCGGCGGACCTGGCCATCGCGGTCGCGACCGCGTCCAACTATCACGAGCGCCCAGCCGATTCGGGCACCATCTTCGTGGGCGAGGTCGGCCTCGGCGGCGAGGTGCGCGCCGTCGGCCACATCGAGAAGCGCGTCCGCGAAGCCGCCCGTCTCGGCTTCCGCCGCGCCATCATCGCCGGCCGCAACCGCACCGCCCTGGCCCGCGCCAAAATCGCCATCGAACTCATCGGCGTCGACACCCTCCAGCAGGCCCTCGACAAAGCGCTCGGGCCCGGATGAAGAGTTTCGTAAACTGCCGTCCTGCCATACCGATTGGTTGGGAGATGCCATTTCGGTTACGATCCCACCACAATTTCCTCATTTTGCGATTCTGACATCAGTTCGGTGGCTCCCCGTGCGGCGCTTCCTGTTGGCGACTTGTGAAGATGGACCATTTTCCAGGCACCGCCGGTTCTCACAAACACGCGGGTCTCGTTGGTTGTGGTGAATGCCGGCTTCTTTCCGTCGGGTGCAAAGGTCTTGAGCAAGGTGTATGTCACAACCGCGGACTCGCCGTGGATCTGGACGCGTGGAGTGAGCAGGTCGATCCGGGTCGGCGCGCCGTTCCCGCCGGCGGCGATCAGCGAGAGGTGAAAATCGATGCCGTCGACTCGATACGGCGTGATGTACCATTCGAATGCGGAAACATCGTCCGCGCAGCAAGCACGATATGTGTCGACATCCTTATCGTGCATCGCCTTCAACATACGCCGCGTGGCGTCCAGAACTTCTGTCTCGATAGCGGTCATGTCGCTCGTTACCCCCATGTATGCCGGCTGCGGTGTGTCTCCCGCTCGGGGCAACGCAGGCGTGCTCGACAATTCGCCGGCTCCCGGCTATAATCCTTCCTGAAGCGGCCTGTTCGACCAATAGACCGGGTGGCCACAGGGTCGAGTCGCGCGTATTAACCGGTAGAATAGGGGCACGGATTGACTGTTTCTCGCGAAAGCACTACAATAGAGACAATGCGTTTGTCCTGAGAAACGATTAACATACCCGATCGGCGTCCATACAGCGTCCGCATGTCGGCGTTCCGGTCGGGATGATTACAAAGGAGTACCTGCGCTTTGAATAGAAACCTTGCCACACTGATCGGCGTCGCCGGCATGCTGGCGCTTGCCGGATGCTCGCACTCCGGGGGCGGGCCGGCCGCCACGACATCCGCGTCGAGTACGAAGATCCTTCTCGGCTTCGTCACAAACAACACCAGCGATTACTGGAACGACGCACGCAACGGCACCGCGGATGCGGCGAAGGAGTTCCCGAACGTTGAGGTTCAGTTCGTCGAGCCCAACGATGCATCGGCGCTGACACAGAAGTCCGATGTCGATGATCTGATGGCCAAGGGCGCCAAGGGAATCGCGATTAGCCCCGTGGACCCGCCCAACCAGACTACCATGCTGAATGGCGTCGCCAGTCAGGCCGTGCTGATCACGCAGGACAGTGACGCTCCCTTGAGCAACCGGGTGTGTTATATCGGCACCGACAACACTGCCGCCGGAAAAATGGCCGGCGACGAGATCAAGAAGGCGCTGCCCAACGGCGGCAAGATCATGGTCTTCGTCGGCAAACGGGATGCCCAAAACGCCAAGGAGCGCGAGGCCGGCCTGCGCGCGGAGATCACCGGCAGTAAAATCCAGATACTCGACGTTCGGACGGATGACGGGGACCCGACCAAGGCGAAGTCGAACGCGGCCGACGCCATTGTGAAGTATCCGGACCTTGCCGGCATGGTTGGCCTCTGGGGTTACAACGGACCGCAATGCCTGAGCGCCGTCGAGGACGCGCATAAGAGCGGCCAGATCAAGATTGTCTGCTTCGACGGCCTCCCGCCGACCGTCGCCGGCATCAAGGACGGAGGCATCTACGCCGCCATCCTGCAGCAGCCCTACGTCTTCGGCAAGACCGCCGTCGAGGACATGGTAAAGAGCATCCACGGAGACAAGTCCTGGGTCCCTGCCAGAAAGCAGATTCTGGTGCCGACAACGGCCATCACTAAGGACAACGTGGCGACGCTTAACGCAAAGTAGTGGACAGTGGATAGTGAAGAGTGGTTAGCGATAGGAACTGAGCACTACCCACGATCCACTATCCACCATTCACCGGGGAAGTATATGACGCTGGTTGACCGGCAGGAGAAGGCATCGACGGAACCGTCGCCGCCCATCCTGCGCATCCGTAAGATTACAAAACGGTTCGCCGGCGTCGTTGCCCTCCGCGATGTCGATCTCGACGTTTATCGCGGCGAAATACTCGGCCTGATCGGCGAGAACGGCGCCGGCAAGTCCACGCTGATGAACATCATCGGCGGCGTCCACACGCCAAGCGACGGCGCGATGGAGATCGACGGGGCGCCGTACGCGCCGCGCGGGGTCGCCGGTTCGATCCGGGCCGGCATCGGGTTTATCCACCAGGAACTCAACGTACTGGACAACCTCGACATTGCGGGAAACGTCTTTCTGGGGCGCGAGCCGCTGCTCGGGGGCCCCCTGCGCCTGCTTGACCGTGCGCGAATGATCCGCGACACGCAGCCGCACCTGGACCGTTTGGGCCTCGCCTTTCCGGCCGCCACACCGCTCGACCGCCTGTCCCTGGCGCAGCGCCAGATGGTCGAGATTGCGAAGGCCCTGTCGCAAGAGGCGCGCATCGTGATCATGGATGAGCCGACATCGAGCCTCACGCTGACTGAAACGGAGCGTCTCATCGACGTCATCCGCGAGCTAAAGGCGACGGGAGTGGCCGTCGTCTATATCTCCCACCGCCTGGCGGAAGTCAAGGCGGTTGCCGACCGCGTAGTGGGCCTGCGCGACGGGCGGAATGCCGGCACGCTGGACCGTGAAGAGATAACGCACGACCGAATGGTCAACCTGATGGTGGGCCGCGACCTGGACCGCACGGCCGGGCCGGACTCGTCGTCGGGGGGCGACGCGATCTTCTCCGTCTCCGGACTGCGTACGCGGCGTTATCCACACGAGGAGGTCGCCTTCGACCTGCGCCGTGGGGAGATCCTCGGGCTGGCCGGCCTGGTCGGCGCCGGCCGGTCCGAGGTGGCTGAGGCGATCTTCGGGGTGACGCCGGCGCTCGGGGGCACGGTGAAGCTTGGGACCACGGCCGTCCGGATCAAAGCGCCACGGGATGCCATCCAGCAGGGGATCTACCTTGTGCCCGAGGACCGGCGGCGCTGCGGCCTCATCGTCGAGATGACGATCCGCGAGAACATCACCCTCCCGGCCCTGGACCGTTATGCCGTGGGAGGCCTTCTACGGGCCAATCGGGAGGACGCGGTGGCGATCGACGCCGGCCGCTCGCTGAACGTTCGGGCGCCCGCGACCGACTTCGTGGTGAAGAACCTTTCCGGCGGCAACCAGCAGAAGGTTGTCCTGGCGCGCTGGCTCTCCCTCAAGCCGAAGGTGATCATCTTCGACGAGCCCACTCGCGGGATCGACGTCGGGGCCAAGGCGGAGATTTACGACTTGATGCGGAAGCTGGCCGCGGAAGGAGTCGGGGTGTTGATGGTTAGCTCGGACATGGAGGAGGTGCTGAATCTGAGCCATCGAATTGCGGTCATGCACGAGGGGCGGATTACGGGCATCCTCGACCGCCTCGATTGCACGGAAGAGAGCGTCATGCGGCTGGCAGTCGGCGGCGCAAAGGAACACAACACATGACGACACAGGAACCACGTGCATTGATTGCACCCGCCGGCCGTCGCTCCATCTTCGTGGGCGCTCGCAAGGAGCTCGGCATCCTCGTGCTGCTGCTCGTCCTCTGCGGCGTCGTGGCGGCGCTCAACCACAGCTTCGTCAGCGTCACGAACCTTCAGGACGTTGCCCGGCTGGTCGGCATCTTCGGGATCTTCAGCATCGGGATGGGGGTCGCCATCATCACCGGTGGCATCGACCTGTCGGCCGGCTCGATGTTTGCTCTCGAAGGCGTCTTACTCGTCGACATGCTGACGGTCTGGCACTGGCCTGCCGCCGTGGCCGTGATCGCATCGATCGGCTTTTGCGCCTTGCTCGGATGGATACACGGTTTCCTGATCACGCGCGTGCCCCTCCAGCCGTTCATCGTCACGCTCTGCGCCCTGCTCATCTACCGCGGTGCGGCGGAGGTGATCACCGGCGAATCGACGGTCGGCTTCGGCGACGGCAAAGGTTTCGAGTGGCTGACCAATTTCGCAACCGGCTCGCTTTTCGGCATTCCGGCCTCCTTCTCGATTATGATCGTGGTCAGTGCGGTGATGTGGGTGGTGCTGCACAGATCGGTTTTCGGCCGGCACCTGCTGGCGGTCGGACGCAACGAGGAGGCCGCGCGCTACGCCGGAATCGACTCCCGCCGCGTGATCGCATCCGCCTATGTGATCTCCGGCCTCCTGGCTGGCATCTCGGGCATCCTCTTTGCCTTTTACACGAACTCGATCACCCCGTCGGTTCACGGGCAGTCCTACGAGCTCTACGGGATCGCCGCCGCGGTAGTGGGAGGATGCAGCCTGCGCGGCGGTGAGGGAACGGTCATCGGCATCATCATCGGGGCGGCCTTGCTGCGCGTTCTGCAGAACCTGGTGAATATGCTGGGCATCCCCAGTTCCTTCAACTTCGCCATCATGGGCGCCGTGATCCTCTTCGGCGTCATCATCGACGAGCTCGTCAAGCGTCGCGCCGCCCGGGTCAAGTAGCCACGACAAGTACTGTGGATTACGATCAAGGAGCATCCATGACGATAGAGATTGATCTGCCGCCCTCCGCGGTAGCGAGACTCGAAGAAGAATCTACGCGGATTGGTGTACCGGTCAGCGAGGTTGCAACTCGTATG
>JBKQWH010000027.1:0-12342 GCA_052139635.1 Capsulimonadaceae bacterium
CCTGCGCTACGGGAGCGCCTGCGGGCGCCAGTTGAGGAACGGCCGCTCGAACAGTCGATGGAACACGTATGAGATGACAATGATCATCGGCATGATCAAAAGCGCGCTCAGGAAACGCTGCTGAGTATCGAAGTGCAGGATATCCCGCGCGATCGTGATGAAAAACTCGAGCATCACCTGATGGACAAGGTAGACGCTGTACGAGAACTCCCCGAACGCCACGAAAGGCTTCGACTCGAATAGCGACCGCAATCGGGACTCGCCCTGGCTCGCCTGAAGGATCAGAAGGGTTGCCAGCACTTCCACAAGCGTGTCCGCCGCACAGTCCGGCAAGGGGCCCAGCACGCCGGCGCCAAGGTGATGGATCAGCGAATACAACATCAAGCCGGCGATCACAACCGCAACAGCGACCGCAGCCAAGGGTTTGAACAGCACCGACGCGATCCCGCGCTTCATTCCCGGCTGTGTCAGCGTAGCGGCGAGCATTCCCATCGCGAAACCGCCCACAAACCACGGCGCGACCCAGTCGAAGTTGTGATAGACCGGCAGCAGAATGTGCGGAAGAAAGCCGATGACCACCGACATCACCGCAACGGCTCCCCAGCCAAATCGGCGCAGGGCCGGCAGGAACAGGACCGCAAAGACCAGGTAAATGTCCCATTCCGTGGCCACGCTCCACATCGGGCCGTCGATCGTCTTGCAATAGTCGAGGCTGAGGTTGTGCAGCATGAGAAGATGGAGGACAAGACTCGGGGCCGCGACACCCGATGGCCGGTAAAACTGCCAGTGAATCAGCAGGGCCAGCGCCAGCGCCGCATAGTAGGGCGGGAGGATGCGGCGCGCCCGCCGCTTCATGAAGCCCATGACACCGCCGCGCAATTCCAGTCCGTGCGACGCAACCGGGTGCATGAGGCAATAGCCGGATAGTACGATAAAGACCGGGACAGCGAAGTGGGAGAACTCGAAGCAGCGGGGGATCAAGTCGGCGAAACCGGGCCTCCACGGGACCAGCACGGAGTCACGTGACAGCAACTGGCAGTGGAAAAGCACAATACAAAACGCGGCCGTCCCGCGCATGCCGTCGAGGTACGATACGTGGCTGGCTTTGTCGCGACCGCGCGGTTCCGATGGGGTCTCGGAGCCTGCGGCGTCGACGATCGGATCGTTTTGCGTCTGGTGCGACATGGTTTAGGGGCTCATCGTTGGGCGGTGGGGCGTCTGGACGAACTCCCGGGGCCGTACGGTATTATACCAAATCTCCGCCGTAAGGAAATACGCCGCATCTACGTTTGCGGTTCGCATCCAGGCTGTGGTAAGCTGGTGTAGACACGATCATGCCCACTCCCGATACGACGAACTCCCATAATACGGCCGATCGAGCCGGCCGCATGGTTTCATGGCTGCTCGGGGCCGCTCTCGTCTGGATTGTGTGCTGCATTAGCATTCACCCCTACTATGAGTCGGACCTCTTCTGGCAGCTCCGAGTCGGGCATGACATCGTGCGGCTCAGACACCTTCCGCATGCGGATTCCTATTCCTGGGAACGCCGTGGCACTCCCTGGATCGTGCCGGAGTGGCTTCTGTTTGTCGGTTACTGGGAGATCTATCGACACTTCGGAGCGTTCGCCGGACTGCTTGCCCTGCGCATTCTCTGCAATGCCGCAATGGTGACGCTCCTGTTCCGGATAGTGTGCCGGCTTTCCGGATCGCCCGGCGCGGCGTTTTGCGTCGGTCTGGCCGTAACGATGGCCTGTGCCAACTACCTCCAGACGCGGCCGTATCAGATCACCTTCCTGTGCACCGAGATCGTACTCTACACGATAATGCTCGTCCGGCGGGGTGACATTCCCGCGATCCGGCTGTTCTGGCTTGCCCCGTTGTGCGCGCTCTGGACCAACCTGCATCAGGGCGTTGTCGTTGCGCTCTGTTTCCTGGGTGTGTACGCGGTCTGCGATGCGTTCTTGGCCCTCCTGAATCGGTTCCAGGGAGGTCGGCGGTTGCTCCCGCTGACGCCGGCCATGCTGGACATTCGCAAAACCGAAGACCGGAGTGCGGGGCCGCTCGATCGCGTGCGGGACGGCGTCGACATGCGTCTCGGAGCCGAAACATGGCACGTCCCGAGCGAGCCGACTCAGGCCGGCCGGTGGGGGATGAGTGCCGCGTACTTCGCGGCAGCCACAATGGCCTGTGCCGTGGCAACACTCGTATCTCCGTATGGGATACACGCATACTCGATGATCTACGCGACCGTTTCCAGCCCGATCTCGCGGATCATTGTCGAGTGGATGCCGCTCCGCCTGACCCCCTCCCTGCAGACGACCGCCCTCGAGGCCCTCGTGGTGTGGATTGCGTTGGCATACGGAGGCAGCAGCGTCAAGACCTGGGACCTTGGCGGAATGGCGGTTATCCTCGGGTGTGCACGCCAGGCACTCGAACATCAGCGAAACGTTCCCCTGTTCGCCCTTGCGGCAGCGATGATTGCCGCCCCGCAGATCGCGGCATTGATGGCCCGGCTGTCCGCACGCCGCGGACCGTGGATGGGCGCTTTGCGTCAAGTCGGCGCCGCCAGTGTAGCGGCCCTGGCCACACTCTCCACGCTTTACTGGACCGCCACCGCGGAGTACATCCTCCGCATGAGGCCGGCCGGTCCCTTGCCGGCCGCCCTCGGCGCGATGTCGGTCGAGAGTGCCCAGTTCCCGGAGGACGCCTGCCGGTTCATGGTGGCGCACGCCTTTCCGCCTGGCCTGCGGCTCTTTAACGACCTCGGCCCGGGTGGCTATCTGATCTGGCGCACGCCACAGTATCCGGTCTTTATCGACGGCCGGAACGATCCGTACTTCGGGGACGCTTTCGACAATTACAACGCCGCCCACTCGACTCGGGACGCGGCGACCTTTTTCCGAATCCTGTCGCCGTACGCCGTCGACTGCGTGATTAGCAACAGCCCGGACATCCGATCGATCTGCGCCGCCAGCCCGCAGTGGGCGCTTGTCTACGACGGCGCCCCGCGCCCCTCGGCCGCTGACCAAACCCGAACGTTCATTTTCCTGCGGCGCACCGCGAAGCTTGCGCCCGTCATCGCGGCCTGCGCACCGGTTGCCGCAATGAGATCCCGTTAGCAGCGTTCATCAGGACGATTGAGCGAGGGCTTACGACGGAAATAAAGTAGTTCACTCCATCACGTCGACGCACCCGAACCCTCCCGAGTTCTTTTCGCCGGCGCCGCATTCCAGCATGACTTGCATCAGCTCGACCGAGCCGGTGACGCAGCCGCATCAACCGCGTCCGCTGGGCGCTGGTCCGGTTGTGGCGCGTATCGAGAGTGTCGGCGCAATCAGATGGACCTGCGCCTCGGTTTGCGCGCCGTTGACGCGCTGGATGAGCAGCTCGGTGGCAAGCTGGCCGATCTCCGCCAGCGGCTGACGCACGGTGGTCAGCGCCGGGACCATGTGCTCGATGAACGCAAGGTCGTCGAAACCGACGAGGGAGACGTCTTCCGGAACCCGCATGCCGAGCGCCTGAGCGGCATGCAGCGCACCGATCGCGGCCGGATCGTTCGCCCCGAAGATGGCGGTCGGGCGGTCGGGACGGAGCAAAAGCTCCGTCGTGCGGTCACTCGCAATCTTGCCACCCTCGTATCCGCACGGCACGATGAAGTCGTCCGGGATCGACAGCCCGTGCCCCCGCATGCACTCGACGAAGGCGTCACGCCGCTGGCGGGCGCTAATCAGGTCCTCGCTTCCGACGAGGTGGGCAATCCGCGTGTGGCCGAGCCCGACGAGATAGTCCACGACCAGCTTGACACCGAGGACGTTGTCGACATCGACGGACGGGACGCCCAGGCTCAGGCTGTCGCCGGAGATCGATGTCACGGCCAGGTCGAGCTCCACCAGGCCGCTCACCATGTCGGATTCGAGCGACGGAGAGATGGCAATAACGCCGTCGGCACGCCGGTCCCGGTAGACATGGCCCGATTCTCGCAGATTTTTCCAGGGCTCGGTGAAGAGCAGGATGTCGTAACCCACCGCCGATGCGCCCTGCAGCACGCCGTGAAGGATGCCGGAAGCGTACGGGTTGGCGACGATATCCTGCGCGCCGAAGACCGCCGAGATGATCCCGATCGTGTTCATCCGGCGCCGCACGAGCCCGCGCGCCATGGCATTGGGATGGTAGTTGAGCTTCTTGATGGCCGAGAGAACGCGCTCACGTGTATCGGGCCGGACCGTGCGAGGGCCGTTGTTGATCACATGTGAGACCGTGGCGATGGATACGTTGCTCTCCTTGGCGACGTCCCATATGGTGGCGCCGGTGTCAGGATTCCGTTTAGGCATAGTGTTTATGACGCACCTTGTATGGTAATACGTTTATATTATAGGCATCTTCCACGTTCATGTCAAACGGTACAGGTTCTGGGGCATGGGTAAAAGCACGTTTTGTGATACAATGGACGTTGAGCACACCCGCCGCGCGGAGGAATGACCATGAACTCTGCTGAAATCAAGGCAGTCACCCGCCAGGACATCGCTAAGGCCAGCCATGTCTCGGTGTCTACAGTCTCGCACGTCCTGAACAGCAGTCCGCGCAAAGTGAGTGCCCAGACTCGCGATCGCGTCCTCGCAGCCGCCACGCGGATGCAATACCAGGGCCGGGTTCCGGAACACAGCCGCCGCGACCCGATCACGCACACAATCGGGATCATCTCCACGTCGTTTCTGGGCAGCCACGTCCTGTTCAATCCGTTCTCGGTCGGAATCATCGGGGGCATATTCGATGTCGCCGAGGAGCGCGACTACAACGTTACCCTCTTTACCAACAAGTGGACAAACCGGGACATATCCGGCCACTGGCTGACTGAGCGCATGACGGACGGGATTATCGTCCTGGCGCCGAGCATCCACAGAGACCTGGTGGAAACGCTCCTGGATGCCGGCATTCCAACGATGACCGTTGCCGCCGACGCGTGTATGTTGGGGACGGCGACCGTGGACGTGGACAACGATAAGGGAACGATACTTTTGGTGGAGCACCTGATCGGCCTTGGCCATCGACGGATCGCGCACATTGCCGGCCACCCGTCGGTCACATCGACTTTCATACGGCGGGATGCCTACTTTCGGGCGATGCTGGCCCACGGCCTCGAGGTTCCCGACGACTATGTTGTCGAGGGCGCGTACATTCGCGACCTCGGCTACACGTGCGCGAAACGGCTGCTGAGCCTGCCGGATCGGCCCACCGCCATCTTTGCGGCAAACGACGATATGGCGGTCGGCGCACTGCTGGCAGCGGCGGATCTTGGCCTGCGCGTGCCGGAGGACGCGAGTGTCGTTGGCTACGACGACGCGCCGTACGCCGCCCAGAATAACATGACCACGGTTCGTCAACCGCTCAATGAGATGGGCCGCCTTGCCACGACGCTGCTGTTCCAGAAGATATCCGGGCTTGAAGTGGAAGCCAAGACCTTCTTGCTCCAGCCGGAATTGATCCTGCGCGGCAGCGCCGCAGCCCCACCGGCCTCTTACATCGAGTAAAAAACTCCCTGTAACCAACGGCGAATATTCGGAGTCTCTAGTAGTACGCACGATGGCGTGGGCGAACAGGCGAGGAGAACTTGAGGCAATGAACGATTCGATAAATCCATCGGAGAGCGCGCCGCGAAAGGCGGCGGCGAGGGCCGTGCTGTCCGGAACGGAGTTGGATCACCGTCTCGGAGACCTTGTGGCTCGCCGTACGGAAACGGCTGCGGAAGCTGCGATCGACGCGGCGAACGGCTTGCGCGGTCGAGCCGGCAGACGGCCGGTTGCCGCGGACTTCGAAGACCTGGAGAGTCCGGAGGATGTTTTAGAACTCGAAGTTGTGGACGAGGAGCACACTGGAAATGCCCTGACTCATTTCCTGCGCGCCCTGATCAGGCCCCACGCGGGCTCCACTCCGGCTGTCGACGAGCCCCGGACTCATGTTCATGTGGCCGGCGCCAAGACATCCTGACAACGAATTGGCCTCGGCCAATGGCGAATGGCCGGGACTGGCGGACGTTAGGGAGTTTTACGGGTGCCCTCCCACCGTCCCGCAGTCCCGGCTGGACGTTATTCCGTCCCGCACAGAACCTCGTTTCCCCGCTTCAGCGTGTCGCGGCCGGTAATTCCGCCGCACCGGCACAGACTGTTTCAGAAAATCGTATAATACTAATGTCCGTCGAGTGAAGCTTCGCCTCAAACCACCGAGAAGTCTCGTCCGGGTGCCATGCTCATAGCCCTGGATGAGCATGTCGACCTTCGTCCCGTGTTGGCGCGAAGCAGATCTTGACGCATTTGTAACGGTATTTGCTGATGAAGCGAAGCGGCGAGTTTGTGCGGGGTGCGCTCGCTCGACCGTGCGCTTTCGATGTTCGTCTCGTGAAAGGACGCTTGATGCGTAGATACATCCTCTTCGGCCTTGCCGCCGTTCTCATGACCGCCACCACCGGGACATCCGCCCTCCCGCTTCGTGTCAAGCACGTTGCCTCTCCCGATTCCCTTCGTCGAGACCTGGAGACCGCGAAATCGCGGGTCTATCCGGCCCTGGTGAATATCTCCGTGGTCTTTCGCTACTTCCAGGACGGGCGCGCCCAGCGCAGCGAGGCCGGCGGCAGCGGCGTTATCCTGTCTCCGGACGGGACCATCATCACGAATTACCATGTGGCCGGCCACACCACGCATATCGTCTGTACGCTGACAACCGGCGAGGCAATCGAGGCGGACGATATTGCCGACGATCCCCTGTCGGACCTGAGCGTGCTCAAGCTGCGAATGCGGGACCGCGTGTCGCGCACTCCGCTCCCGTTTGCGCACCTCGGGAATTCCGACCGCCTGCAGGTAGGCGACTTTGTGCTGGCGATGGGCAACCCGCTGATGCTGTCGTCGTCGATGACCCTCGGGATTGTGTCCAATACCCGCCGCGTCTTCACGGACTTCAGCGGGTCGCAGATCCAGGATGTTGAACTCGACAACGGCGAGCGGACGGGCGCCTTCACGCGCTGGATTCAGCACGACGCGCTGATTTTGCCGGGTAACTCCGGAGGACCGCTCGTCAACCTGCAGGGCGATGTCGTGGGAATCAACGAGCTCGGCGGCGATGGCCAGGGGTTCGCAATCCCGTCGAACATCGTGGCGGATGTCTTGCACCAGGTTCTCGCGCATGGCCGGGTCACGCGGGGGACACTTGGCCTGACCGTAATGCCGGTCCAGAAACTCGGTCGGAGCACCGGAGCCCTCATTTCGGCCGTCACACCCGGCTTTCCCGCGGACCGGTCGGGACTGCGGCCGGGTGACATCATCCTTGCCGTCAACGGCGAGAGCGCCAATGTCGAGTTCTTTGAAGAGGTGCCGCTCTTCTACCAGAGAATCGCGGCGCTGCCGATTGGCCATGCCGCTCGCATTCGCTTTCTGAGAGACGGGGCTCCGCACGAGGTCGACGTAACCGTGGTCACCCTGCCCCGGTACATGGGCGACGAGGAGGAGTTCCGCACAGCGGGTGTCAGTGTCCGCAATCTCACTCCCGAGACCGCCCTTGCCCGGCATCTTCCGGATACCAAAGGAGTGATCGTGACCGGCGTGCGCGCCGGGTACCCGTTTGACTCGGCCGAGCCCGCCATCGCCGCCGGTGACGTCATCCGGTCCGTCGGCGGGCGGCAGGTCGACGATATCGCCGGCATGCGCAAAGCGCTTGCTTCGGTCAAGGGAACCTCCTATCTGGTGACCCTCCTGCGCAAGGACGAGAGCGTGCTCAGCATTGTCAAGTCCGACGATAACCCGTCGAACGAAGACGGCGGTGAACTTCCGCAGGCCTGGATCGGAATCAAGACTCAGGTACTGGTTCCCGAATTGGCGGCCAAGCTGGGGATGCCGAGCCAGGAGGGCTACCGCGTGACCCTGGTTTACCCGTGGACGAAGGCCAGCCAGGCCGGCCTTCGGGCTGGCGACCTGATCACGGCGCTGGACGGCGAGAATCTAACAGCCTCGCACCCGCAGGATGCCGACGATCTGAAACACGCCGTCGAAGACCTGCCGGTAGACGGGACCGCAACCCTGACGATCCTGCGCAACGGCAAGCCGCAAACGCTCCACGTGGGCCTTGAACCGGAGCCGACCAGCGTAACGGACATGAAGACCGCGAAGCAGAACGATCTCGAGTTCACGGTTCGGGAAGTGACCCTGACCGACCGGGCGGAAAACCACTGGTTACGCGACCAGCCGGGTCTGCTGGTGACGGAAATCATTCCCGGAGGCTGGGCCCAGGTTGGCGGCCTGCACACCGACGACCTTCTGGTTTCGATCAACGGGCAGACAGTGCAGTCGGTCGACAACTTCACCCACATTATGCAGGCGGTGAAGACGCAGCGCCCGAAGGTCATCCGGATGTTCGTGCGCCGGGACTACGGCACACAGTTCGTCTTCATCGAGCCGGACTGGACACGCCTCCAGGAGTCGGAGTGAATTGGGATGAATCGGGCCGGAACCTGGTCCGGTTTTCGGTGAGACGGAAGGGTCGCCCTGGAACTCGTGCGCGACGTAAACGCTGTGCAGTTCACAGGGTACGTTCGCGGGGCGGCCCGCCGGTCGAGCGTGTACAATGCTTTCGCCCATCCTGTAGTATGCCTTAAACTAAGAACATTTGTTCCCGGCGGTTCACCTGTGACGAGTATTCGCGAGTTCGAATATATGTATGGTGTCATGCGATCTCATCCCGAGTGATAGTTACATAAAAATCGATTAACTTCTTTTTGCGGTTATGGTAAGATATAGGTTAGGTGCGACGGTTTACGATCGCCGACTCGGTAAACCGCGATCCGCCTATGCTACCCGGGCTCGCGCCGCTTCCATGTACCTGCCTGTTCCAAGAGTTCCGTTGGTCTTCGCACAGCGTGCCGGCCTATGGCGACTCGGCTCCGTACCCGATTACCTGGTGGAAGAAGGGCATGATCAGCGCGTTTACAGACAATAACCAGGCCTTGGGGCTCGAACCCGGTACAAAGCAATGCATAAGCCGACGTCTGAAATCGCAGTGAAAACCTATCCAATCTTGCTGTCGTCGTGGTCACCCGCTGCTGTCGGGAGATGGTTACTTGCATCTATCCTGCTGGCTGTAGGAGCCACTGCCCCAGTAACGTCGAGGCCGGCGCATGTGCGCCATTCGTTTATCGTGCACCATATGCCCGCCCATAGAACGCTTGCTTTTGTGATCACCCGCCAGGGCCTTAGCGCCTTTCGGATAGGCTTTGATGGCCATCTGCGGCCAGTGAGTGCCTATGAGCCGTATATCGGCGGATACCCCTTCTTCATTGCAACGGCACCCACGGGACATGTGGTCTACACGGGCGGCATTGTGGACAATGACCGAGTCTCGGGATACATCGATCGGCTAAGGGTCACTTCGACAGGCGACCTTGACTATGCAGGAGGAGCCGCAGCGGGGGGTAGCCCTGGCGCGCCTGTTTTTGGTCGTGGAGGGCAGTTTGTCTATGTGTACGCAGATTTATCGCTGCTTGCATACTCCGCCCAATCGAGAAACGATTTACGTCCGTTAGACGAGCAGGAAATCACAATCGGTTCAAATGGCCTGATTTCGGCCGACCCACTCGGGCAATTCGTGTGGGCGTTGATGCCGAATCACCGACGATTCGCGTTGTATCGGGTGACGAAGTCCGGAGCGCTCGAACACTTCAGTGATTTAGTTTTCGGCGACCGGCCCGGGTCGATTACCTGGCGCCCCGGTGGCAGTACAGCCTATATTGCGTTCCCCGACACGGGAGTGATGCGTATTGCCTGTGTCGATCGTGCTGGCCGAGCGTCAATTGTGCAGTCCGCAAAACTCGCCCCGGACCAAGCGTCCCTTCGCATCCTTGGCGCTCATCCATCGGGCCGGTTTGTGTATGCTTCATGTAATATTGGCGGCAAGCCAATGATTATCGACATAGCCACTGAGCCCGGGAGAGGTATGATGACCGGTACCATATATGAGGAGACGACATACCCATCATCGGCGATCGCGGTTACTCCGGACGGGCGCTTTGCGTATACCTCGGATAACGGGACAAACGTGATTACTCAATATCGAATCGCGAACAACGGCACGCTCACGCGATGCTCCACCCGTCAGGCTGAAGACGATGTGTTATCGCTTGCTATATCGGCATATTGATCTGAGAGAAACGGAATGCAGACGGACCACGGAGCCTAGTATATGATGCGCAATACCATCCCGGCAATATGTCTGCTTGTATTGGGGTGCGGGCTATTTCAAAGGCCATTGCGAGTCAATGGCATGCTTCCAGTTCAACTTCCCCCCGGCACGATTGCTAGAATGGACTTTTATAACCTTGATCTTTGGAGCGACGACGAAGCGCCCGTCGGGCTTGACGACCCGAGGATCATGTCTGACTTCGCTCGCTCCTTAGCTGCTCCGCCAGCAGAGGACCCGGCGGATGACGTGGATTATTCGACCCTTGTAATCACACTCAAGCAACATCGCAGAACCTTGACGCGGGTAATCCCGTTTCATCCGTATATCGCATCTGCGCGCTATGGGGATGGATTCGAAAAGGCGCTTGGCGAGCTCAGCGCATTCCAAGCCGGGCACGTGCGCAGGTTAGCTGCGGAATGCTCGACGCACGTCCGAGAAATCGATCTGGACGTCCCGCAGTCCAGCGGCAGGAAGCTGATTTCTGCACCGGAGGTAGAAAAGATGCTTGGGTATCTCAAAGATGTAGGCCCGGATGACTTCGACTACGCTAACCACCATTCGTGGGTGCTGATTAGGATCGTGCGTGACGATAAGCGGGTGTACAAGTTCATGATGGTCTCCAGCGATTCAAGCGCTGCCTGGCTACGTGACGTGGGCCGCAATGTCGAGAGCCAGGAGTGGTGAGTTAAGAATCACGTTGCCAGCGGCCTCGGTTGGGGTCTTGGGGATACGGAATCCATGCAGCCGCGGCCAGACCCGCGAAGGAGGCCGTTACCGGAATCGCGATCCTGCCGAACTTCGGCCCGGTGGCGACCCCCGTCATCTGGCCGCCGTCCGGGCAGATATCGACCACGCAAGAGATATCGATCGTCGACGCGACAGCCGGGGCGGCAATCTACTATTCGACCAACGGTGGCACTGCGACGGCCTGCACGGGGCCGTTTTCCATCAGCGCGAAGGAATCGAAGCCCGTAACTGTTCTGAATGGCCCGGCAGCACGAACTAATAGATGGCGCGACGAGACTCGGGTCAAGGTGAGGTCGTTATTATTATGAAATCAACGAATCGCGAAATAGCCGAGACAACTCTGTTCGTTGGAATAGTCATCCTCATTGTCCCGATCTTAATATGGTGGAGTCTTTGTCCACAGCATTCCGACCGCTCCATCATCAAGTTTCCAACCGGTTACTCGGTCCGGTTCCAGGACGTGAAGAATGGAGAAACGCTATCCGGGTCTGTACCGTTACTTGTAATACTATCGACCTATATTGACGGGGATACCTTTATGCTGATGCTCGACGGAGAGCAGATTGATCATGATGAAGATGAGCTCCATGTACCCGGGAGTTCCGCGGGAAGCGAAACGCTAGGTATTGACACTAACATGTTTGCGAATGGCGTCCACACGTTGACAGTGATTGACGGGTACGGCAAGAGTGCGAGCGTGTCCGTAAGGTTCAACAACACGCTTCAATTGGTTAGCATAGTAACCATCGGCAACGACAAGGGGTGCCAGATCCATGCCGTACTCAGTACGCCTCAGAGTTGGACGGTCACCGTACGGAAGTCCTTCCCAGCCACCTTCCGACACGACATCGTAATTGCGGTATTCAAAGGAAAATCAAAAACGATTGACTTAACGTGGGATGGCACGGACGGACACCATCCCGTGAACGACGCAAGTTTCCTGATCTCCGCCGGGAATCAACGATACGAGAAAGAGTGTAACATGTATTACTGATCACCCAAATGATCTCCGTAATCTACGATCCCCTTAAGCGTTACCGGCGAGCTGACCACGGATTCGTAGGTCCCGGACGCCCCCGCGGACCTGACGGCGACCGCATCGGTCAACACCGTCAGACTCTCGTGGGACGGCGTCGACGGGGGCGACCTCGTATGATGTGTACCGGGGGACCGAGTCCGGGGAAGAGGGCAGCGCGCCTTACGCGGCGGGGATCGTCGGGACGCAATATATCGACACCATCCCGGCCGCAGGGGTTCGGAACGACTACACCATAGCGGCGGTCAATGGGGTGGGGACGAGCGGGGCACGCTCTGGTTCTGCTAAGGGTTCGTCAGGTAATTAATTGATCATTATACCATTGGATTGACGGGGCTACT
>JBKQWH010000028.1:0-4635 GCA_052139635.1 Capsulimonadaceae bacterium
CGGCGAAGCCGGATATGACGATCATGGAGCTGCGCGAGAAGATGAGGGAGCGCCACGGCTTGGGCTTTGGCTATGGAACCGTGTGGCGGTTCCTCGCGCGGCATCGGATCACGCGCAAGAAGAAGACGGACCATGCGTCGGAGCAGGAAAGAGAGGATGTCGCGGCCGCTCGCGAGGCGTGGTTCGAGGGACAACTCGATCTCGATCCTTTGAAGCTCGTGTTCCTTGACGAAACGGCCATCTCGACCAACATGGCGCGCCGCTTCGGCTGGGCGCCGCAAGGCGAGCGTTGCCGGGCGTCCGTCCCTTTTGGACATTGGAAGACGACGACGCTGATCGCGGCGTTGCGCTTTGATCGCGTCGACGCGCCCATGACGATTGACGGCGCGCTCGATGGGGCGTCGTTTTTGGCCTATGTCGAACAGGTCCTGGCGCCAACGCTTTCCGCGGGAGAAGTCGTCGTGATGGACAATGTCCCCACCCACAAGGTCACTGGCGTGCAGGAAGCCATCGCGGCAAGAGGCGCGAGCGTCCTTCGCCTTCCACGCTACTCGCCGGACTTCAACCCGATCGAGAAGCCCTTCTCGAAGATCAAGTCGATCCTGCAGCCCATTGCGGCGCGGACCGCCGATGCTCTCGAGGCGGCGGTTGCGGAAGCGCTGCGAAAGCTTCACCCCGCAAGAGTGCATGAACTACTTCGCGTCATCCGGCTACGACGCGGTTTGATCGGATAATGCTCTAGCTGACGGCAAGCGATACTTCATAGTTCATACCCCCAAGTTCTAGACAGTCTCGGAGCCGTATGCGGGAATTCCACTCGTACGGATCTATCCGGGGGGTGCTCAGCAATGAGCGTCCCTACCGGGAACGCTCACCTCATGGTCTCCGAGCATCGCCCCTACTCTAACACAAACTTCCACCTCACTCGCGGACGTTACCAAATTGACTTCAAAATGAAACAGAGGATTGGTAGATTGATGCATCTTGCGATGATTGCTCAAGAGCTTCAATCTTTACAGGTGGCTACCAGGACATACAGACCGGTGAAGCGTCGGTTGAATGCTCCTCTGCGCTCGTAAAGACAGATCGCCATGCATAGTGTTCTAATGAGTGGAATAAAAAACGAGCACGACAACCGCAATGCTTCATCTTGGAACGACGGGAAGAATCCATGGGTAAGTTAGTTCAATCTCGGGCTTTTAGGGCGGTGCTGCTCGCTACGACGCTGCTTGCCACGCCACGCTTCGCGCTCGCCTATGATTTCGCGACAGCGCAGAACGATGGCGCCGACGACGAGAGCGATCGTGCGGCGCGGCTGCCCACCGGCCAGCTCATTACGCCGACAGCGCCGGAAGGTGCGGTTCAGCAATACCTGAACCCGGGCCTCGCGAACTACCCGAATTTCGTCGCCAATGAGGCCGTGCGCGCCTCGGTCAGTCCAGATGGGAAGCTCCTCGCTATTCTCTGCGCAGGATTTAACAGCAACCGCGATAAGACCGGCAATTTCGATCCGGCCGCGTCGAACCAGTACATTTTCCTCTACGACATCGCTGGCGCGAATAGCAGGAAGCCGATCCTGAAGCAGGTGATTCAGCAGACCAACGCCTATGTCGGTCTCGTCTGGTCAGCGGACGGAAAAACCCTCTATGCGGCGGGTGGCAATGACGACGCCGTCTATGCCTATGCGCAGACCGGCGGGATCTGGACCCAGTCGGCGAAGATCGGCCTCGGGCATAACCGCACGGGAATCGGCCGCGGCATCGAGCCGAATGCTGCCGGAATCGCCCTCTCGGCCGACGGGAAGACCCTCGTCGCCGCCAACAACTTCAACGACTCGATCAGCGTGATCGACACCGGCTCGCGCAGGGTGCGCTACGAGTTCGACCTGCGGCCCTATGTGCAGGGTCAGGACGGCGTTCCCGGAGGCGAATATCCGTTCGCCGTCGTGATCAAGGGGAACGATACAGCATATGTCTCGGCGAACCGAGATCGCGAGATCGTCGCCGTGGACATCTCCTCGGCCAGCGCCGGCAAGCTGATCAAGCGGATCCCTGTCGACGGTCTCCCGAACGGAATGGCGCTGAATGCGCCTCAGACGAGGCTCTACGTCGCCCAGGACAATGCCGATCAGGTCGCGGTGATCGACACCGCATCCAACACTGTCGTTCGGAAGATCGATGCCCGCGGGCCCGAGGAATTGCTCACCGGTCCGCATTACACCGGCGCGGCGCCTTACGCCGTCGAGCTGTCCGCCGACGGCAAGACGCTCTACGCCGTCAACGACGGCGCCAATTCCGTCGCGGTCATTCCGCTCACCGGCCCGAGCGCCGAGAAGACTGTCGGGCTTATCCCCACCGCCTATGCGCCGAAGGACATCGCCTTCAGCAAGGACGGGAAGTGGATGTATATCATCAACGGCAAGAGCGATCAGGGGCCGAACCCGCTGACTCTATACGGCAATACGAACCTGCTAACCACGGTAACCTATCCGGGCGGCAACCTAGCGGCCCTGATCGCCGCCGCGGCCGCGAACCAGTATCAGCTCAACAATGACCGGTCGACCCTGGTCAGCGCCCGGGTGCCGGAATCGGAGGAGTTGGAGCGGCTGACCGGCAGGGTGGCGCGGAACAACTTCTACTCGGCGCCTCGGAACAGCCAGGACGAGCAGGTGATGAGTTTCCTGCGCTCCAAGATCAAGCACGTGATTTACATCATCAAGGAGAACCGAACCTTCGACCAGGTCCTCGGCGATCTGAAGAATGGCGCCGAGACCGATCCGAAGCTGGCCGTATTCGGCAAGGCGATCACGCCCAATCAGCACAGGATTGCGAGTGATTTCGTTACGCTCGATCACTTCCTCGACACCGGCGACGCCTCCATGGATGGCTGGGGCTGGTCGCTCCAGGGGCGCGCCACGAGCACCCTCTCGCTCACCCAGAACATCAACTATGCCGGTCCCGACCGCGGCCTTAGCTATGATTCCGAGGGAGCCAACCGCAACGTTCCGACCGGACTTACCGTGCCCCAGCGCATCGGTATCTTCGGATCGGCCTATTCCGATAGCGTCGGCACCCCGCCGGGCGGAGTTAATAACGTGCTGCCGGGCACCCACGACGTCGCAGCCAGCGACGCGCCTTCCGGCGCCGGCAAGGGCTACATCTTCGACGCCGTGACGGCGGCGGGCGGAACGCTGCGCAATTACGGCATGCTCACCGTCAACGTCGGCGCCATCACGGCAGGCGGCCAACCGATCACCAATGCCGGCGCCGCGGGAGTGCTCCAGGTCGTTCCGCTGCAACTCGACGTGGTCCAGCCCGGAATCACAGACGTCTATTTCCGCGGTTACGACAACGCCTATCCCGACACTTATCGCTTCAACGAATGGAACCGCGAGTTCCAGAACTATGTGAGCGCGGGCAACCTTCCGACTATGGAGTTGGTCCGCTTCAACCACGACCATACGGGCAGTTTTGGTAACGAGGTCGCCGGCCTGAATACACCGGAGACCCAGGTCGCCGACAACGATCTTGCCGTCGGCCGCCTGGTCGAGACCGTGTCGAAAAGCCGCTACGCCAACAGCACCCTTATCTTCGTGGTCGAGGATGATAGCCAGGACGGCCCGGACCATATCGACTCGCACCGCGCCCCGGCCTATGTCGTCGGAGCTTACGTAAAGAAGAGGAGCGTCATCGGCGCGCACTACACCACGGTCAATCTCCTGCGCACGATCGAGGATGTGCTGGGGCTACCGCACCTGAACCTCAACACGGCCTATCAGCGGCCGATGACCGAAATCTTCGACATCGGCTCCTCGGGCGCGTGGAGCTTCGATGCGGTCGCTTCAACCATACTGAAGGGCACGAAGATCGCCCGCTCGGAAGAAGGCGGCATCGAATACGCCGAGGGCCCGGACGTCCTGCCGACCCACGACGTGGCGTATTGGGTGGAGAAGACCCGCGGCTTCGACTTCTCGGACGCCGACCTTGTTCCGCCGGCCCTTTACAATAAGGTTCTTTGGGAGGGCCTGCGTCCGGGCGAGCCCTACCCGAAGTGAAGTACCACCCCGCCGCCTCCGCGAGAGAAGCGTCTGACGAGCAAGCCGGCTAGGGGAAAGCGGCAACAACGCTCGGGTTTAAGCGGCTCGGAGCAAAGGCGGGATTGGTTGAAAGATCGGGTGGAGAGGCAGCGCAGGTAGGTCGGGCTTGTGCCTGAGAGACCGTCTCAAAGTTGGGGGTGCCATGCGGCACGACGTCTCAGGCGTCGTGCCAATTTGCGGCGTCATGGCGCAAACGCACCAAGCGCTGGGCTGACATCATATCGGCTTGAGGACGATAATCACCTTGATCGTTTCGAGATCGAGGATGGAACATGGCGGAGAGCCACGTGGTGTCCGCTGTCAGATGGCAGTTAATACGGGTCTGCGTCACTTTCCGTGCTTGAAAGTTTCTCGCAAGCGGGGCCGTGTATAAATGGAGCATGAAAAAAAGAGCGAGATGGACTTTAGGGCCAGAAATTCAGGTCGAAACCTTTAAGTTTCAAGACGATTGCTGGGTTGTGTCGGCATCCGTTACTGGGACGCCGGTATGTCCTGGCTGCGGCAAAACTTCAAGTTCGCGCCACAGCTGGCATAGCCGG
>JBKQWH010000029.1:0-17289 GCA_052139635.1 Capsulimonadaceae bacterium
GAGGACGTTCTCCACGGCAGCCCACGAATTCATTCGTGGGTCGATTTCGTCGCCGCCCGCGACGATTCTCACGATGAGTACCTCAGAGCGGTTGCGCGGACAATTCACAATAACCGGATCCACGCGACAACGGCATGTTTTATCGTTTCGACGGCCCCTCTCGCAGCGATCCTGCGCGCTGCATCCCCGGTTTCGGCAAATGAAGGGCCAGGATTTCTCATTCCGAGCCGGAAGCCGACTTTATTATACAGCGCACAACCCTTCTTGCTCGACTTTGAGAGTATAATGCGCCTGATGGGCGCTTCAGGATACACCTGTTCGGCCCGGAAATCTCAGGAGGACTTCATGAAACGCACTGCGACCCTTGTCCTATGTGCAGTCGCTGTCGCCCTGGCTTCGGCGCCAGGCGCACGCGCCCAGGTGCCGGCGATACTGGGCAGCGGCGACATAAAGCTCGGCGTATACGACCCCAGTAACTCAAATGCCCGACTATACAGCGGGGACACGCAACCCAATATCGGCGCCGATTATACCCTGCCCGCCATCCCGCTCCTGCCGCGTCCAACGATCTACGCCGATTACGAAGGCGCTTCCAAAAACAACGGGCACGTCAACACGTTCGGGATCGGACTGGCGACAAAGTACAGTCAGAATCTTCTCAGCGACTTGACGAAAGTCACACCGTATGTCGGGTTCGGGATCGGCGGCTACCGCGAGGATGTCAGAAACGCCAAACTTCTGAGCAGCGGCACCAGCCTGACCATCGGCGGCAAGGTATTTGCCGGTGTCGACTTCCGAAACTACCTGGTTGAGGCGAGCTTTCAGATTCTGCCAACGGACCAGAAGGACATAAATCCGAGCGGCCTGGGACTTCAGGTAGGGTACACCTTCTAGAGTCACATCGATCTGCATGCAAGCCAAAAGGCGATTCATCGGATCCACGGAGGACGAGCACCGCTATCGTTTCGCGGCGGACTGTTCTTACGACACATGATAAACCTCCTTGAGCGATCACCAGCAAGCGTGCCGTGGACCGTCGAACATCGCCGCCGTAGAAGGCAGTGTTCGGACGGAAAAGACCGCCTCGTACGATTGACACCGATGTTTGCCACGAATCATCAATGGACACCGCGACCGCGTAAGATGTTATCCGTTTCTCACTCGACTGCCGGCTGCCCGGGTGAACACCCGCTCATCGAGTGCCTGGTGACGACGGAACGCAAGGTCAACGGCGACGGACCAGTGAGATGACGCACTGGTTTACGCGACCGTGCAGTACGAGAAGACGACAGCGCGCGTGCGGCCCCACGTCAAGAGACGACGTGGCTGAGGGGCGGCACAATTCGACGAAAGGCAACGTAAACATGAACATGGAGAACAACATCAAGGCCGCCATCGGAACGATGGTCGCGGTCTTCGCGCTCTGGCCCGCGGCAAGCGCCGTCGCCAACATGCCGGTCAGCGTCGACGTCGACGGAGCGCCGGTTTCGTTCAGCGGATCGCCGCCGGTTGAGACGAAAGGGGCGGTCCTGGTCCCGCTGCGCGGCGTATTCCAGGCCATGGGGGCATCTGTGAGTTACGATCCGGATACCCGCACGATAGAGGCCCGCAAGGGCGCATCACGTGTCGTCCTCCCACTGGGATCACCGGTCGCGACCCTGAACGGGCGGTCAGAGGAAATGAGCCAGCCCGCGGTAGAGGTCAACGGAACGACCCTCGTGCCGCTCCGATTCGTCGCCCAGGCGCTTGGCGCATATGTCGAATGGCATCAAACAAGCAACACCGTAGAAATTCGCACGCTGGATTCCCATCTGTCCGCACTGCCTCCGCTGCCGCCCGGCACGATTACGGGACAGCTAACAGGCGTCTACATCGACGCCAATCCGCCCATGGTTACAGTGCGGATCGAAGGGGATAACACCCACGTTCCCGCTAGCTCAAATGTGGACCTCGCTCGACTGCGAATCGGCGATCAGGTAAGTATTCGGGTCGGCCCGGACGGCGCCGCGGAGTCGATTACGGCGAATCACGGCAAGCTGACCGGCACAGTCAAGAGCATCGGCAATCGTCCCAACGGCCAGCATCTGGTCACGCTGAACGACGGGACAGCGGTAATGCTTGTCGCAAATGCGACCTACTCAATGGACGGGTGCCCCATCGACCTCACCAACATCATGCCCGACGAGCACGTGACGATCCGAACAAACCATAACAACACCGAGGCGTACTCTATTATGGTGATGACGGGTGACGATTCCGAGGTTGTTCAAGCCGGCTCACATCGGACCGCGAGTTCTTACTGGCGGGCGCCGAGCAGCGAACAGCCCGCGGTTGGCCATGCCGCTTCCGCCGCAGGCGGTCCAACGATATCGGCGTTCGACATCGACGTCGACACAGACCAGACGGTCCACACTGGGGACGTCTTGAACGCCCGGTTGACGGGCAGCCCGGGAGGTCAGGCAACCATGACGATCCCCGGAGTTGTGGGCGACGTCACGATGAACGAGGTGGATTCGGGCGTTTACCGGGCGCATATCGACGTACCCGCCACGGTTGCATTGAACGGTGCGACGGCGGTTGCAATGCTCACGCTCGCGGGCCATCAGTCGCCGCTGATCCGCGCCCCCGAGAAACTGGTGGTTGACTCCTTGCCTCCCCTCGTCACCAGCGTTTGTCCGGCCGTGAACGCGACCGTCGAGACTTCCAGTCCGCTGATTTACGCGACTGTGACGGATAACGGAGGAACGGGAATCGACCCGATCCGCACCCAGGTCAGCATTGATGACAGGGACGTCACGGAACAGTCGACCATTACGCAGACCTTTATCGACGTCAAGCCCGCTTCCCTCATGCCCGGCCGGCACACAGTCCAGATCAGCCTGGTGGATCAGGCCGGAAATCAGACCGAGAACGGATGGAATTTCGACGTTTCGGCGGACCGGACGATCGCGTCGTTCCAGACCGACGTGCCTCCGGGATCCCTGCTGAGCACCGGCAGTGCCGTTCACTTTACCGTCATGGCGCCGCGCGGTGGAAGCGCGACCGCATCCGTCAAGGGCCTCTGCAGCAACATTCCGCTGACCGAAACCCAACCGGGCCTCTATGTCGGCAGCTACACGGTCCTGCCGGGTCAGGAGGTCACCGAAGCGCCGATTGCGGCCCAATTCACCTCCGCCGATGGGAATGTGGCCTGGACTGACCTGTCGAGCGGCCTCAACGTCTCGGCGGGCGTCCCTGACGCTCCGGAAATCACGTCACCCGTGGATGGCGATGCGGTCACAGACCAGGTGCATCTCTCCGGAACCGCGCCGGCGGGCACCACGGTGAAGATCGACGCCCGGTACCTGAGCTCGCTGCCGGGCAACATCCTGCCGGTGTCCGGCGACCTGGGCGCGCGCGAAGCCATGGTCGACGACTCCGGCCAGTGGTCGATCGACAGCGTGCCCCTGCATGCGGACAACCTTCTTGGCAGCGGGAGAGATACGCAATACGCAATCTCCGCGGTCATTGTCGACCCGAGCGGCTCGATGTCCCGTCAGGCAGTAATCATGGTCCAGGGAGGGCACGCGCACCGCTCTCGAGCGGGACGTGCTCACAAGTAGCGCCCGCCGCGGAACACAGGCGTACATACTTGCGATCCTATCAGACAAGGCACATGCGATAGTGGCCTATGGAGCGTGCCATGCTAACGCGTATATACGTCAACAATTACAAATGCCTGGTGAACTTTGAGATCGACCTGAAGCCTATTCAACTCATACTGGGTGACAACGGCTCAGGCAAATCGGCAATGCGAGAGGTGCTTTGGTCGATCCGGTCCATGCTCATGGACGGCGTCGCTGTTCAGCGCGCATTTCCATCGCGGACTCTCACCCGGTGGCAGACCCTGAATGACCAGAGGTTCGAAATAGATGTCGAACATGGCGGAATCCAATATCGCTACGTTCTCCAATTGGAGCACGCCCGCGAACAAAAGCTGGCGCGAATCATCCGCGAGGAGCTAACGGGCGATGGCAAGCCGCTCTTCGACTTCCATGAGGGTCATGTTCAGCTTTACGGAGATAATCACTCCAAGGGTCCGGACTTCAACGCGGACTGGGAACGGTCGGCTCTCTCAAACGTTGGGGAAGCGAAGAACAATAAGCAATTGATCAAGTTCAAACAGTGGATGTCGAGATTGAGTTGCTTAAAGCCTGATCCGTACCGCATGACGGCGCAAAGCGAGGAAGAAAGCCGCTTCCTGGATGAACGCCTCGAGAACTTTGTATCCTGGTATCGCCTGGCAAGTGACGAGAATCCGGAAGGGAATCAGGCGCTCGCCAGGGATCTGGAGCAGGTCATCGAGGGATTCTCGTCGCTTCCCATGATCTCATTTGCCGAAAGCGCACGCCAATTGAACATGCGCCAGAGAATTGGCGGAGTGGACCGCCCAATTCTTTGCTCGTTTGATGAAATATCGGATGGTCAACGAATCCTGGTTGCTCTTTATTCCCTGCTGCGTCTCGGCCTGCACGATGGCGCCACCTTATGTCTCGACGAACCCGATAACTTCATCGCACTCAGAGAGGTGCGTCCGTTTCTCATGTCTCTGGCGGACCGGATCGACGAGGAACCGGGAACCCAGGCGATCATCATATCGCACAACGCGGCGATTATTGATTATCTGGCGCCGAATTGCGGCTTGGTCGTATATCGGCAAGATAGCGGCCCATCACGGGTTCGCCCGTTCAAGCTTCCGGACGGACTGGTCCTCTCTGCATCGGAAGCGGTCGCACGGGGATGGGATAATGAGTAGTTCCCGCGCATCCCGGGTCGTCATACTCTGCGAGGATCGGCAGCATGAGGTCTTCGTGAGCCGGTATCTCAAGAAACACGGCATTGAGAAGCGCGCCATTGTGCCGCTTGTTTCGCCACGTGGTCGCGAGGCAGGAAGTAGCTTCGTGCTGCGCAAGTATGCCGACGAAGTCCAGAACTGCAGGCATCGCAACCAGCACACCCGGACGTATCTCATCGTTGTTCTTGACGTTGACGTTTCAACCGTTGAAGCGCGGTTTGGCGAGTTGTCCGCCAGGCTGGAGTCAGCGCGTGAGGATTCCGAGCCAATCGTGCTGTTGCTTCCCAGGCGCAACATCGAAACCTGGATAGAAGCACTGTGTGGAAGCATCGTTAACGAAGAGACCACATACAGGCACCTGAAGTGCGAATCGGATTGTGAGCCGGCGGTCCAAAACTTGTTCGAACATCGCCGCCGGCGACAGGGGCCGGACGAGAATTGGCCGCCATCGCTACACATTGGTTATCAAGAACTCGGACGCCTCGATGATACATGAACCTCGGCAGTAGTCGACCCGAGCGGCTCGATGTCCCGTCAGGCAGCGATCATGGTCCAGTGAGGGGACGCGCACCGCTCTCGAGCGGGACGCGCTCACAAGTAGCGCCCGCCGCGGAACACAGGCGTACACACTTGCGATCCTAGCCGGCCAGCCTTCCGACAAGCCCCTCAGCATCGAGGAGACTTCTGGCATACCGACCGGCCTAGCCCCGCAACCGGACGGATTGAGCTACAGCCAGGGCGCAGCGCCATGCCAGGACGACCAGGCTCCCGGCCAGGTCGCAGCCGTCGCGAGTGTCGCCACCAACGACGCACCGGCCGGCAATTGTGCTAGAGGGTGCAGGAGGTTGTCCCCCTGCACCCCTAGCGGGCGTCGAAAACTCTCTATTCTTAAACTTGTCATCTGCTATAATGAGATTAAGTCGAGGGCGAAAGATGGAACGAAGAGCAAAACAGCCCAAGCCGAAGATCGAGCCACAACAACCAGATATTGAAGCAAAGAACCTTCGCGGGCATGGAATCCTTGCGCGCGTTCTCAGTGTTGAATGACGCTTTACAGCTTGGGAAGGAGCAACAGCCAATGACCATAACCGTAAATTTCACGCCTGCGGAAGAGGCTAGCTTGTCCCATGCCGCGATGCACAGCGGGATCGCCCTTGAAGACCTCGTAAGGAAAATCGTCAGGGAGCACCTGCCGGACGCAAACCCTCTTGACGAAATGCGCCGCCGCATCCGCGAATGGCAGGAGCAAGATAACACCCCTACCCCTCCCGTGTCTGTGTCCCGGCCTGGCTTGACGCCAACGGCCGCACTGTTTCAGGTATGGATGGAAGAAGACGCGCTCAGGACAGAGGACGAGATCGCAGCAAATGACCGCCTTTGGGAAGACTACAAACAGGGCATTGACGACGAGCGTCAAAACGCAGGAATGAGGACGCTTTTTTGATCCCTCCTGTTATCGTTCTTGACACCGGCCCTCTGAGTAATTCCGTTGTGCAATTCGCGGCGCCTGGCAAGCCCCCTTCTCTATCCCAGCAGTGTCGACAGTGGCTCAGCGATTGCGAGAAAGCCGGCGCAACGTTGATTGTGCCGGCGATTGCTTATTAGGAACTGCGGGCAGGCTGTATACGTCTCTGCCGGCCGCCGTCACAGACACGATCGATCTCAACGCCGAAATACGTCTACCTCCGCCTCTTACAGCGCCTCAAGCCCGGTGCGGACCGGGCAGCGTGACCACTCTCGACGTTTCGGGCGGGCCGGCGATGGATAGAAACTGATCAAAAGTATTCGTCGCGCCGCCGAAATCCTGGCGGGACCTGGACGCGCGAGTTCGTCGCGGTCGTCCGCCTGACAGTGCGGCGGTTCAAATCGACGAAAGGGGGGCGTATATGAATAGAGAAAAGAACATCCGGGCCGCAACCGCAGCGATGGTCGCGGCCGTCGTCCTGTGGCCCGCGGCAAGCGCGGCAGCCGATGTCCCCGTGAGTATTGACGTTAACGGGGCGCCAATTTTGTACACCGGCGCATCACCGATCGAGACGAACGGCGTCGTTCTTGCACCGTTTCGCGCTGTGTTCGAGGCCATGGGTGCGTCGGTATACTACAATCCCGTGGAACGAACCATCCACGCACGCAAGTTGGGATTGCACATCGTCCTTCCCCTCGGCTCCCGGACTGCCTACGTGGATGGACTGGCACAGGATCTCAGTCAGCCGGCCGAGGTGGTGAACGGTAGCGCACTTGTGCCGCTCCGGTTTGTCGCGGAATCGCTGGGGGCCACCGTGCAATGGCAGCCGGACACCGACACCGTTGCCATTCTGACGAACGACGCCGGTACGACCAAACTCGCGGCTTACACCGCTACGAGCAGCGCGCCCGAGGTTACCGGTTTCGACATCGACGAGAACCGGTCGTATCATATCGGCGATGTGCTGCACGCCCGGCTGACCGGCAGCCCGGGCGGCCAGGCCTTCATGACAATTCCCGGGGTTGTGAACGATGTCCCGATGAACGAGACCGCACCAGGGATATACCGCGCCGACGTAGACATTCCCAACGGCCTCGCGGTGAACGGCACAACCGCGGTCGCTACCCTGACTGTCAACGGCTACCGCTCACCGCTGGTTCAGGCTCCGAAAAAACTGGTAATCGACTCGGTAACGCCGCAGATCACGGCGGAGAGTCCGATGAGCGACTCGACCATCGAGAGCAGATTCCCCTTGATTTACGCCGCACTTTCCGATTCCGGTGGCATGGGAATTGACACACGGCGTACGCGGATCTACATCGATGGCACCGACGTAACCGGAGACGCGATGGTTGCGCAGAACTACATCGACGTCAAGCCCAGCATGCTAACCTGGGGACCCCATACCATTCAGGTAAACGCGGTCGATCAGGCCGGCAACAGCACAGCGGACACCTGGAAGTTCAACGTGACCCCGCAGCGGCTGATTACGTCATTTCGGACCGACATCGAGGAGGGCACCGTCCTGAATGCCGGCAGCACCATACGCTTCGTCGTGTTCGCTCAGCCAGATGGGCAGGCCTCGGTCTCCATCCTCGGGATTCGCCGGGATATCCCGTTAGTCGAGACCGAACCCGGCAAGTACGTGGGAAGTACCACCATCCTGAACGGCCAGAATGTTACCGAGGCTCCGATGACCGCTCAGTTCACTTCCGCCGACAACGCGGTGGCGTCGGCGACACTGCCGTTCGGCCTGAACGTTGCCGCGGGCGCGCCGGATGCACCGCAGATCACATCCCCAGCCGACGGGGAGTTCGTACGCGGCGGCTTGCATGTTGCCGGAACCGCAGCGCCGAACTCAACCGTAAGGGTAACTGTGAGTTACAAGAGCGCGCTTCTGGGCGGGATTTTGCCCGTTACCGGCAATGCGGGGACGCGCGAAGTCGTAGCCGATGAATCCGGCAGATGGTCGGTGGACAATCTGGCGACGCCCGCGGATAACCTTCTTGGGACAGGACGAGACACTCAGTATGACGTTTCCGCGGTTGCGGTCGCCCCAAGCGGCACGAGGTCGCCGGAAGCGCTCGTTCTCGTCCAGCAAGGCCGAATCTATGCCCATCGGACCGGCGACCAGTAGCCGCGTTTTCGGGTACCATGCCCATACATTCTCGAGTGTCGGGCCGCCCACGGACGGCCCGACAGGTTTGTCAATGCATAACTTTCAAGAATCGCTCGATAAGCTCCGGGCAGGCGCCCGGAAGATCGCTGTCCTGCGGTTCATATCCCTCGTTGTCAATCACTTCGGACGTGATAACATGGGCTTGCTGGCGGCCGGCCTTGCGTTCTTCACCGGGGTGGCCTTCGTCCCGCTGCTCCTGATCGGAATCGCGGGACTCGGCTACTACTTCCACCTGCTGCATCACACAGACAACGCGGTCGCCGTCATCAAGCAGTTGCTGATGACGCAGATTATGCCGGGCGCCGCGGGTCAGGAGGTGCAGCACCTGATGCGGCTGGTCGACATACCCGGAAAGGTCGCCAGGATCACGGAAACACGCGGGATGAGCGGACTGGTCGGCACTGTTGGGTTGATCTGGGTCAGCATCCAGGTCTACGCAAACGCCGCCGTGGCCATGAACGTCGCCTGGAAAGTCAGAGAACAGCGTAACTGGCTGCAAATCCGACTCATCTCCCTCGGACTGCTGTTCGTCGGGGGCCTCTTCATGATCGTATCGCTCGTGTCCACCGCCTACGGAGTTTGGCTGGACCATTCGCCGGCAGCACGATACATGCCGCAGTGGAGCATGTGGGTCAACATCGGCTCCGAGGCCGCGGCCATGCTCGGCTCGGCCGCCATGTACTCGGTCATCTACCGTTACCTGCCCTCCGCACCGGTCACGTGGAGGTCGGCAATCGTCGGCGGTGCGTTCTCGGCGATCGCGTGGGAGATCGCGAAAAAGGGACTGGCGGTCTACCTGCTCCATCCCAACACAAGCCTCTACGGCAATATGGCGAACCTGATTCTGTTTGTGCTCTGGATCTACTACTCGATGTTGATCCTGCTGATGGGTGCGGAAGTCTGTGTCGTTTACCACCGCGAGGTCGAAATCCGCCGGTCCGGAGCGACGCGGACGGCAGGGGCCGGAGGTACCGCCGATTTTGCCCCATCCCCCGACGTCCCCGCAACCGAAGAGGGAGTGGAAGACTTCTCCAGGTCCACGCAGGACCGATTCGCGCAACGTGAGGGCTCCGCGCTGAAGTCCGACACACCTTCCAGGATCTGATTAACCACTCCGAAGAGGTCTGCGAAGGGAAGTCGTTCCGCTCCGCGAAACGCGTGCGCATGGATTTTCCGCGCGATTAGAGTGCGCGCACTGACCTGTCGGGTACGATAATAGACACATGCCAATGTTATACTTGACGGGATTAAACGTCCTTCCATCGGACATCGCGCGGCATGCGGCAAGAAAACGGCGCAGAAGCGATTCCTCTTTCGTCCGGAGGGCGTTCTCCCTGGCAGCCCACGAGTTTATTCTTGGGTCGATTTCGTCGCCGCCCGCGACAATCGGAAGGCTTGGTCACTGATAACCGGGATAGAGCTTTCGCGTTGCCGGTATTCGCGCAGGAGATCATTCCTGACGTGCGGTCCGGCGGCACTCGCCCCTCCGGCGCTCATTGCGCGCAGCAACCATCGAGCGGCCTGCCCCGGCAAATATAGAGAGGAGATCACACATGTACATCACCCCCTGGATTCGCAGGAGAACAACAATATCGATGGTGGCAGCGATCGGCGCCACGTTTTTGGGTCTGGCCGGCGCGCCGAAGTGCGCCGCCGCCGTATTCTATGTTTCGCCGGCGGGAAACGACGCCAACCCCGGGACACAGAGTTCCCCGCTGCAAACCCTGTATCAGGCCGTTTATGAATCTTCGTCGGGCGACACCGTGATGCTGGAGAGCGGAGTGTACAGCGGGACAGGAGACGAGAATCTTACGATCGGGTCGGGAACATTGACGTTCCAGTCCGTTACGCCCCAACAGGCGATCATCGACACCGGCTCGACCGTGTTAAACGTCGATTCCGACGCCGGTGTCACGATCGACGGAGTCGCGTTCAAGGGTGGGAGCAACCCGGCTCTCTATTCAAACGGCGTGTTGGCGGTGGCGAATTGCGACTTTTTCGGTTCTTCCTCCAGCGCAATAGTCGCCCAGGGCGGTTCACTCAGCGTTCAGGACTGCCTGTTCACCGGTAATTCCGGCAGCGCCATCACCAACCTCACTTCAGTGCCCCTGGTCAACTCGACAGCCACGACAGACGTGACTGGTTCGGAGTTCTATGGCAACGACGGCGTGAACGGCGGCGCGATTGACAATGAATCGGAGTTCAGTGTTCTCAGCGTCACCGACTGCTATTTTGCCGGCAACAACGCCTCAAACGGGGGCGCGATCTACGATAGCTCCGGAAAAGTGACGGTCACGAACTCAATCTTTGCATTTAACACTGCCACCGGGGGCGGCGGCGCGATCGATGAACTGGACGGCCGTACTGTTGTTCAGTACACGACCTGTTCCAACAACTCGGCTGCTGCCGGGGAGGGAGGGGCCGTCTGCGTCAGCGGCTCAGGCTCGGGCAAGATTGCGTTGACCGACGATATCCTGTGGGACGACTCCAGCGAGATCGGCGGTCAAAATGTCACGGGAGCCTACTCCGATGTCGACGGAGGACTCTCGGGTACCAGCATCATCAGCGCCAATCCGCTGTTTGCGGACGTTCCGGACGCCAACTTCGAACCACAATCCGGGTCACCGGTATTTGGGCAGGGCACGCCGATTACCGGCGTAACGACCGACTATTCCGGCGCGTCGCGCTCATCCACTCCGACCCTGGGGGCATTCGAAGATGCCGCCGGAAAGGTCATACCCGGCACGCACGTCGCCTGGACCAGCTCCAGCGGAGCACTCTCCTTGTGGAACTACGACCCGGCATCAGGACACTCTTCTCAGAACACCTACGGCCCCTATGCGGGGTGGACCGCGGCTAGCATTGCCGACGGCCCCGATGGATACACGCGCGTCCTGTGGGTCAATACTGGCGGGGAGGCGTCGATCTGGAGCGTGAACGCCGCCACGGGGGCCCTTACCCAGAACTCCTTTGGTCCTTTCCCGGGCTGGACAGCGCGCACTGTTGCGGTCGGTCCCAACGACACAACTTACGTTCTCTGGGCCGGCGCGGGAACGGCGTCGATTTGGAACTACAATACAAACTCCGGCACGTTTACGCCCGTCAATTACGGCCCGTTCCCCGGCTGGACAGCCACCAGCATCGCCGCGAGCCTTGGCACCAACGTCCGGCTCCTGTGGAATAACACAAACGGCGCCGCCGCCCTGTGGAGTCTCGATCCACTGGCGGGAAACTATACCCAGTACTCGTTCGGCCCCTATCCGGGATGGACTGCGGATGCGATCACCGTCAGCGCCCAGAGCATCACGCACGTGTTGTGGACGAACTCCGGCGGCGCGGCCGCGCTCTGGAATTACTCTCCCGGAAGCGGCGCCTTTACGCAACAGAGCTACGGGCCGTTCGCCGGCTGGACAGCCACGGCCGTGGCCGAAGGCCCGGACAACCTCACCCGAATGGTCTGGGATAATGTCGGCGGCACGGCTTCGATCTGGAGCCTGGATAACGCCACCGGGGCCTTCACACAATACAGCTTCGGCCCGTACCCCGACTGGACAGCCACCGGCATCAGCATCTTCCCGTAGCTCACGTTTCGCCCGGCGCCTCCTGTACGGAGCGCCGGGCGGAAGACATGTTCTCCGATAAGATGTACGCTCATACGGTCGGTGCCGCGTTCATCTGGCCTGACGGGAAGCCCACTTGCCACGATGGGCTTTCTCTTCTGCCGTAAGTCCCATAAAACGCGCCCCGTCCAGCGAACCCGTCGACGAGACAGAGGCACACACCACCGAAGCATTTCGATATCACGATTGCCTTGAAGAGATTAATCAGGGCGTGGCGCGGGAGCACGGGACGCCGGAGGATCCGGTGTAGTGAGTTTCTGGATGTGGCGGTCATAATGGAAGATGTGGAGCGAACGCCCGTTGATTTTGGTCCGAAGGCAAAGAACCCGAGATGTTGTTCAACTTTGAACTGTTTCCCCTGGACTCAGTTGTTACGAGCGATCGCATGGAAGAGGGTCTCGATTGGTCCGGCCTCACGACCGGCTGGTACTGGATAGATGCGGGCGGCTCGGAGCTGTATCGATACAGCGAGGCAATGTGCAGCCACTCCGCGACGGTGCATTCGGAACCGCGCCATCCCTACGACGAGTGCCGGTTGGTCCGGCCATGGGAGGATCTCCTGCAAAGGCTGCCGGCATTCCTGACTCCGATCCCCGAAGAATTTGCGACCCGGGTCGAGTCGTCGGATTCCTGGAACGCGCGTGTCGAGCAGGCAGCCCGGTGGGCCGACGATTCGGACGATCAGGTCGACCAGGGTGATCGGCAAGACACCTGGGAGCGGTTTGACCTATCGGAGAAGGCGTTGAGCTGGTGGTGGGACCGTACGTGGGACGCACACCACCTCAGTCACCCGCCCCGCATCTGGATCTGGACGGTAGGGGAGACAACGCGGCTCCGCTGGGATAATCGCGAATCGATGTTCGAGGGCCATCCGGTGTGGGACGCGCAGACCGGGGAGGTTTCGATGCCGGCCGGAGAGTTTATCGCGGAGGTGAATTCGTTCCATGGCAGGTTTCTAGCGGAAATGCAGGAGCGGGTCGCTGCGGTGAAGCGGAATTGGACTGGTTCGGATGTTCATACTGACGTCGACTCCCTCGACCGCGAACAGCAAGAACGGTCGGGACGGCTCGCTGCCGCGCTTGGCCGTAACGAGAGGGTCGACTGGTTTCGCGTGCGCCGCGCCCTCGACCGCCTCGATGCGGAATTGGATCGACTTCCCATGTAACGGCACTAAATCACTTGACAAACTATCGGGGCCATCCGATTAGTTCCCATGTATCTCCTGAGGGTGGCAGTGTCGGCGCGGGCGGAACCGGGTGTACCGTGCTGGGGTTGTTCATGGGTACAGTATAACATCTGGCGCGCGGTACTGTAAAACGCCCCGGATTGGGTAACACGATCGTGCGATCATCTGATGTGTGGTATATTCTATCAATATATAGTGGTACCGATTTGATACCACGTTGTCAAGTCGCGTCTTAGCTCTGGGAGGGAGGCGAACACGATGAAACATGCATATCTCTCTCCATTGCCGCCGTAAGACGCGGCGCGTGTCAATCCGGCACGCTAACGTCGTGTGCAGTCGCCATAGTGAACGATGGCAACTGCAATATCGAACTCGACCGTGATTAGCATCTCGGACTATCGAGGGAAACCGACATATGGAAAATACAATTGAGCTTACAATTGAAATTGTAAAAGAAGAACTGTCTACAGGCGAGCCCGTTTACGTTGCAGCATTCCGGGAAATCGACGTTGCCAGCCAAGGGGATACAGTCGAAGAAGCCAGGGATAACGCCATTGAGGCATTTGAATTGCTCGTGGACACTGCATCGGAATCGGAGTTAGAACGCATACTGCCGTTGCCGCGTCCCCAGAGTACCGCAGTTTTTACGGCGCGGGTGGAGTTTCCGTATGGGAACGCTCATGCTTTTGTCGGGGTCTGAGTTTTGCAAGATCCTGAAATCTCATGGATTTGAGTTTGACCGGCAAAAAGGGTCTCACGCGTCGTGGCAACGCCGCCATGACGATACGACCACAACAGTAGTAGTCCCAATGGTAAAAGAGATCCCAAAAGGTACTCTCGTCAAAATTATAAGGCAATCACGGTTGCCTAGATCACTGTTCGAATCCGAGTAATAAACTGAGTGGGGCCACTTCCGATTTCGGGGGTGGCCTTCGTGTTGGGAGCCGTCCTTGGCAAAGGGCTGGAGGGTCGGAACCGTCACCGAGTTTCTCGGTCTCAGTCCTGAGGAAGCTACGCGGATCGAGATCCGCGTTGCCGTTTCACGAACACCTTCCCGTGTCCGTAGCTCTGGACGGGCATGGCGCCCCGCAAGGAGCCCCACCCGCTTCGACACCGGATCAGTCGAGGAGGACCGGCTGGCCGGTGGAGGCGGAACGGTAGGCGGCGAGGGCGATATCGAGGGCGCGGAGGCCGTCTTCGCCGGTGGCAAGGGTGCGGGGCTCCTGGCCTGAGGCGAGGCGGGCGAAGTCGAGCAGCATCAGCGTGTCGGCGTCGCTGCCCCAGGGCGCCCAGGTGACGCCGCGGTCATCGTAATGGACGAGAGTCTGGCCGAAGAGATCGACATCCATCACGCCGCCGGTCCCGACGACCTGCAGGGTGAGGTCGCCCCAGAACGGGTAGGTGCGCGGGCGCGACCAGCTTGTGTCGAGCGTGGCGAAGACGCCGCCGGTGTAGTCGATGGTCAGCATGCCGGTGTCCTCGCAGTCCGCGTGGGAGAACCCGCTGCCGATCTCGGCGTACACGCGCGACGCCTCCCGGCCGAGCAGCAGGCGGTTCAGGTCGGCGACATGGACGGTGTGGTCGATGACGGCGCCGCCGCCCGACAGGGCCGGATCGGTAAACCATCCCCCCGGATTCTTGCCGCGGTTGGTGGCGCAAATCGCAAGTAGATCGCCGAGCTTGCCGGACTGCACGGTGGCGAGCGCGTCGGTAAAGGCCGGCGCATACCGGCAGGAAAAGGCGGTCGCGAGGGGCACGCCGGCGGCGGCGCATGCGCCGATCATCGCCTCGGCATCATCTCGTGTCGTGGCGAGCGGCTTCTCGCAGAGGATCGCCGTGGCCCCGGCCGCAAGCGCCTCGTCGACCAGGGACCGATGGCGTGCGTTCTCGCCACAGACGATCACGGCCTGCGCGCCGGCCGCGACGAGCGCCTCGGCAGTGTCGAAGCAGCGCGCGCCGAACGCACCGGCGAGCGCCTCGCCGCGCTTCCGATCGCTATCCGCCACCCCGGAGAACCCGATCGACGGCTCGGACAGGGACGACAGCACCCGCGCGTAGGATTCCGCGTGCATATGCGCGGCCGATAGGATTCCGATCAATACCCGGGTGCTCATAACAGAGTCACCGCCTTTCCGGACAGGACGCTCTCAATCGCGGCCAGGGCGATGCGCACCGCCGCGCGCGAGTCATACACGGTCACCGGTGGGTCGACACCGGCTGCCAGCGCGGCGAGGAAGGCCCCCAATTCGCCTCGATAGGGGTCGTCGGCCGGGGCAAGCGGCGCACGCGGGGCCGCGCGCATCGCGGACGGCGGCTCGGACGCGGCCGGGCGCTGGGCGACAGTAACCGACACGCTGCGGCTGCTGTCGTGCTCGATGAGGCCGGCGTCACCGGCGATCTCGAACTGGACGCGTATGCCGGGTGAGTGCGCCCACGACCCGGTCACATGACCCACCACGCCGGATCGGAACCGAAGAGTCACCAGCGCGTAGTCGAGTTTGCCGGCCAGATCGGGACGCCCCGCAAACGACCGAGCGTAAACCCGGTCCACCTCGCCGAGGCACCAGCGCATCCAGTCGAACTCGTGCAGGGACAGGTCGAGGATGACGCCGCCGCTTTGCTCCGGGTCCGCGTACCAGTTGTCGGGACGACCGGCGCCGGGGAACGAGCCGACACGCGAGGCGCGGATGGCGACCGGCCGCCCCACCCCGCCGGAGTCGACAAGGCTCTTGGCCCGGGCGAACGCCGGAAACCACCGGACGACATGCCCGGCCATGAACGGCACGCCGGACCGCTCGACAGCGTCGACAATCGCGTCGCAGTCGGCCATGGTCCGCGCGAGGGGTTTTTCGCAAAAGATAGCCCGGCCGGCTGCGGCCGCGCGCTCGACATAGCCGCGGTGATGGGCAGTGGGAGTGCAGATGTCGATGATATCCGGAGCGGTTGCGGCAAGCAGGGCGTCCCAATCCGTGTAGACCGGCGGATCGCCGGGGAGCCGAACCGCGTCGCCGCGCGGATCAAGCACGCCCACAACCGAGGCCACCTCGTGGCCCATCCAATGGCGGGCATGGATGATTCCCATGTGTCCGCCGCCGACGATGGCTACTTTGTACGGCATTTCAACCCTTCGCTGCCCTCACCCCCGGCCCCGCTCCCGAGGACGGGAGAGGGGTGTCCGGCCGCATGGGCTAAACTCCCTGGATCACGACGGATCCTATCGTGGGACCGGCCTCCGTGCCTGTCTTCCTTCTTGTCCATCGCGTGCATCAAATACGAAGCCCCAATTCCACGATGGGTGGAGGCAATACAGAGGCATTGTGCGGATATCCGAGGTCAGGCGGCGGGCGATGGGGCTTGAGACTCGCGCTTCAAACCAAGGCGCCGGCCGATTTCGGCGCCGATGACGGCGATACCGGACCAAAAGACCAGGCCGAACAACTGCGCTGCAATAAACGACGGCGGCAGATTGTACACCTTCAGCTTCCACCCCTGTCCGGAAAGCTGCATTGTCCAGTCGCATGCGAGCGCGAGCAGCAGTGTCAGGGCCGCCGTGAAACCCGCGGTTCGATAGAGTTTCGCCGTGCCATAATCCTCTCGCAGAAGGATGCCCACCGTGATCCCGAGCGCCAGCATCGACAGAGGGCTTACCACGAGAAGCTCGTACCAATCGACGCCGTCGAGGAATTGTTGGAACAGATCCGACGACATAATGCCGGCCCAGTAATTGCCTCGAACCAGCTCGACAATATTGTGTACGGGCGTATCCGGAATCTCATACAAAACAAACGTCGCAACACAGCCGGTGGCAATACAGGCGAAGAAGGACAACACCATTGCGGCGCTGATCGGAAACGCATGCCGCACCTTGCGGGCTTTACTCATAGACCCCATTATGGCACGACCACGGTTGATCGTCAAGCCCGGAACCCACCGGAAGGTTCCCGCGGAGGCTAAGCTCCGCGGGGCTTCCGATTACGGATGTTTGATCTCAATGGCCGGGGTGAC
>JBKQWH010000030.1:0-8508 GCA_052139635.1 Capsulimonadaceae bacterium
CCTGAAGAGGCTTGCCGGCCTGTTGCTTTTTGACCCACCCATCCGGAGTCCGGCCTATCCGGTGTTCGAGGATTCTTCTTGCATGGACGACAAGTGCTAAGAGGATGATCAGGGCGTCCGGTAATCCTCTTAATCCTGATAATCCATGTAAAAAAACTCCGAATTCCGCAACTCCCTCTCCGCTTGCGGGGAGGGCCGGGGAGGGGTCGAATTCCGATGCCCATCGCTGGGCACTCAGATGACCGACACTCGGTGATGAGGCTGTTTCTTAATCATCCTCATCATTTCATCATCGACATCACAGTTCAAGACAAATTCGGCGAGACTTCAGCCCGCTACGGGATGGCCGACGCGGTTAGAGCTCCTGTGCCGACAGAGCCGCCGGCGTCGATCTGCGCGGTGTTGTCAAACTCCAAGGCAAACAATCCCACGTTCAGCCTATCCTTCGTCATCACGAAGCTCGATGCTACATCCGCCGGTATGGACGACTTTCCATGGGTAAACCAGAGGCCGAACTCGTAGGGCTGCAAGGCGACAAGATTGACGGAGTACGTCTTAAGGTTTTTCGCGCTCTGGTCGCCTGAGCTGCCGCTCGACAACGCTATCGTCCCGGATCCACACGCGACGCCGTACACAACTAAGTACACGGAAAGCAGCAAACCGGCGATGCTTAACTTGATGATTTTCCCGGTTTTCATGGGTTAGCGCCCCCTCCTGTGGTGATTAAAAAGAGATCCTCTGCGTGTTTATACCATGGTTACCGAAATGTATGAACCGTTTAGTCTTGAGAATAATCCCGCGATTTTCGACTGTTGATGTATATATACTAAGGTAAACTTACTGTAGTGATACGTTAGGTCAGGGCTTCGGCGGATTCCCGTGTTATAGACCGACGGATCATTCTTATGCATCGCAGATCAAATCCAAGCTGCTGAGCATACTGTCTGTAGGCGGGTAGCCCGCACGATGGAAGCAGAGGGGCGTGAATCGAGGTTTTGCGTAACTTAGAGCCGGCGAATGGCACGCATGACGGCGCCGGCAACGGGTTGGTCTCGTGGAAGCGAAATTTGCGCCCCCGGGGCGAACCGATTCACGGAGCGTTCGAACACGTCCGTCAGCGGCGGTCCGGAACGCCACAGGCTCCCGACTGTAATGAGCGGAAAGCACTCCTCGGACGCGAACAGTCTCTGTGCCACACCTGCGCAAAGCCGGGCCAGCGCACCGCCCGCCTGGCGCAGGATCACGCCGGCCGCCTCGTCACCAGCGTTGGCGGCCGACACCACGAGCGGCGCCAGCGCGGCTATGTCGACCGGGTTCGCGGATCGTCCGTATACGGCGGCGGGGAGGTCCGATGGGCTGGTTATCTCGAATGCGGCCAGGATTGGGCCGGTCAGGGTGGTTGCAGGCCCGGTTCCGTCGGCGGCTTTCAGTGCGGCGCTCACTGCGCGACGTCCGACACCATACCCGCTGCCGTCATCATCGATCCGGTACCCGTACCCACCGCATCGCCACCGGTTGCCGCCGGCATCTTCGCCGTACGCCACCGAACCGGTTCCGGCGATCACCACGATTCCCGCCGCTCCGCCCGTTCCGCCGGTCAACGCCGCCGCATAGTCCGGCTCGACCGAGACAACTGCCGCTGGAAAGAGCAGTGCCAGGGCTCCCTCCAACTCTATCCGGTTCGCTTCGACCGAGGCGCCGGCGACGGCCGCGCACACCGACACGATATCGTCCGATCCCAGCCCCGCCGCTGCCAGAGCCTCGACACAGGCGGTACGAGCCGCCACAAACGCATCGGCAACCGGCATCGACGCGATGTTGCATGGCCCGGATTGTCCCGTGCCAACGATGGTCCCGTCGAGGGATGCCACGGCCGATTGCACTTTGGTGCCGCCGCCGTCTAGCCCGATCACAAATTCGACAGAGGGCCGGTCATTCATGCAAGCAGCTTTACTGTCTGACAAACGGACTCGTGCGCGAACTGCGCACGAATCATCTGGTTCCTCCGTTTCCGGGACGGACGTGTGGCCGAAGGCCGCTTAGCAGCGGCGTTTATCGCCGCAAGGCCACGCCGTCGGGCGGAGATGGCAGCGGGTCCTGCGAATACCCGGCCTCATTCGTAACAGCCATGTCGGCAGCGATATGTGTACAGTCGTTCAGGGAAACCACACGGCCGTTATCCGGGCTTCGATAGAGGAGCGTGCTAATCCCGGTATTGTCGACCGACAGACGGATCAGACAGGTCAGCGGCGCCTGCAACGCGTCGAGCATGAGCGGTCGCAACGACCCGCCGTGCCCCGCGAGTACGACCGTCTCACCCGGAGCGTGGTTCCGCACGACATCGCGCAGAAAGTTCACTGTCCGACGAGCCACTTCATCCCAGGTTTCGCCCCCAGGGATGGGCGTCGTGATGTCGCGCAGGGTGTGGTAGCGGCGCCAGAGGTGCGGGTATTCACGCTCCAGGTCAACCCGGGTCAGTCCTTCCCACTCACCAAAGCACTTCTCGCGCAAGGCGGACGTGCTGGTAATCGGGAGATTGAGACGGTCCGCGGCCGGCTTCAGGGTGTCGATGACGCGCCGCATGTCGCTCGCGTAAATTGCGTCGATCGGCATGTGCGCCAGGCGTTCCGCCAGCGCCAGCGCTTGAGTTCGTCCGCGTGCAGTAAGTGGGCTGTCTGCGTGGCCCTGCACGCGCTCCTCGAGATTCCACTCCGTCTCGGCGTGGCGAATCAACAGTATCCGTAACACAGTTTTTGGGTTCCTCCCCGAGATTATAGCACGACCGCAGCTCCAGTCTCGCTCGAACGCGGAACATCGGTCCGTTGTCCCGCGACCGTGAGTTGCAGTTGACATAGTCGATGTCGATGTGCTAGAATTCAACCTAATCTGATCGGGATGTAGCGCAGTTTGGTTAGCGCACCGAGCTGGGGGCCCGGGGGTCGCAGGTTCGAATCCTGTCATCCCGACCAAGTCGTCGAGAAGGCGGAGCGAGTATGGACTTGCTCCGCCTTTTCAGCGCCCGGAAGCTTACGAGCCGGTTCGGGCCAACGCCACGGGGAGGATTTGACCCTCCATGGTTGACAGCCGATGCTGCGCGTCGAAACTGAGCTCGATGACCGCGCCGTCCGGACGCACTGCCTCGATATCGCCCATCACGTCAAGGATTGTAAACCCCTGCTGTTTCAGGAAAGCCGTCGCCATCGACCGGTGGTCGACGGGGTACTCGTTTGCGACCCTGCTGATCATCGTCACGATTCGTGCAGGGTGAGGCGGATAAGCCTTCGGCGTGTCATACAAGAGGAAGTATAGGGAGCCGTTCCCATGCCCGTTGGGCCCCCGATAGTAACCGTCGGCCGCGCAGACGCCCGATGCGATCAACGCCAGGTGATCCCCTCTGCAGCTCTCGCGCGGCAGGGTGGGGCGGGTTAGCTCGGGTATTCCCCTGGCTTCGCCGAGCTTACGGAGCGTAACTGCGTCTTCAAAGACGAACGCGGGCAGCCTGCTCGCTGTGTTGGCCCACGCCCAAAGCCAGGTTTGCGAGATGTCGGACTCAGACCCGAGCACCTGAACCCGGCATGTGAAGCCGTTCGCAAACCAGATGGAGCCCGCGGAGAGGTCGGCCTCCCAGCCCTGCCCGGTAACCTCCGCATCGACGGCCTCCTGCTTCAGCAGGGAAGTCGCAACATGTTCGGTAAACAAGGCATGTAATTCGTCCATTCTCACCCCCTGCCCGACAGCGTACCCGCCGTCGGTTCAACCCGAATGGCAATAGTATAGCCCATTGATGCAAGGGAGAGGAAATAGGAAATCGTGAATAGGAAATAGCAAGGAAGGGAGAGGGGCTTAATAGTTCGGACGGGCCTCTCACTTAACTTCGAGCGGACATGAGTTTTAGAACTTCGTCCCTTAACAGGGCGTTCGAGGCCAGGGTGTAGCGAGACCTGGTGGTATGGGGCGTCCCATCCCCATCAAACACGAGGCCGCCGGCCTCGCGGACGAGCAGGACGCCGGCTTGAACGTCCCAGGCCTTGTTTCCCAGGGTCATGGAGATGTCATAGCGGCCTGCGGCAACCCTTACCAGTTGCAGTGCGGCTGTTCCCGGCATGCGCACGCGCAGGACAGCGTCTCCCAGGGCACGGATCATTCGATACCGGTCCGCATTCCTCGTCTCGCGGCCGGCGCCAACCGCAAAGTCGCCGTATCCCGCAACAGCATCCTCGAGGCGATCGACTCCGCTGACATGAATCGGCGCGCCGTTCAGCCACGCCCCGGAATGGAGTTCGGCAAGGTAAAGCTCGCCAAGGAGCGGAAAGCAGATGCCTGCGGCGATGGGACGCGAATCCTCGATCAAGGCGATCGCCGTTCCGAACTCCGGCAGTTGACGGGCGAAATTGACGGTGCCGTCTATGGGGTCCACCGTCCAAAACCGGCCCGCGAACGATGTGTCGACCGTTTCCGGAGACAGTTCCTCTCCGAGTACCGGCACCCCGGGCAGGGCGGATATCAGGATGCGAGACGTGAGGCGCTCGACCTCGATGTCGGTCTCGAGCGCGAAGTCGCGTTCCCCCTTGGCGTATGTCGAGACCGAGGCGCCGAATCTCCGCCGGAGCAGGTCCGCTCCTGCGTCCAACGCTTCCTGAATGGCGGGCATCGGCTGCATGGTCATACGCTGTAGAACTTAGTTGCTGGAAAAGCCAAACTTTTGAACGGCGTCCGCAAGTTTCGTGTAGTACCGCTTAAAGCCGTACTGGAGCATTTCCGAATACGCACGGGAATACGACCAGTGGTCGTGGCGAATACGGTAGATGCCGAGCATACAGCCGGTCCGGTCGGCGCCGTGCTGGCAGTGGACAAAGACGGGGTTTTGTGGTCCGGCCTGATTGAGCAACGACATGATCGTGGCTACCTCGCGCCCCGTGGGCGGGTCGCCGCCCATGGGGAGATTAACCGGGGTCATTCCCAGGGCGCGGACCGCGGCGGCCTCGAGCCGTACCTGCTTCGGGGAAATCCGCAGGTCGACGACGGTTTTGACACCCATCGCCTTGAGCTGCTTTAGCCCGGCCGGCGTGGGTGCCCCTCCGCGATAAACGCCAGGGTCGACAGTGTGGAAGTTCGGCAGGGGCCCCACCTCCGTCTGGCCGAAAGCAGCGACAGCCGCGAGGAGCAGGCCGGCCACCACCAGTTTTACGCGCAAGATCATCAATGCAGTCTCCTAACCCGGCATATCCGGAACCAGGAAAAGACGATAGGAAGTTTCACAACGGAACACACGGAAATCGGAAATCCCTTTTGCGTCCTTTATTGCCGTAGACCTTACGGGTCAATGGCGTCCAAAGGGGCGTAGAGAGTACGGTCGGCGATAATGTTCGTATCCGTAGAAAGTACGGTAAACTGCCGGTTTTGGTAGATGTACTTCTTATGACACATGGACAATAGTCTGCGAATTGTACCCGATACAGCGCGTTTTGTGCAACATCGAGGGTATGATGTAGCATGTATGTAGGCACGTGTCAAGAGGTAACAGGATGGCACAACTAAACCCAATGACAAACGGATGCCCGCCTGCTCGCCCGTGGGTGGCACCCGTCCAGCCGCAATCACTCTCGGCGATGGACGAATGCGTTCGCGACGGAGACAGATGGCTATACGAGGTCCCCGGGGCATTGGAATCCTTCAATCGTGGGATTGCGGATGCGGCGGCAGGGCGGGTAGTCTTACAGGAAACATACTCGATCGAAGAAACTGAGTAGCGATGCCCTATACGGTATACCTCACTGCGGAGGCAAGGGATTCGCGCGATGCTATTTTCAGTTCTGATGTATCGAGAGCCAAAAAAATAAAAAAGGCGTTGAACCTGCTAAAGGAAAATCCGCGTCATCCTGGGCTTCACACCCATGAGTTCCATAATCACACTGGGGCTAATGGTGAAAAACTGTTTATCGGATATGTCGAAAACAATACGCCGCGCGCGTATCGAATAGTCTTTTACTACGCCTGTGACAAACACGGAAAAGCCCCGGCTCTTGCGAAGCGGGGCTTGTTCGATGGCCAGTCCGATCCGGACTAACTTCTAACCACTAACTTCTATTCTCTACCCTCTCAGGGTAGACGCTGATTTTGCGAGTGGCCTTGGTTTTTCCCTCGAACGCCACAAATCCGTCGATGAGGGAGAACAGCGTGTAGTCGCGACCCATGCCCACGTTCACGCCCGGATCGAACTTCGTTCCGCGCTGGCGGACAAGAATGCTGCCGGCCTTGACCTCTTCACCGGCGAATTCCTTTACGCCAAGCATCTGCGGATTGCTGTCGCGGCCGTTTCGGGTCGAGCCGACGCCCTTTTTATGTGCCATTTGATTACCTTCGTTCGATTGTAAAGTAGCGTCGACTAACCCTGGATGCTCTCGATCTTGAGGCGGGTAAGCTGCTGGCGGTGGCCCCAGTGCTTGCGAACGTTCTTTTTCGCCTTATAAATGAACCCGTCGATCTTCTTGCCCTTGGCCTGTGCGACGATGGTGGCGGTGACGGAGGCGCCGGGGAGCAGGGGAGCGCCCCACTTCGGGCTCTCGCCGCCTACGAAGAGAACCTCTTCCAGGGTGACCGAATCGCCGGCCTCACCCGAGAGCCTGTCGACCGTTACGACGGCCGCTTCCTCAACTCGATACTGCTTGCCGCCGGAGCGGACGATCGCGTACATTGCGTGATATCCTTCCAAACTCATTGCGCGGGCCCAATTCGCCAAACCAGACATGACGGATGGCGAGTCCGAGCGCACGCTGCGCGAGACAACGGGTTGCATTATAGCACGGCCGGCAACTCCGCGTCAAGTATTTTAATGTCTTATCGTGGAACAGGAGGCCCTGCCCGGGGCTAGTGGGTCGTTTTCTTCGCTTGATGCCGAGTTCAGGCAACCGTGCGTTAAGTCTGCGTAGAGGCTCGAGGAGGGCGCAGGCAACGCCTTCGATTTGAGGAGCGCAATCGCGCGCCCGAAGCGAGCCCGCGTCGGCGATCATCCACCCGCATTCGTCAAACGCCGAATTGGCTGCGAGCAAAGAAAATGACCCGCTAGTCCGGTGTCAGGGTCAACTCGCAGCCGTTCCAGATATAGCCAATACCGTCCGTCGGCCAGCGTTCACGCCCGTAATCCGGGTCGGCGACGTCCCACCATCGGCCGTGTGGATCGGCTCGCTCGATGACGATCGTGTGACGCAGGCCGGGCGCCCAGCCATAGCTCTCCATTCTCTTGGCAACCGTTGTCGGCACTCCCGGCTTGAGACCGATCTCGACGATGCAGGGTGTTTTTAGCTGGTCGAGGTGGTGCACCGCGGTCATCCTGAGTCTCAAGTTCCGCGTGGCCGCCTCGACCGCTAGACCGCGGTACAGACCCAGGGGCGAGGTCCCGATTCGATCGCGCGTGAGACACAGGTCGGCCATCCTGCGCTCGGTCGTCTCGATTCCGTAATGATGCAGCAGCATTACTGCGGCAGCCGCGCTGCAGCTATCCTCGCTCGTCTGGCCGCAATAGCCGGTTTTGTCCGCCTTGCCTGTCAATCCGGCCGGTATTGGCCCATACAACCACGAACAGCTCCACAGAGCCGTACAAACGAGCGCCAGGCCGAGCACGGTTGCGCGGACTCGGGCTGCCGGCTCGGCCGCGGATGCCCCCATCAGTGTCGCAAGAACCGCGGCCGCGGCCAGCGACTGATTTGTCACGAAGACCAGCCCCGGTGCGGTCCATACGATCAAGGAGGCGATCCATTCCGGGTTTCGCTCGACGGCCAGGCCGATCACCATGACTGAAACCACAGAAGTCGCCCAGACAGTCGCGAATACTCGTCTCTTGGAAATGAGAACAGTCACACAAACCGCGATAGCACACACCAGAACGTTGACGGCGATGTAAGGTAACGGCACCACTTGCCTCCTCCTGCCCGCGGTGGCGGAAGGCACTCCGATTCCGAAGTCGCACAGCCGGCATCCACGATGTGCATTAACGGCCGCATCGCGACTTACGGTTCGGGATGGGTGAATCGCTGGTAGGCGAGATAAGTGCGACCGCGCCGCGGGGAGGGACGACTTGAGACGTAAAAGCAGCCGGACTGGGATGGATGTTCGGCGTTCGCGACGAAGCCGGCCGACAGATATTCGACGTGCGCCATATGCCCGGACGTGCGGAAGACGAGCGGGCTTTTAGTTCCGCGTCGGGCGGCGCCCAGTGCTTGGTATTGCATGGGCAGCCGCTCAGAATCCGTCCCGGTACTGAACTCGGCGATAACCCGACCGGCCTTACCATGGTCCAAATAAGCCTTAACGGTTCCGGCCCCGACGGTGATCGGATTGTGGGTGTTGAGGTTTATTCTCTCACCGCTAGATCCATCTTTCGTCTGGAGGACGTTTTCCACGGCAGCCCACGAATTCATTCGTGGGTCGATTTCGTCGCCGCCCTCGACGATTCTCACGATTTGTATCATCGTGCGGCATAACCGCAACCAAACGGAGGCACTGAAGCGT
>JBKQWH010000031.1:0-5631 GCA_052139635.1 Capsulimonadaceae bacterium
CGAAGCTACCAGGAGTTCGTCGGCGTCGGCGGCTTCACCCTCCACGGCCTCAGGCACTACGCCCTGACGCAGCTCGCCAAGACCGACCTGTGGGCCGCCAGCCAGATCGCCGGCCACAAGGACCTGACCGTCACCCGGCGCTACCTCCACGGCGACCCGGCCCGCGTCCGCTCGGCGCACGCCTAGGTGGCACCGCTCGGGCGGCTAATGGCGAGGAACCGGAAGGTCATCGAACGGCGGCGGAAGGTGGTATGGCCAGGTGATGGGCGAACGTGCCGTGCCGTCACCTCGCGGCACGGCACGTGCATAAGGCGAGGGTTAATAGTGGCCGATCACGACGCCTGCATTGACGACTTCGATTCTTCCCACAGCCTGAAACCGCTCGCCACAGCTTGCTCGTATCGGACACCGAGCCCTCGTGCGACCACGTCCATGATCCGCATGGCCTGCTCACCGTCAGGCAGTGTGATTGCCTCGCTAAGTTCTTGTCGGACCGCTGCGGACGCCGTAAAGCTCGAAGAACGGTCCTCGCACGCATCAGACCAGAAGCGTCGCACGAAGGGTAAGACCAGCAAGCGCTCTGCGTCAGCTTGCGTCAGGCTCTTCAGCAGATACGGTAAGCTCGCCATCTGCAGTTTGCAGGCATCCGCAAGTCCCATTCGCTCCTGTGCGGACAGAGTTATATAGCCGAGCGTTTTTAAGGCCGTCTCTTCACTTAGGTTTACACGTGACATAAGTTCCTGAACCTGGGCGCCATCCGTTACAGACGTACCGATGAGATAGGCGGCTTCAGCCCAGGAATTTCCAAGGCTGGAACACGCCGCAGTCTCGTGACAGAGGGAGATGGCTACCTTGCGTTGGCCCTCCAGGGTCACCCGAGCGGCGGCGTCTCGCCGGGCCCGCACGGCAAGATCTGCGAGGTAAATGGCTAACGGCAGCAGCACGAACGTCAATGCCCGCTGCTCGGCTTCCGTCCAATCCGGACCGCCGAAGACGCCCAAAACAGCCGCGACGTCCACCGATCTCAGGAGCGGGTCTGTGCCGGTACGCTGATATTGCACCCAGGAGGCGACGCTCACAAAGGCGGCATCCCGAGCGCCGTCAAACAACTCGCTAAGGCGACCATCCATGGCTATGTTCGGCAACACGCTGATCAGGTTATATGCAACCACCGCAGCAATGTCAGGAAGCCCTCGGGCCGCTGTTATCAATTGCTGCGTCCAGTATCCCACGCGCTCATCGGCATGGACCGCGCGCGAGAATTGTGCCATTACTGAAGGTAGCAATTGCGCGGACCGGCTTCCGTAATAGCGAGCGAGATTGTCGACCTGCATCTTGTGAAAGACGCCGAGCGGAGGAAGTGCGAGAGGTTCACCGCTATCGATCCGGCTTGGAGCAGCATACCGCGCGACTGAGGCCATGTAGCCAGCCGTATGTCCCAATAGAACAAAAATGGCCTTCAATTGGTGTGAGCGGAGGGGCATCCCGATGAGACGCACGACCGCCTCGTCGATTGCGCGGAATGCAGCGCCGCGATTGCCGTTCAGCCATTCCGCGATCGAGAGGTCTCCGAGCATCTTGATTAACTCCATTTCTGGGAGGGAAACGATTGACCTGGTTACCTCGACCGCCTGGGACACTACACACACGGCCTCTTCGCTATCGCCGCGCTGTTCGGACAATCGCGCTAGCGCCAGCGATGTTTCGGCCCGCTTCAAGCGGAGGGTCCCGGGTTTCCGTTCGGCCACAGCTTGGGCTGACAATAGCCACGCCCGCGCTTGGTCTTCCATCCCGGGAATGAAGCTGAGTTGGTATCCGATCGCGTCGTAAATGAGGTAGCTGAATCGAGCGTCGCCCGGCGGGTCGAGCTGGCTAGACATAGCAATTCGGATGGCATCGTCAGGTCGCTTCAAGTGCTCACACAGGATAATTATCTTCGCTCGCTGAGCACACGTCTCCATGAACTCTACGCCGGCGCTACGGGCAGCTTCGATTACGTCATCCGCATCATGGAGGACGCGCTCCCAGTCGGACGGAAGGGGCTGAGTGTCGTCCGTAAGCCAGTACGGTTCGCTGAAGAACGGCAAAAAGAACTCCAGGAACTCCTCCGTCCCGAGTGTTTCGTTGCGCAATTTTTCGGGCGCGTTCCGGAGCATTCCGCACCATCGCAGAGCAGTATCCTTGCTGTTGACCCCGATGAAGTTCAGCCATAACAAGCTTCCGGCACTCATCTCCCCAGGAAGGTTAATTGGAGTATCTTCAGGAGGATTGCCGTCGGTAAGAACCTTAGCTGCCCGCTCTAAGAGCCGGCAGCTCGCGTCGAAGTCATCTTGCGCGAGTTCGGAGGCGGCGAATACCGCCGCAGCAAGCATACCGCCCAACTCCTGGTGCGTTGCTGATTCCACCTTCTCAAGCAGATCCTTCTTGGCGATCGCGGCGTCCTTCTTAAGTCGCTTGGCCGCTCCCACCTGTATCGATCGCAGTATGATTGCGAACTGTAACGGCACCGACGTAGGCAATTCCGTTTCCCAGTACAAGTCGGCTACACCTGTCCTGTCCGCCTGGCGCGCGCTTATCTCGCCGCCGACAACTGCCTTCTGTAAACCAATCAACGCCTGGATCTGAAGCATTACCGCGACGTCATGCTCTCCCGCCGCTGCCAAATACGTCATCACGGTCAGGTGCGTTGTAGGGCTTAGCCGGCCTCGACTCATTATTCGCCGGGCCATGCCGCTTTGGCATTTCATCCGAACATCCATCGGAACGTCGCCGCTGCCAACCAATCGGATTAGCGGAGATACGCTGAAGGACGTTGCGCTGTCGCGCTGCACCCATAGGCCGGTTAGACCCACCAGCCGTTCAGTCGGACGAGGCACGGGTGGCCCGACATCTGCGAGAAGCCGAACCGTCTCCCGATCGAAGCTTCCGTCAACTAAGGTCAGTCTGTACAACAGTTCTCGGCTTTCAGCATCCGGCACGGTATCGACCAGCCTGCGTATCGTGGACTCGTTGACTTCTTCCGCGTACCCACGTTCAAACAGCGCGCCAAGTTGCCGTTCGGATAGCTGCCAACCGTTGTCGCGCAGATAGAGAATGACGGCGGTAAGTAGTGCCGGATGCATCGCGGACAGAGCGTTCAGGAATCGCACTCGCTTGGAATCGGCGTAGATGGAATCAGGTGCGCCAAACGCTTGCAGTAGCTCCAGTGCGTCCAAATCGGAGAGCAAAGGGGCATCGATCTCTCGCACAACCCCGTCGGCTGTTCGTGTTAGTAGCCCCGGGAGCCTGTGCGCCGAGGTAGTGATAAGCTTCACCCCGGACTCACGACAGGAAGCCAGCAAGAACTCCAGTCGTTGCGCGATCGCATCTCCAGTCTGAATTACGGGCAAATCGTCCAAAACCAGTACAGAACCGGCACCGAGACCATTGCAAACGTCGCTGAACAGTTGCCGCGGGGACCCCGGAAGGCGGCCCTCATTGAGGTAGACAAAGACCGAGTCGATCGTTGCCGCGGATTGACCGGACCCTTGGTCCCGAAATCGTAGCCAGGCGGGACACTTGCCAAAGCGCGCAGCAATCAGCAGAGCCAGGTGAGATTTCCCGACTCCAATTCCACCCGTTATGGCTAGCCAGGACAGGCTGTCAAGAGCTGCCTTTAGCCCATCTACGGTAAGAGACCGGGCGATGATATTGGGGCCGGTTGGAGGAAACTCGAATACTGGCAGGGGTGTGGAAAGGCTTAGAGATTGCACCTGTCCGACGTCCCTAAGCCTAGCGATTTGCTCCAAGACAGCCGTGATCATCGTGCCCTGGCGAGCAACCTGGGATTGAAGAAACGTGAGCTTCTTGCTTAGGAGCCCCATCTCCCCAATGAACTCGTCAAAGAATCGCTGCCCCGCCTCGTCGGGCGGCGCATTCAGCGTCCGGGTTCGCGTCGATATCAATAGCCGCTTAAGACCCGGCTGTGACAACGTTTTCAAGACACATACAAACATGCGCTGATATTGCCCGTAGGCCTCAACCGCAGTCGCCGCGAAGCCAGCGTCCACCAGTAATTTCTGGATTCGGTCGCTCATATCCTCGGCGGCCGTGTTGTTCATGCTCCATTCGAATTGGAGCACGAGCTTATGCAGATCGGCGTCACCGGCCCCCTCCACAAACTGTCGAAAGCTCGCCCAGGTGGCCGAGTCCAGCCGGTCTGGCGCCGCCACCGCGCTCAGTAGTATCCTCCGTATGCCTCCAAGCACGAGAGTGGCCTCGGCGTCCGTCACATTATGAGAGCCTGGCAGTGTTGCGTGCCAGCCGCTCATCCGCAGCCTCTCCCACGCCCCGATACCGGTTTCATCTCCGGCGAAGGGTGAAAGGCGCTCTTTCCCAGCTTTCGAGTTCGTAGTAAATCGAAAGAATAGCTGATGGCTGGGGTTTGCCCGACGGTGCTCTACCGCGTTCGCCAGCGCCTCAAGCGCTTCAAGGCTCTTAAGCGTAATTTTCGCCTCACGGTGCTTAACCTGCTCAAGAAGACGATCCTGGGAACCGTCTTGAAGGTACCGCGAGACAGTGTCGATGTCTTCGCCGCACTCAAGATACAGCTCTTCTCCGTCCTTAAGCCGGAGCCATCGCTCTATCGTCAAGTCCACCTGGTAGACAAAGCCGCGAATGGTGCTCCACGCATCCCGGTCGGCTGGAGCGACGAATGCCTGCGGATTCCACGCGACAACTGTTTTAGCGTCACCTTCTGCTTGGGTCATGGTTCAGTCCGTCGCGCAATACTATTGATGCGATCCCCATCTCACGCAATGGTGCTTACGGAAATCCGAAATTCCTTTTCCGTCTTTTCCTTGGCTGAGAATTCCTGAATGCTATGCTGTCCGTCGGTGGTTAGCGCGAACGTTATTGAGTCTATAGTACGAGATCGCAGGCGTCGATCGGCATCCAGTGCTGGTCCTGGCCTTCCCACTTGACGTTGCAGCCGATCGGATTGGTGATCGGCGTGGAAACCGGCTGTCCGGACGTCACCTCGGCCAGAACCCGGTCGAGGTCGTTGACGGTGACCTTGGACGCGTCCCGCGGGCTGTCGACGCCGCGTCCGGTGTAGACGAGCCGGCGGTCGGCGTCGAAGACGTAGAAGTGGGGGGTGCGCAGGGCGCCATAGGCCAGCGCCGTCGTCTGTGCCTCGTCGCGCAGGTAGGTCCAGGGATACTTCTGCTCCGCCATCACGGCGATCATCCTCTGGAACGAGTCCTCGCTGTGGATCAGGATGGAGTTCGCGTTAATGCCGACGAACTCGACTCCGGCATCTCCGTACCGCTCGGCGGTCGCGCGGGTGATCTCGTTCGAGCCGGTGACATATGGGCAGTGGTTGCAGGTAAAGAAGACGACCAGCGTTCGCGCGGCCGCAAAGTCGGCAAGTGAGTGGCATCGGCCGTCCGTTCCCGGTAGGCAGAAATCCGGCGCTGTGCTTCCCAGCGGGAGTGTAAAGGACATGGTTAACTCCGAATCTGAGTGATATCGACCCTATTGTACCGCAATCGATCTTGCCACCCACGAAAGCGACTTCGGCGGGCGCGCGAAATCCGAGCTGGGAAACCAGTCAGTCAATGAACAATTGTCTCGGCGGTCGGCCGCCGGGCG
>JBKQWH010000032.1:0-12451 GCA_052139635.1 Capsulimonadaceae bacterium
TACCTCGTCGAAGGCGGTCCCATGTTCGGTCACAAGGCGCGTGAAGACATCCAGACGACCCGTGGAGCTCTTCGGATTGGTGCTTGCCGCAATTCCGTGCGGCAGGTTCAGGCGCTCGCGCAGGGGAATCAGGTACACCTGGTTGCGTTCCAACACGACGCCGTCTTCGGTGATCGGCACGGTATACCACTGAAACCGCTCAAGCCGCTTCTGGACACCGTCGGCGCCGGGCAGGAAGCTGCAGCCGACCCGATGGGCAACATTGCCCAGGCGCAGATCAAGGCTGTTCGGCTGCACCTGGTCACCGGCAATCGCCTTATCCGCCTCGATCACCCCGTCCGCGATCGCACGGTCAATCCACTGGCAGGGCAGGATCCCACCGGGGCCGTCATAGTTTACCGAAGTCATGAGTAATTCTCTTTGAGTACGCTGATATTCTATAAGATACGACACTTGCTCGCCGCGTTCCTGCCAATTGAGTCTAAATCTATTCACTCTCCGTTGTTCCGTGCCAACCAGACAGCGCAAACGTCCCCATCCGGCCGGACCGACCTGGGACAAGATCCTCGTGCACCTGAACGCCACCCAGTTATAACCTGCCGAGCTCTGATCGCCCAACTCCGGCAGGAAGGCGTCGACGTCAGTCTGCCGTTAGGAAGCAGAGACTCAGTTCGGAAACACAGACCCATCTGGTACGATCCATTATGAGGCAACACGAAGGACACAATTAATGCATTTGAAAGACATTTATCACGGTTGCAGACGCCGTGGAGTGCGGCAGATATCCCATCGCGCCGTTGGATTAATGGCGAGTCCAGCCGGAGCTTCACGCGATCAACATACAACTCCCGGCTTCGGTCGATTTTCTCGCCTGCATCAAGGAGTGGATTGCCGGCCGCGATTACTACCAGCTCAAGGAGTTTATGGGACGCGCTGGGCACGATTTTGTACTTCACGCGTCCGGACACCCGGACGTGCGTGCTTCGCTAACCGGCAACGACGATACGTTCGTCCTCGCCGGACGGCAGATTCAAGCGTTTGGAGTTGAAATTGCGGCTGCGGACCGCGGTAGTTTCGTTCCGGGACTGAACTATTCGATCGAGCCGATCAACACCAGCGACGTGTACAAGTGGACAGTAGCGGATGGCCTGACCGTTCAAGGGCCTGCCTTGAACTAGCGAGGCTCTGCCTCAGACAGACGAGATGTATGGGCAAGATGGACGCGATAGACATGGAGGGCGACAGGCGGGGGGGCCTGTCCCGTTTCGGGCGGGTCAACACCGAGCGTCAAAGAGGATCAGCCCGGGAGGTGCGATGGATGTCGCACCTCCCGGCTCGATTTGTTCTCGAATAACGCTGAGAAGGTGCCCTAACTCTTCGTTATTCCGGAACAACACGGGCTGGTTCCCGGACTGACGCACTCAAGCCGTGCAAAGATACAATTCAGTGCCGCATTGCCGGCCGGCTGGAATCGACCGCTGCTCGCAATCTCAAGCTCAGCCCACCCGGGCGGGAGCAGGGCGCGAACGCCCGATTGCATGCCGGCGCAAGCGGCAGCCGGATCGGTCACTTGTGGGGAACGACTTGCTCCGCCTGCAGCCCCTTCGGTCCCTGTGCGACCTGATACTCAACCTCCTGGCCTTCCTTGAGCGACTTGTAGCCTTCCTGCTGAATCGCCGAGAAGTGGACGAAAAGGTCTTTCTCCTCGCCGGTATCGATGAACCCGTAGCCTTTGGCATCACTGAACCACTTAATCTTCCCTAATGCCATCGTCGGAAGCTCCTTTCTTTTCTGCGTATCGGGGGCGGCCTGAACCTGCAGGCGGCCGATACGACCGTCTTCAATTGTCGTCCAATGGATGACGGCCTTGAGCAGGATAACATACAGTGGTCAGTTTGTCAAGAGAATTTACGCCAAACGACGTACGCTGACTTACCATCATTATCTATACGGAGTGTCGGTAAATGGCAGGGTGGATAGCGACCGCCTGGCCTCGTCCGCCATGTTTCCAGAGGGGAACGTACGGATGAGCTCCGAATAAAAGTACCGGGATTGCTCGGGATTCCGGTAAATCTGATCCATTATACGGCCTAATCGAAGTAGCGCCGACTCCGAATCCGGATGTCGAGGCTGCGCTTCCCAGATTCGCCGATAAATGCGGAGGGCTAACTCGTAGTTGCGCAGATACTCCAGATTCGAGCCGAGTCGCAGGAGCAGCACGCTCGGAACCGCGCGGACCGCATCCAGGCTGAGTTGCAGCAGAATGATGGCCAGCCGGGCCTGGTCGGCGCTCTCGATGAGCGGGCGGGCGTAGTGCTGAATGGCGCCGACACACCGCTGCTCGCCGGTCGAGCCCGGAGCGGCCAGCGCTTTGGTGCAGAACGCCACAACAAGCCGCATATCCTCCGCGGGATTCTGCATGAGAGCGTCGAGCTCGTAGTAGGAGAGCATGTCGTAGTCGCGCGTGTCGGCCCGCATCGCCTGCGCCAGCGAGACGTCCTCACTGTCGCGCCGGACACGCAGTAGTGCCACGAAGAGAAACCCGGTCAGAGCGCCGCCGAGGTGACAGAACTGCGCTACGCCGGAGCCGGCGTGGTACTGTGCGAGCCAGCGGTTGTTCATGCCGTCGTACAGGTCGTAGGCGAGGAAGAACAGGGCGACCCAGCGTGCATACCATTCCGCAATGCCGATTCGCGGCCATATGAACACCAGCCAGTATGCATAGAACACCTTGAACGGGGCGCAGGGGAACACATAAAGGTAGGCGCCGACGAGGCCCATGATCGCGCCGGATGCGCCGAACGCGTGAATGTTCGGATTCATGTAGCCTTCGACGACGTCTTCCAGTATGCCTCCCAGCATTCCGGACAGCAGGTACATGGAGATAAACTTCAGCGGTCGAAGCCGGCTTTCGAGCGACGGCCCGAAAAGCCAGAGAAACCACATATTCCCGAGGATGTGCTCGATGTTTGCGTGCAGGAACATCGAAGTGAAAAGGCGAAAGAACGTGAACTGATTATGTGAGACGGTGAGATTGTCGACAACGTCGTTGCGAATTTCCAGGTATCCGTCGCCCGGATAGGCCTGTATTGTGCAGACGAATACAAGGATGTTGAGTGCGATCAGCGTCAATGTGATATAAGGTATTCGGTCCGGCGGGTTCTTGACCCGCAGTGGGAGCACGAAAAACATTATCGAATCCCTCTCGTCGCCTTACGCTTCCAGTATACGGTATAGCGTGTTCTTTTTTCATACCCGACGCCTTCCTCATCAGAGAGGAAATGGTTGGCGCCACGTCGAATAGACGAGGCATAGCGTAGCAAGATGCAATGTGGTTAATCCTTAATCTTAGTCCTAGTTCATGATCCGAAGTCTTATTCTTCGTAGCGAGAGAGCCGGAAAAAACATGTTTACCCCCGAACAGGTGATGGCGCTTGCCCCCGACGCCCCGTCGGCGAAGGCCGGCAGGGACCTGGCCAACCGGAGGAAGTGGGCGGATCTCGGCCGTCAAGACGACACGGCCGTTTGGGGCGCATGCCAGGGCAGCGGATCGACGCCGTATCAGACTCGTGTCGACCTCCGCGAACCGGCCTTCAAGTGCTCGTGCCCGAGCCGCAAGTTTCCCTGCAAGCACGGCCTGGGTCTCCTTTACCTCCTCGCAACCGACGCCGGCGCAGTGCCCGTCGCCGAGCCGCCGGATTGGGTCGCCACCTGGCTTGCCGGCCGCGAAGCGCGGTCCGAGAAGAAGGCGGCCGCAGCGGCGCCGCCGGCGGAAGGAGCCGCCGAGGCAACAGTTGTGTCCGCCGAGGCCGCGGAGGCTGCGGCGGCGGCCGCAGCGAAACGTGTCGCCGACTGCGAAGAACGAATCGCCGGCGGCATCGACGACCTTGACCGCTGGCTGCGCGATCTCGTGCGCCGGGGACTGGCGAACATCGACCTTGGCTATAAGTACTGGGACGGCCAGGCGGCCCGCCTTGTCGACGCTCAGGCGCCCGGACTGGCGCGAATGGTTCGCGAGATGGCCGGAACGCCGTCCTCGGGCGCCGGCTGGCAGGAGCGCCTCCTGGAGCAGATCGGACTGCTCTACCTGGCCGTCGAGGGATACCGCCGAAAGGAATCTCTCTCCGATGCCGCGCGGGCCGATCTGCTGTCCCTTGTCGGATGGACCGTTCCGCAGGAACAGGTACTGGACGGACCGGGTCGTGAGGACGTCTGGGTTGTGCTCGGCCAGCATGTCGAGGAAGAGGACCGTCTGCAAGTGCAGCGCACCTGGCTTGTCGGCGAGTCGTCGAGGCAGCCGGCGCTAATCCTGCAGTTTGCTCACGGGAGTCGGCCACTCGACCCGATGGCGATGATTCCGGGGACTGCTTTCTCCGGCGAGCTTGCTTTCTATCCGGGCGCCTGCCCTCTCCGTGCCCTTGTCAGGACGCGGCGTGATAACGGCCGGCCGGCGACTGTTCACGGCGCTGCGCGAGCGGCTCAGGCGCTGTCCGGTTTCGGCCGCGCGCTTGCCGCCTATCCCTGGCTCGATCGCTACCCGGTCGTGGTCGAGCGCGTTCGCCCAGCGCCGTCGACATCGGGCTGGCAGGTCGTCGACGAGCACGGAGATTCTCTGCCGCTTGTCCGCGAGTTTGCCCATGGCTGGCGGCTGATGGCCGTCAGCGGCGGCCACCCGGTCACAATGGCCGGCGAGTGGAATGGCAGCTCCCTTCTCCCCCTCGGCGTGGATGCCGGCGGGCGCTACATGGCACTCACATGATCGACACCTGGCAAGAACTGACAACAGCGACACTGATCGGCGTCGAACGCCATCCCTTTACGCTCCCTCGACAGGAGGACTCGCTTACTCCGAATGAGGAAGAGGCCGCGCGTGTGCCCTCCGGCGGCGCCGCACGGAACGGAGTCGATTTCGCCCTTGCGTCGATCGGTCCCGGTACTGTCGAGGAGGGGCTTCTCAAGTCGGCGGCTGTCGCCACCGTTTTTCGACGAGCCGGCGGCCTGCCGCGCCGCGCAGCCGAGTTGCCGCCAGCTCCGGCGGAAGACGACCAGCTTTGCGAGTGCCCGGCCGCCGTGGGGCCCCTGTTGCGCATGGAATTCGGGGTATACCAGGGCGTCTTGCCGGAGGCCCTTGGCCGGCTTGCCGCGCGCCGCGAGCGAATCCCGCACGACCTTTTGCCGGTACTGCTCGATTTCGGCCGCCAGCACGCCGACCTGCGCGATCTGATCCTCGACGTCATCGACAATCGCGGCACATGGCTAGCCGGCCTCAATCCATCCTGGGAGTGGGCCGCCGCGATCGACGACGATGACTGGGACGATTCGGCCTCCCGGTCCGGAAGAGCCAGGGCGAGTTCTTTCGACGCCCGCATCAACACGCTCATCCGGCTTGACAGGCGCGGCCCGGACGAGGCCAGGCGGCGGCTTCGAGCCGCGTTGCCGAACGCGGATGCCGACATCCGCGCCAGGATGCTGGGATCCCTCCGCGGGCGGCTGGCGGCGGGCGGGGGCACACTTGACGATGAGGACCTCCTCGAGGAGGCGCTGGACGACCGCAGCGTGGCTGTTCGTCGTGTGGCAGCCGACCTGCTGGCGTACCTGCCGGACTCGCGGTTCGTGGCGCGGATGGCCGGTCGGCTGCGCGCGGCGGTCAGCGCGCGGTTCCACTTCACCGGCCGCCGGCTCGATGTCGTTCATCCGGGAGAGTTTGACCCCGGCTTTGTGCGCGATGCGGTCCTGTCGGTGGAGGACCCGAAAGGGCGTGCCGCGTCCCCGCCTCCCGATCAGAATGCCTGGCTGCAGGCGGTAGCATCGTCCGTTCCGCCGCAGTTCTGGTCCGAGCATCTCGGCCGGTCTCCGAGCGATATCGTGGCCCTGATCGCTGCGTCGGATTGGGCCGACACTCTCTTTGCCGGCCTCGCAGCCGCGTCGACCCGGCACCCGGACCCGGTCTGGATAACCGCCTTACTGCGCCAGTCTCTCGCCCGAGCAACGGTCCTGCATGAGGGGTCCTTGGGCGCGGCGGTCTCGACTCTGCCCGCGGCGTCGATCGAGCCCATCCTCACCGAACTGCTCGCGAACACGCCGATCGCCGGACTGGATAACCATCGGTGGCTCCTGGTACGCCACACTGCGTGGACCGTCGATTTTGGCCGCACCGTCATCGCCAGCCTCCACCGCAATCTCACCGAGTTCGGCGGCCAGCAAACCCAGTACGCCGTCGCCGCGATCCTGTCCCCCGTGGCCATCCGCCTCCCACCGACGCTTGTCGATGAGTTCGACGGCGCCTTTCCCGCCGAGCTGGTCGAAGCCGGCGGCTACTGGTCTCGACAGCGGGACCAGTGGACGTCGCTCCTTCGGTTCCGCGCCGACCTGCATGCGGCGCTGCCTTTGGAAACGGCGTGAAGTCGGGTCTGTTCTAATGCCTGGACCGGCGTTCTGCAAGCTGCACCAGTATGCCGACCTCCAGGATAAACGCGGCAAATACCATGAGCGGTTTGGCACAATCGGTCCAGGTCGACACAACTGCCAGGAATAGGAACAGAGTCGCTGCCACGATATCCGTCCATTGATAATCTGCTTGATCCGTTCTCTGCTCCCCGTAGTACACGCGCGCTCCCGCCCAAATCACTTGCCAGAAGTATAACGAAAACAGTGTCCACATAAAGGCCGGCTCGGTGCGTGCGCCCACACAGGCCCCGGCGACCGTAATGCCCAGGAGCGACAGCACAGTGGAAAACAGATCCCACATGAACGATCTGTCCATTTTCGATCCGGCGTGGTGATTGGCTGTTTGCTGTGTGCCGATGAAGAAATCGGAACATACGGCAAGAAAGGTCATAATTGCAAAAACCGTGGTCAGCTTTTCCACCGCGGTGGGGTTAAGCGTCGCTGTTTCCAAGAAGTAGTGGGAACCGGAATCGTACACGGCGGAGAATGCCAGGCCGAACATAACCCCGATCATGTTGACCATGGTATCCCGACAGAACGTGCCATTCTCCGGTTCATTGCCCATGACGCTCGTGCCGCCTCCACGTGATATCCCACGACATGATACCACTTGATTGGCCGGGAGGATTACTCCTCGCAATCGGTTCCATGCGATCCGGGAACCGCGACCAACGACGACAGTGCGTCTCGTAGCACGCAGTTTCGCGCGTTCAGTGCCGTCGTAGAGTTATGACGGATGTTCGATGGGTGGCACGTTGCGCGCAAAGATGACAGGCAGGGAGACGCACAGTGGGCCGATTATCGGCCGAACCGCTGATGACGGCAACGCGCCCCAAATGCCCCATTTGCGCCGACAAAACTGATCTCGAAAAACCGCGCGGTTATCCTCACGAAACCGTGGAATCTACAGGAGAAACCAAATCGCAGAAGGCGTTTAGCAAGCCGGCATGAACCCATCGGCGTGCCTCCCTCGGCTCATCATGGAATCCGTGCACCGCCCCGAAACGTTCGCGGCGTAGACAGGGGCGGTCACGGCGACGGGGCGGTTAGTCCTCGTATCGATCATGATAGCGGACCCACTCCTGCACGAATTCGAGGCCGTCCTCGTCGCGGCCCTTGGCGACCATGTCCAGGATGTTGTAGGTCCCGTTCATGAGGTCGATGCCGCGCATTTGGGTGGTGTAGGTATGGAAGATAGAGCCGCTGTCATCCTTGAAGAACGCACTGGCGCCTTCGCGATCGCTTGTGCCGACGTCGTGGGTCTCGAAGTTGTAGAACGCCGTCCCGTTGGCGACCTCTTCCGGCGTAAATGACACAAAGAAGTCGTAGTTGAAGTCGGTTTCACCCGATGACACCCAGTGGAACTTCCACCCCATCCGCTTCTTGAAGGCCTCGATCTTGCTGATCGGCGCGCGCGAAACAGCGACAAAGGTGACGTCGCGGTGGTTGAGGTGGATGCCGGGGCCGTCGAAGTGGTCCGCCCAAAAGGAACAGTGCGCGCAGCCTTCGTCCCAGTCCGGGGCAAACATGAAGTGGTAGACAAATAGCTGGCTGCGATTCTTGAAGAGATCGGCGAGAGTGACCTTGCCGCCGGGGCCGTCGAAGACGTACTCCTTCTCGACCTTCATCCACGGCAGCTCGCGGCGCTCACGCCCAAGCTGGTCGCGCAACCGGGTAAACTCCTTCTCTTTAGCCAGGAGCTCCCGACGCGCGCGGATCCACTCGTCGCGGGAGGCAACCTTGTGGTCTGCAAACCGAGCGTTGTGTACTGTCGACATGCTCTTGTCCTCACTTTCGTTCCAGATATTCGTCCGAAGCTATGATCGTACGCGGTGGCGCCGGCCATATCATTCCCAGGCGAATCTCTTATGAAGCATAATCTTCCGTGCCGCCGCTGGCAACGGGCGGTCCTTCCGTCCGCTTGCTTGTCATATAAAAACTTTATGACTCCGTTGCAATCCAATGACGAACCGGTCTCCTGAAGGGTATACTGGCTTTCGCGGACCGAATTATACAACTGGCCGCAAATCTATCCGTGAAAGGTTACAAACATGAAGATTGCTAACTTAAAGAGCGTGGCTGCACTTTCTGTCGCTGCCGCGGCATTTGTGTTCGTCGCTCCTGCGCACGCGGCATGGACCTTGTCCGGCACACCCACCGGCGGCTACAACGCAGGCTCGTCAGGCAGCGGTCTCAATCCAAGCTACACGTCGTCATCGGTCAGCTTCTATGACTACGGCATCGACACCGCCGGTCCGTTGACCGGCAGCATTACCTACACGGGAACGATCACGTGGACTGGCGGCGGTACGCAGCCGGCTTATGTGACCCTTACCGAAGACGGCGACGTCTATGGCGAACTTGCCTACTCATCCACCGGAACGACCACTGCCAACGATGGACTTGGCGACCCGCCGGTAACCACTATCACATCCGGCTATCCCGGCCCGTCGAAGACAACTTCATCGAGCGGTGACCACTCCACCGAGATCTTTATCGCGCAAGGGGGAAGCTACAAGTTCACTGTCACGCTGTCCTGCTCCGCTGACACGACCTCCGGCGGGTTTAATGAAGGCCTGCTCGGCTTTGAGGCATCCGTTCAGTAAAGGTCAGTTTTCCAACGGCATGCGAGATGACCGGGACGGTCCAGCTTTTCCGTCCCGGCCATCTCACAACGCTATCTGTCGATCGACGGCCATCCGTCCGTCCAGCTTAATCTGAAGACAAAACTTCTTCTATCCGTGGCTCGTAAGGGGCTAACGTCATGAAGGCCGCAATCGTCCGGGGCAAACTCTGCGTCAGCGAGATCACAGGCGATTGGACAGGTATCGTCCAGTCAGCGTATTCCCGCCCGCAGCGAGATCGGCTGGCACGCCCTCGAACTGCACCGTGCCGCCGTCGTGCCCGGCGCCCGGCCCCAGATCGATGACCCAATCCGCCCGGGCGATCACGTCCGGATTGTGCTCGATGACAATGACCGTTGAGCCGGCGTCGACCAGACGATCGAACAGCCCGATCAGGGTGTCCACATCGTTCATGTGCAGGCTCGTGGTGGGCTCGTCGAGCACGTAGATATTGCCCGCTTTACCCAGTTCGGAGGCGAGCTTGAGCCTCTGGCGTTCGCCGCCCGACAGGGTGGAGAGCGGCTGGCCCAGGGTCAGGTATCCCAGACCCACATCGTCGAGCCCCCGGAGGATCCTGGTGATCGCCGGCTCGGTGAAAAAGTCAACGGCGTCCGCAATACTCATCTCATAGACGTCGCTAATGGATTTGCCGCGCAGCCGGTGCTCCAGGACTTCGGGAAGGAAGCGCTTGCCCTCGCAGGTCTCGCAGGTGGTGACCATGGGGTCGAGGTGGCCGAGGTCGGTAAAGATGACGCCCAGTCCGTTGCAGTCCGGACACGCGCCCTTGGAATTGGCCGAGAACAGGGCCGCATCGACTGCGTTGGCCCTGGCGAAGGCCTTACGCACGTTGTCGAGAATGCCGGTGTAGGTGGCAGTGTTGGACCGCCGCGAGCCGCGCGCCAGGTTCTGGTCGATGACGATCGTTTCCGGGTAGGCCCGGGGCAGGCACTCCACGATGAGCGATGACTTCCCTGATCCTGCGACCCCGGAAACGGCCGTCAGCACGCCCTTGGGGATGGTGACCGACACGTCCTTGAGGTTATTGAGACGGGCGTGGGTGATACTGAGTTCGCCGTTGGATTTTCGCACGCTTTCCTTGATCGGCTGGTGTTTTTTCATGTGGTTGCCGGTCAGCGTTCCCGAGGTCAGAAGTCCCGCGAAGTTCCCCTCATAAACCACTTCGCCGCCCTTGCTGCCGGCAAAGGGACCCATGTCGACCACATAGTCGGCGATGGCGATCATGTCCGGCTTGTGCTCGACAATCAGCACCGTATTGCCTTTGTCGCGCAGTTGCTGCATTAGCCCGGCCAGCCGCCCCACATCGTGGGGATGCAGGCCCACCGAGGGCTCGTCGAATACATAGGTGATATCGGTCAGTGACGAGCCGAGATGGCGCACCATCTTGACCCTCTGGCTCTCCCCGCCCGACAGGCTCGAGCTCTCGCGGTCCAGGCTGAGATAGCCGAGGCCGATTGTGACAAGGTTTTCCAGCCTCGCTGCCAGGGCCGCCAAAAGCGGGGCAACCTTCGGCGCGTCGACGTTGCGCACGAAGGCAGCGAGGTCGCTCACCTGCAGGGACGACAATTCTGCGATATTCCTGCCGGATATCCTGCTCGCAAGCGCGTCGGCCTTGAGCCGCGCGCCCTGGCAGGCGGGGCAGATCTGGCGGGTGAAGAGGCGGTCGTATTCAGCGCGGACATGGGGCTGGAGCGTCTCCGGGTCCTTGTTTCCCAAGCCGCCCTTGATCTTGGCCACCACGCCGAGGTAGGTGAGGCTGAACTTGTCGACCTTGATCTTGCGCCCGTCGTCGAGATCGAAGAGATTCGCGCGTTCCTCGGCGGTATAGGCCCGGATCGGCTTGTCGGGATCGAACAGACCCGAGCGGACGTAGGTGATCCACCGGTAGCCATCGACCTCAAAGCCTTTGTAAATCAAGGCGCCTTCGTTCAGCGACTTGCTCTCGTCCACCACCAGCGACATGTCCATGGCTACGGCCTGTCCAACGCCTTCGCAGTCCGGGCACATCCCCCGCGGGTCGTTGTAGGAATAGTAGCCAGGTGCGGGTAGGTGAGGCTCGCCAAGCCTGGAAAACAGCACTCGCAGCATCTGTGCCGTGTCGGTCACCGTCGCCACGGTCGATCGCAAGTTGCCGCCCAGCCTTTGCTGGTCGACGATGATTGCCGCCGAAATGTTTTCCAGCAAATCTGCGTCGGGCTGGCTGTAATGGGGCATAAACTGTTGCACGAAGGCCGGATAGGTTTCGTTGATCAGCCGCTGGCTTTCCGCCGCTATGGTATTGAAAACCAGGGAGGACTTCCCTGAGCCGGACACTCCGGTGAACACGGTGATTCGGCGCTTGGGAATATCGAGCGAGACGTTCTTGAGATTGTTCTCCCGCGCGCCGCGGATGGTGATTGAGCCGTAGTCGAGCGTGGTCATCGGCTGGTCCTGCTTCATCTTATTGAACTCCGGCGCGAAAGCTGCAAGGACTTCCCCCGCGTCAACCCCCAGTATCGCGCCAAGCGGCCCGTCAGGACATCGTCGAGGCTCACATGGTGGACGGGAGGGGGCTCAGGCCGATCTCGAGTTTCGAGTACCTGGCTTATGCCCCAGACATTATAACCCGTCACAATGCCCCGCGGATAGTGTTTAAAGTCCGCACCCGGCTTCGGGAATCCGGTTGTGTGTCGACGACATAAAAAGGCCCCCCGCTTCTCGCGAAACGGGGGGCCGGCAATCTGCCGCTGAGCAGGTTAGTAGACGGCTATGCCGCTGCACTTGGCCTGGTCGACGCTGGCGGTGAAGCTAAAGACAAGTTGTCCGGAGCTGGTCGCCGTTCCACTGAAGGTTTTCTGAATGGCCTTATAGTCGGCCCCCGCTGTGGCGTAGACGTCGAGGTTGGTTATGACCGTGGTGCCGTTGCAGGCGACGCTGAAGACGCGGTCGCCGGCCGCCGAGAAGTACTGCTCCACGAAGTACATGGTCACGGAGTGGACGCTGTTCGCGGCCAAACCGGTGATCGTGTAAGTGAACGTTCCTTCGCGGTCCTCTTGGACGACGCCAATCGGCGGGATCGGAGAGGTGAGCAGGGTCGTATTCACTGTGGTTGTCCAGGAGTCGTCCCCGCCGCCCGAGTAGTCGGTGTCGGCCACGTACGGGCTGTACGCGGCTGTGCCGCCGCAGGCGATGCCGATGGTCAAGGTGCCGCCGGCTGTCGGTGTTGCAGAGACTTCGCTCGACTGGGCGGAAGTGCCGCTCGCGTTGAGTGCGGCGACCTTGTAGTAGTAAGCGGTACCGTTGGTCAGGCCCGTGTTGGTGTAGCTGGTCGTGGTGACGCCGGTAGCGATTGCCGTGGCGCTCTCGCCGCCCGAGGCCGTGCC
>JBKQWH010000033.1:0-7756 GCA_052139635.1 Capsulimonadaceae bacterium
TTGCCTCCGATAGGAACTGCCACTCGTTTCCCGGATATTCTTGAGATCCGATCGATACTGCCAGTACTGGAGGACGCCGGCCAACGCGAGCGGCGCCAGCACGATCCATATCATCCATGCTGCTGCCGCCACCAGCTTCCCACACGCGGCCCCCAATCCGCCGGCGCCGAACATCCCGATCGGCGAAATCGGCAAGACGCTCATCACCGACGGCGTGAACCGCTTGCTCGGCTTTAATGTCTGCAGCGAAGTCTCCAGGCGCTGTTCCAGGTTCTCTCGAAGGGCGGTTCTAGCCCGGTGCATCCGCACCTTCATGGCCGACTCGGTGATCCCGAGGATCGCGGCGGCCTCGCCAACGCTCTTGCCCTCGAGATAGAAGACCGTAAGCGCCTCACGGTGCGTATTCGGTAGTTCGGCGAACGATTCCCAGAGCTGGCCCTCCGGCGATTCCGCGTCGACGGCGGCTTCGTCAGCGACCGGTTCCCGAATTTCCCAGTTCCGGATCAAGGCGGCGTCCCTGGCCGCCGTGCGACCGAACCTCTTGCAGACATTCCGTGCGATCTGCGCCAGCCAGAACGAGAACCGTCCGTGATCGCGCAATGTCCGCAAGTAGCAGAACGCCTTTACAAACGTCTCCTGTGCCGCATCCTCCGACATATCGCTGTTGCCGAAATGGCTCCAGGCGATGGCGTACACCATCTTCTTGTACCGCTCGACCAGTTCCGAGTATTGGTTCCGGTCACCCATCAGCACCGCATTGATTGCTCGCGTGTCGTCCATCGGTTTTCCTCCGTTATCCGTTGTTGGTACAAAGATAACGGGAGCCCGTCAAAAGGTTACATCGATCCCGCCGCTGCAAGAGTCGGTTCCACGGCTCCCGCCGCCGATCACGTCATACTCGAAGTGATCGGACATACGGTTGGTTCTCGTCAACCAATACGCCGTCGACGCGCGGATTCCTCCTGGAATGTCGATCGCCCGGACGTCTCTCTCCGATCCTCGTGTGCTCAAAACGCATGGGAATCACCGTGGTCTGAGAATTCGGTTCGGGCGCCACGCCGGCTGCCCTGAGCGGGCGTGCCGTGACGCACTAAGGAACACTTGTTCTCATTACCGGGTATAATGACGATTATAGGAGCGTGCATTCCAAGTGGGGAGGCGCAAAACCAGCGTAAGAGCGGAACACTTGCAACATATCAGACAATATACGACGGCGTACTTCGACCCCACGTAACGCGGGCCGAGGTCATATTTGTCCCATATCCAGAATTGTTATCGGGAACACGAGCCAAGGAAGCGTCGTCTGTGTGAACGTATTGCAATATGGCTTGACGAAGGAGCGACAATGATTCTATAATATACTGCGGTATAGGTTTCCGTTCGCGTGCGCCCGACGACGCGATTAAATCCTCAGAAAGCAACGATATGGCCGCGCAGGACGACGCACACGGCGAGGAGTTCGCTGACGAGCCGGTCTACGTGATCAGTGTCGCCGCAAAGCTCGCGGCGCTGCCGAGTTGGACGTTACGAGTGCTAGATAAGGAAGGCATCGTGTGCCCCCAGCGAACGTCCAAGGATCGCCGGCTCTACTCCGACCGTGATATCGAGAGACTGGCTCGCGTTAGATATCTCACGGAGGAGCGCGGCGTGAACATGAACGGCGTGAAGTTGATACTGGAAATGGAAGAACGGGCCGCCGCGCGCACCGGCGGAGCCGGCAAGCAGGATCGTGAAGGAGATCACAATTGATATATCCGTCGGCAGACACCATTGAAGACAGAGTGGGAAGCCGTTACTCGCTCGTGGTGCTGGCCGCGAAGCGCGCCAAGCAAATAAAAGAAGGGGCCCCGGTTCTCATTGAGACCGCATCGACAAATCCCCTGACCATCGCCCTGGAAGAGATCGCGGCCGGCAAGGTGACGATCGCCCAGCCCGAGCCTATTCGAGAGACACCGGTCTTCGCCGCACCGGTGGTGACATCCCCCGAAGCGGAGGCGAGGATTATCGCGGAAGGCCTCGTTGCCGCATCCGGCGGCCTGAACGTCGACGACACAGACAACTAGCCCGCATTATTCACGAATCGGAAAGGAAACCACCCATTCGTGGTCATTTCCGCAAGTTTTCCGAATAATACGGGAATGTTATTCCGGCAGCAGTGCCGGGCAGGCCGGCGCACCCATCGCGGGCGGGCCGGGTATTGCCAGAAAGGCCATGGCGCCGTGCGGCACGCAGCGCGGCATTAAACCAGGCAAACCCATCTTAAAGCGTGACCGAAGGATATCCAAATGCCCAGATCAGTCGGCATCGACCTTGGAACTACAAACTCCGTCGTATCGGCCATCGATGAAAGCGGTTCGCCTATTGTGATCACGCTTGCGGAAGGCAGCCGGCTTTGTCCGTCCGTGGTCGGCTTCTCCAAGACGGGCGAGCGCCTTGTCGGCCAGCTTGCAAAGCGCCAGGCGATCACAAACCCGGAACGAACCATTAGCTCGATCAAGCGCCAGATGGGCACGAAGTATCGGGTCACCATCGACGCCAAGGATTACTCGCCCGAGGAAATCTCGGCGATGATCCTTCAGAAACTCCGCGTCGATACCGAGGTCTATCTGGGCGACGTCGTTTCGGAGGCCGTCATCACGGTCCCCGCATATTTCTCCAACGCACAGCGCGAGGCCACGAAGTCGGCCGGGCATATCGCCGGCATCAATATCGTACGCATCATCAACGAGCCTACGGCCGCCGCCCTGGCCTACGGCCAGGACAAGTCGGAGGAGCAGGTAGTCCTTGTCTGGGACCTTGGCGGAGGCACCTTCGATGTCTCCATCCTCGAGATGGCCGGCGGCGTGTTCGAGGTTCGAGCTACCAGCGGCGACACGCACCTGGGAGGAGATGACTGGGATGCGCGTGTCATGGAATGGATGGTCAACGAGTTCCGGTCCCAGTCCGGCATTGACCTTACGAAGGACCGGATGGCGATGCAGCGCCTGAAGGAAGCCGCGGAAAAGGCCAAAATCGAGCTTTCCTCGGTTTTCACCACGAACATTAACCTTCCGTTTATCTCGTCGAGCGCCGAGGGACCCGCCCACCTCGAAATGGCACTGACGAGGGCGCAGCTCGAAGAGATGACCAAGGACCTCCTCGAGCGGATGATCGGACCGACCGAGCAGGCCCTCCAGGATGCCCGGCTTTCGACCGACCAGATCGAGAGGGTGCTCCTTGTCGGCGGCATGACCAGAATGCCGATCGTGCAGGACACCGTCAAGCAGATGTTCGGCAAAGAGCCCCACAAGGGCATCAATCCGGACGAGATCGTCGCCCAGGGCGCCGCCATCCAGGCCGGAATCCTCGGCGGGCATCTCACGGATATCGTTCTCCTCGACGTCACGCCGCTCTCGCTGGGCATCGAGACACAGGGTGGAGTGTTCACCCGTCTGATCGAGCGCAACACCACGATCCCGACATCCCACTCGCAACTTTTCACCACCGCCTTCGACAACCAGCAGGCCGTGGACATCCACGTACTGCAGGGCGAACGGGACTTTGCCGTCGACAACAAGACGCTCGGAAAGTTCCAACTGGCCGGCCTCCAGGTGGGGCCGCGCGGCGTCCCCAAGATCGAGGTGACGTTCGATATCGACCAGAACGGCATCGTGCATGTCTCGGCCAAGGACCTGGCAACCGGAAACAGCCAGGCGGTGACGATCACTGCGTCGAGCGGTCTCGCCAACGAGGAGGTCGAGCGCATGGTTCGCGAGGCGGAGCAGTACCGCAAGTCGGACGAGAAACGGCGCGAGGAACAGCACCTGCGCAACAAGGCCGACCAGCAGATTTATCAGGCGATGCGGATCGGAAAGGACGCCCGCGGCGTCGTCTCGCAGAGCCTGATCGACGATGTCAACGCGTCCGCCAGTAACCTGACCGCCTCTCTCAACAACTACGACGCCAACGCGGCGAGGCGCGGCCTGGAAGACCTGAACAAGACGCTGCTCGTACTGAGCAAGGCCTTTTACGAGGCGCGCACCAAGCAGAACGGGGGTGACCCCGGCGCCTTCGCGGGAATCGATCCGATCGGCGATATCGGTACCCCCTACGGAGCCATCGGCTCCGCTCCCACCGACGCCGCGCTCGAGGGAGACTTCCGCGACGTCTAATTGGCGAACGCGGCCATTCCCGTCAGTACACGTCGAGCGCCCCCTTTCCATATACCGGAAGCGGGGCGCTCGGGCCTGGAAGAGAGGAAATAGGCTCAATCTCCTATCGTGGGACAGGCCTCCGTGCCCGTCTTCGTCCTTGTCCATCGCGTCCATAGCGTCTACACATCTTGTCGGTCTGAGGCGGAGCCTCTCTGATTGTTTTCTGTTACTAGATGGTCTGTTGAGCAATACCTTATGCCCGAAAAACGAGATTATTACGAAGTCCTGGGAGTCGACCGCAACGCGGCAGGCGCCGAGATCCGCAGCGCGTTTCGCAAACTGGCCGCGAAGTACCATCCCGATGTGAATCCCGGCGACCGCGATGCCGAGGAGCGATTCAAGGAGATCAACGAGGCCCACGAGGTGTTGTCGACGCCCGAGAAGCGCCAGATTTACGACCAGTACGGCCACGCCGGCCCTCAGGGTGGGTTTGGCGCCGAGGGTTTCGGAGACATCTTTGACATGTTTTTCGGCACGGGCGGTCCGTTCGGCGCCCGCGGCGGGGAGCGTCCACGCCAGGCGCAACAGGGATCGGACCTGCGCTTCGATCTGGAGATCACGTTCGAAGAGGCCGCATTTGGCGCCACGAAAACCATCAAGATCGGCCGCCTGGAGAGATGCCAGACCTGCGAGGGGACGGGCGCCAAACCGGGAACATCCCCCAAAACTTGCAGCGCGTGCCACGGGAGCGGACAGGTCCGCCACGTGCAGAACACCATCCTCGGCTCGTTCGCCACGGTCGCCCCGTGCGCCGCTTGCCGCGGGGAAGGCCGAGTCATCGCCGATCCGTGCGTGACGTGCCGTGGGCAGGGCCGCGTGCGCCAGAGCCGTGACCACACGATTCAGGTGCCCCCCGGTGTCGACACGGGGATACGCCTGATCGAACAGGGCGCGGGCGACGCCGGGTTGCGCGGCGGGCCGAACGGGGATCTGCACATCGGAATCTCCCTCGCGCCGCACGCGCATTTCACGCGTCGTGGCAAGGACCTCATCTTCGAGCTGCCCCTCAGTTTCGCCCAGGCGGCGCTGGGGGCGTCGGTCACGGTCCCGATTCTCGGCGGCGAGGAAAAGCTGACCGTTCCCGACGGGACACAGCCCGACGCCACCTTCCGCCTCCGAGGCAAGGGATTTCCGGACATCAATTCGCGATTCGCCGATCGCGGCGACCAGATTGTCATTGCGAAGATCAAGGTCCCGACGCGCATGACGGACGAGCAGAAGCGGCTTCTGCGCGAGTTCGCCGTCGCCAGCGGCGAAAAGCCCCACGAGGAGCGGGGCCTCCTCGATAAGATGAAGGAAGCCTTTACGCAGAAGTAAGAACGATCGATTCGCGGGTGTTTTCTTCTCGTTTCTGCTGTACCCGCATTGGATCAGGGTCGGAAAGGTACATGATGCGCTGGGCACAGGTGACGGTGGAAGCGGGGCCGGCGGCGGTTGACGCGGTTTGCAACTGTCTGGTCGAGATCGGATGCGCCGGCACTCTGGTCGAGGACCAGTTCGACCCATTCCAGATCAGCGGCTATGTGCCTGTCGACGACCGCCTCGAGTTGCGGATTGACCGGCTTGGCGAGATGCTCCCAACGCTGGCCGGGTTCGGCGTCGACGGAGCCGGGACCGAGATCACGCTGCGATACGTGGAGGAGGACGATTGGGCCAACGCATGGAAGGCGTTCTTTAAGCCGATCCGAGTCGGCCGCCGCCTGGTGGTAACCCCTCCCTGGGAGACCCCGCCCAACCTTCCGGACGATATCACCATCATTATGGACCCCGGAATGGCCTTCGGGACCGGCAGCCATCCGACGACCCGCCTCTGTCTGGCCGCGATCGAGGACTTCCTGCGGCCCGGAAACGCGGTGGCCGACATCGGTTCCGGGTCGGGGATACTGGCAATCGCCGCCGCCAGGCTCGGCGCCGTCCGGGTCGCCGCCTGCGACATCGATCCGCTCGCTGTCGAGATCGCAGGGCGAAACGCGAAAGTAAACGACGTCGAGATCGCCCTCTCCGAAGGCATGCCCGCCGGACAGTTCGACCTCGTCGTGGCCAATATCCTGGCCGACGTGATTATCGGAATGGCGGGCGACCTCGCGGCTCGGGTGGCCGAGGCGGGAACCCTGATCGTTTCCGGCATCATCGACACGCGGGAGGACGATGTCCGCCGTGCGCTCACCGCCCATGGCCTCGAACCGGCGGAAACTCGTCGAGAGGGAGAGTGGGTCGCCATCGTTCTTCGCCAGCTAGCTCGCAGTCGGGTGTACTAGAAGTTAGGATTTGCTATAAACGGCTCATTTGCGCGCAAAACGTGCAACTGGTGCACACCGCCGACAGGAATCATAGGGGCGAGACAGAGGGCACGGAGCGCGGCCACCTGCGATAAGCAAAGAAACCGCCCCGCCCGGCGCCTCGTCGGCCGATCGCCCGGACCGTCCGTGGGTTGCGGCCAACGGCCATCATATCGAAGCGAAGTCTTCGATATGACGTAGGATGTTATAACCGCGGAATAGACGGAAAAGGGAATTTCCGATTTCCGTCTTTTCCGTGGTGAAATTTCCTTTCTTCTTCTCCTGGTTCCGGTTTTGCCGGAAAGTCCGCGACCCGCGGCGACATAGACATGACCCGATTCTTTGTTCAGCCGGAGCAGATATCGGCCGGCGAGGTGGTCCTCGGCCCGGCCGACGCGCACCATCTGCATGTTGTCCTGCACGCCAAAGCCGGCGAGTGCATCGCGGTGCTCGACGGAACCGGGCGGGAGCTAACGGCGGCGCTTATCGAGGTCGGCAAGACTCGGGCACGCGGACGAGTTCTGTCCGAAGTGGATCTCGGCACCGAATGTGCAGTAAGAGTCACCGTGGCTCAAGCGCTCCCAAAGATGGCCGAGAAGCTGGAAACCGTCCTTCAGCACGGCACCGAAGTCGGGGCCGCCGAGTTTTGGCCCTTCACGTGCGCTCGCAGTCAAACCGGTCTGACAGGCGAGCGGCAGCAAAAACGCATTAGTCGATGGGAGATGATCGTGAAGACGGCCGCCGAACAAAGTCGCCGTGCGGTTCTGCCGGTAGTCCGGCCCGGCCTGGATCTGCGTGGCGTGCTCGCCGGCGTGGCCCCGTTCGATGTGGCGCTGTTGGCCTACGAGGGTGAGCGCAACCGGCTGCTGCGCGATGCCCTCCCCGTCACGCCGCCGAAGTCGGTTCTGGTGATTGTCGGACCGGAGGGCGGCTTCGCCCCGGACGAGATTCGCCTGGCTGAGCGCTCGGGTGTCGTGCCGGTTTCACTCGGTCCCCGCATCCTGCGCACCGAGACCGCGGCGCTGGTGATTCTTGCGCAGATTAACTATGCGTTCGAGGGACCGGAGTCCTCGCCGGAGCCCTCCGCAAGGAGTCCTCGCCGGAGCGAAGCGACGGGGGCGGACATTACGCCCTCCGCAAGGAGTCCGCGCCGGAGCGAAGCGACGGGGGCGGAGCGAAGCGACGGGGGCGGACATTACGCCCTCCGCAAGGAGTCCGCGCCGGAGCGAAGCGACGGGGGCGGACATTACGCCCTCCGCAAGGAGTCCGCGCCGGAGCGAAGCG
>JBKQWH010000034.1:0-4154 GCA_052139635.1 Capsulimonadaceae bacterium
AAAACTGTCTAGAATTCCGGTACCATTATAATTACGGACCTGCCGACGATCAGAATGAAGTATAATGTCAGGACGTTCAACCAATCGACATTGTTGGGTCTCCTCATAGGCAGCACTCACATAAACGGAAGAAGGCGCACGGCAAGCCTGCGGTTACGCGTGTTCGGCCGCACACGATAAGGGAGATATTGTTGAGTACAGTACTGGTAACGGGAGGCGCTGGCTTTATCGGCTCTCATTTGGCGGAGGCGCTCGCCCAGGGCGGGGACGCAGTACGGGTCCTGGATAATCTGAGCAGCGAAGGATCGCGCAAGCGCGCGACGACGCTCGCGGAACTGCCCGGTATCGAGGTCCGTACCGACGATATTCGGGATCAAGCAGCATGCAGGAGCGCATGCGACGGAGTAAGAGCGGTGTTTCACCTCGCCGCGGAAGCGTCGGTGGCCCGCTCGATTGAGGATCCCGCAGCAGCCATCGCGATTAATACCGGGGGCACGGCCAACATACTCCAGGCCGCGGTGGATTCCGGCAGCGTTTGCCGGCTCATTTTCTCGTCAACCTGCGCCGTCTACGGCGACGGCGCCGAAAGCCCCAAACGAGAGGCGATGCCACCCAACCCTCTCTCACCCTACGCCACATCGAAGCTGGCCGCCGAGCATCTGTGTCGAAACTACCACCAGTTGTTCGGTCTCGAGACAATCGTGTTGCGTTACTTCAATGTCTACGGTCCCGGACAGGACCCGGACGGCGCTTACGCGGCGGTCATCCCGCGCTTCCTGGCGAACCTGTCGCTTGGCTGCCCGCTCATCATCTACGGCGACGGTGAGCAATCCCGCGACTTCGTGCATGTCGCGGACATCGTCAACGCCAATCTTCTGGCCCTGAAAGGGCCGGCAAATCTGGCCGGCACAACCATCAACGTTGGGTGCGGCGATGGGATTTCGCTCAACCAGTTGCTTCGGTGCCTGGAAGGAATTGTCGGACGCCGAATCCCCGTCGAGCGGCGGCCGCCGCGGACGGGCGACATCAAGCACTCGCGCGGGGACATCTCATTGGCGGCAGGATCGCTGGGCTATTATCCCTGTGTCCCCCTGCCGGACGGTTTGGCACGAACCTTGCAACATTTCCAAAATGCGGCTGAATTGAATGCTTAAACCTGTCGGGCTTATGAGACCAGAGCCCCATCCGGGCTGAAGAGATGGTTTCGTGGTGGAGTTTCTTAACCACAAAACAGCTTCAGCTTCGGTGCGATTAATGATGGACTTTTGGCCATTGTTTCGGGGGTGGGAACCGTCCACTAAGGAGTATAGAACATGAACATATGCGTCATCGGCACAGGGTATGTCGGCCTGGTTACCGGTGTCGTCTTCGCCGACCTCGGCAACGATGTCGTCTGCGTCGACACGAACGCGGCCAAGATCGACGGCCTGAACCGCGGCGTGATGCCTATCTACGAGCCGGGCCTCGAGGAGATGGTGGGCCGGAATGTCGCCGATGGGCGACTGACTTTTACGACCGACCTCAGCACATCTGTGGTTAAGTCGGAGATTGTCTTCATCGCGGTCGGAACGCCGCCGCGCGAGGACGGCTCGACCGACCTCTCGTATGTGGAGGAAGCGGCCAAAGGTATTGCGCGGTCGATAAACAACTACAAGGTTATCGTCAATAAGAGTACGGTTCCGGTTGGCACCGGAAACTTCGTACGCGAGGTGATCGAGACGAACAAGCGCCGAGCAATCGACTTCGACGTAGTTTCCAACCCGGAGTTTCTGCGTGAGGGCTCGGCGATTACCGATACCCTCGTTCCAGACCGGATCGTGATCGGCGCGCCGAACCGGATTGTCGCGATGCGGCTCCTGGAGCTCTACGCGCCGCTCGAGCGCCCGATGATTATCACCGACGTGGCCAGCGCCGAGATGATCAAGTACGCCTCTAACGCCTTTCTCGCCACCAAGATATCCTTTGCCAATGCCATCGCGAATATCTGCGAGGCGGCCGGCGCCGATGTGACACAGGTGGTCAAGGGCATGGGCCTCGACAGCCGGATCGGCGCGGCATTTCTCTCCGCCGGATTGGGATATGGCGGCTCCTGCTTCCCCAAGGACACACGATCGCTGCTTCACACCGCGCAGGCTTACGGATACGAGTTTCCGCTTCTGGAAGCGGTCATCGCGACGAATGACGACCAGCCAAACCGCTTTATCCGGAAGATTCACGCCGCCCTCGACAACGACCTTAAGGGCAAGACCGTCGGCATTCTCGGGCTTGCGTTCAAACCGAACACCGACGATATGCGTGAAGCGAAGAGCCTCGATATTATCGCCGACCTCCTGGCGCACGACGCCACGGTGAAGGCGTATGACCCGATCGCGATCGAGAACACCCGCCAGATCTTCCCGCACATCACTTACTGCGCGAACGCCTACGAGGTTGCGGCGGGAGCCGACGCCCTCGTCGTCGTCACCGAGTGGAACGAATTCAAGCTGCTCAACTTCGAGCGCCTCGGCGGGATCATGGCGCGCCGGCTGATACTGGACGGACGCAATCTTTACGACACCGAGCACTTGCGTCGCATGGGCTTCGAATACTATAGCGTCGGCCGCCAGGCGGTCCGCCGGCCCTCAGCCTCTCTGATCGACGCACCGCGCACGACGAACAAGAAGGCTTTGGACCCGACAGCCGTGGCATAATCTCAGAACTTTCCGGCTCTCTCAAGATACGCCGCCAAGACAAGAGGATTCAGGAAATCTAACCACGGAAAAGACGGAATAGACGGAAAGGACGGAAATTGAACGTTCCTTTTCCGTCTATTCTGTCTGTTTTATCCTCCGGCAGTCGCGAGCACACAGCATGATCGCAGGGCACTCCAGTTGGGTTGTGTGCGACAAGAAGCTGCGCTCCGTGCCCTCTGTCTCGCCAATACTATTCTTGTTGTCAACTGGTTCACCCTCGAAATACTATCGACAACGTTGAGACACCTTCGGTGTTATGCCCGCAGAGGAATCGCCTTCAGCCGAGGAAGGGACGAACAAGATTGTAATCTGTACGACAGCCAACAGATGAAACGGCCACGTTTGTTGTATAGTGATATCTGACGAGAGCGTTTGCTACGGGATGCTGCAGCCCTCGCGTCACATACCGCGGCCGGTTTACCGCCGCAGCCAAAAATAACCGGGGAGACAGCAGCGCAGCATGATCGCTCAGGAGACCGTGGCCGTACAGCCGCCGCGCGATAACAAGGTTTTTCGCCAACTCGTCAAGTTTTGCATCGTTGGCGCTAGCAGTACTGTCGTCAACTTTGCAATTCTGAACGTGATGCTCTATCTCGTTCGCCTACCGATTGTCCCCTCCCTCACGCTTGCGTTTTTTATCTCCGTCGGCAACGGCTTTATCTGGAACCGGCGCTGGACGTTCAAGGAATCACGCAATCAGGCCGCACATGAGCAGTTAGTCCCGTTTGTCCTCATCAACATTGTCGGCTGGCTGCTCAACACCGCAATCGTCGTGTTGATCATTGCGCGCTTCCAGGGTGGCGCGGGAGTAGCCGGTAATTGGCACCTCGTGCTGGCTATCGCGAAGACCATCGTGCTCGGGGGAGCCCACAAGATGTACCCCCCCCTCATCGTCAACGGGTCTCAGTTTCTTGCCTCGATGGTCGTCGTGTTCTGGAACTTCTTCGCCAACCGCAAGTGGACATTTAAGCACTGACGAGTGGGTTATCTTCTGTGCCTGTTTGCCATTTCACGAAACCGTGCGTTCACTCCCCGTACGGGCACGCGGACCCGGCTCGATCCGGGAATCGCTTCTTCTCCGCAGTTTGGTTGCGGCTATGCCGCGCTGTGGGATGGGCGTCCCGTGCCGTCTGTCCCTTCCCGCGCCGATTATCCGCCGCTCACAAATATCGTTGACACGATCGGCGCCGTGTGATATACTGCAGTAACACGGTAATACCGCGAAGGATGCGCTCTCGTCGAGGTCTTTCCTGTTCGTATTGGTATCGCCTTTTCGATCACTTCCGCATCCTCCGACTCTTGCTGACGCCGGCGCCTCGGGCACGACTCCGGAGTGCCTTGCATCGGCTTGGAGAAGCATGGCGTCGCAGTTCCGCGTTCGACACGCGCGCCGGCTTTTTCCATAACCGCGGGCGACGAGCC
>JBKQWH010000035.1:0-3273 GCA_052139635.1 Capsulimonadaceae bacterium
TGTGCCTATAGCTGGCCGGGATGCCTCGGTCGCCGAACAGCCACGTGAACTGATGCGTGGCCTCGGGGCTGAGCGAGAAGAAATCCCACACGTTGTCCGGCTCCTGGATGTTGGTGTATGGGTCGCGCTTCTGGGAATGAATGAAGTCGGGGAACTTCAGCGGATCGCGAAGGAAAAAGACCGGCGTGTTGTTGCCGACGAGGTCATAGTTGCCCTCCTCGGTATAAAACTTGATCGCGAAGCCGCGCGGATCGCGCGCCGTATCGGCCGAGCCCTTCTCGCCCGCCACCGTCGAGAGGCGGATGAAGACCTCGGTGCGTTTGCCCGCGGGCTGGAGAAATTTCGCCTTGGTCCATCGCGATACGTCCGCGCTGACCTCGAAATAACCGTGAGCCCCCGAACCCTTGGCGTGGACCACGCGTTCGGGTATACGTTCGCGGTCGAAGTGGGCGAGCTTTTCGATCAGGTGATTGTCTTCGAGCAGGACAGGACCGCCCGCTCCGGCGGTTCGTGAATTTTGATTGTCGGCTACGGGAGCGCCGCTTTCGGTCGTTAGCAAGTTGCGCGAATTCATCGCCTTTTTCTTCCTTCTCTGTCGTCAAGGTGTTCTTGCTAATACATCGGTGTAGCACATATTAGCATCCGTCATGCCGCGCCGTGAAGCAACGCGCTCAAGTTGGGGCCGTATCGACTCAGAGGCGTGTAATCGAGACGCCGCGAATCACTCGGAGCCGCAGAGGGTTCCGTTGATGTCGCATTGCGGCGTGATGCCACGGTCGCGCTGCTGTTGGTCCAGTGCAAAGATCGCCTTGTTGGTCTTCGCGCTCGGGTCGCATTGGCATAGCTGGCTCGCGCAGCAACTACATTGAGCGGCAGTCTCGGCTTTGACTATTTCCGAAATATCGCATCCCGCCAGCCCCGAGCATGCGGTGCTTACCAAGTCCCTGTCGTTGCATTCGTCAGTGCATAGCGTGGCGTCGCAGGTGAAACCCGCCTGAGCCCCCTTCGGTTGCAGGCAACTGTCGTACTCCTGGCAGACCTTGGCGCAGTCAACGCCGCTGTCGGGCGGCAGTACCGTGGTGCCGGGCACATACAGCGGGCATCCGAGTCCGCCCGGCGCGTCCGGCAGGCATGAGCCAGGACTGGGAACGGCGGCCGGAACGGCATCGCGCGCATCCGCGGAGAGGGCGGGCGCGGCGGGCGTGGCCGTCGGCGTCGCGCCGGGCGCATAAGCGGCCGACCATACGAGGTCATCGCCGAGCGTGCATGCCTGTTCGTTCTGGCCGACCTGATAAGGACCGTTGAAGACCGGACAAGAGCATTTGACGATCCCGGCCTGGCCAGTTTTGAAACATGGCGCCGTCATGCATCCGGCGTACGGCGCATTCGAGCAATTGGTCTGGCCGATTCCGTTTTCGGGGACACAATCGAAGCTGAAGGTGGAGTATACGCTCGACCCGGGAATCAAATTCCCCTTATTGACGTTCGCGCACACCGGGGCCGAGTTGAGCGTCGCGCAGAGGCTGCCGTCGGCGCCGCATTGAGCGACGGTGTCTTCATATACCGCGTGGTTCAGGATCGCGTTGATATCCACGAAGTACACGCCGTACGGAATGTCGTAGCATTGGCAGTTGGCGTAGTTGCCGTCGGCGGTCAATGTGCACGACAGATCTTCGGGGCCGGAGCTCGGTCCCGAGTAATAGCAGAGCGCGAAGGGTCCCCCTCTGCACGGCACAAAATTGCTCGACGCCAGAGTGATATCGGCGTAGGCGGGGCCGAAGCTGGTCGTCCAGTTGGAGGGGTCGCTCCAGAACGCATGCGAATTGGGGACAAAGTGAACGATTCCCGGCGCCGGCTGCGATTCTCCGCCACCGTTGCATCCCGCGGCGAGCAGCACCGTCGCAACTATCAGGAGAAGAGCGGGGGAATAACGTTTCATGACGGCATTGACCGGAATTCCGAGTATGAATCCGGACTCAGAATCGCACTGACGTTAGCTGGTCTGCAACCGTAAACCACGAGTCAAGGCAGCTGGCAGGGGTGACCCCTGCTCCCAGTATTAAGGCCGCCCGCCGTTGTCGGGCGCGGCCCCTGGCCGTGGCGACGGCAGCGCAGTGTTAAGACCGTGCTCCGTCGTCGCGCGCGGCCACTGCCGCGGGCACGGGTGAGCCCTCCCCGGCGCGTTGAAAAGGGGCGGGCAGTAGGGTAGCCATTCTGATTCGATGTCGTCACGGATAGCCAGGAAGCGGGCCGCGGCGGGCGCCGCCGCGGAGCCGCCGTCGATAGAGACTCTGCGCGCGCGGATGGACGAGATAAACCTCAAGATCCTGCGGCTGGTGTCGTTGCGGGCAAACCTCGCGATGGAGATCGGGCGGCTCAAGCACAGCAACGGCGGCGTGGTTTATCAGCCGGTGCGCGAGCGCGCGATTATCGAAAAGATGATCGCCGAAAACCAGGGGCCGCTCAGCAACGAGCAGGTCAAGCGGATTTATGTCGAGATAATTTCGGCCTGCCGGGCGCTCGAGCACGAGCCGCGGGTGGCGTTCCTGGGCCCGGAGCATACCTACTCGCACGAGGCGGCGCGGATGCGGTTTGGATCGAGCGTGGTGCTGACGGCGCTGGAGTCGTTCGCGGCGGTGTTCCAGGCGATTGAGAACGGACGCGCGGATTTCGGCGTGGTGCCGGTGGAGAATTCGACCGAAGGATCCGTGACGCTGACGCTCGATCTGCTGATCGACACGGCGCTGGTCATAATCGGCGAAATCCTGCTGCCGGTGCGGCCCTCGATAATGTCGCTCAGCGGCAAGCGCGAAGAAGTGACCAGGATAATTGCGCATCAGCAGTTGCTGGCGCAGTGCCGCGGTTATCTGGGGGCGAACTTTCCGCGCACGGAGATCGAGGCGGTTGCGTCGAACGGGCTGGCGGCCCAGCGCGCGGCGGCTGACGGGTCGCTCGCGGCGATCGCGTCGGCGGCGGCGGGCGAGGCGTACGGGCTCAAGCCGATCGCGTCGAATGTGCAGGACCTTGCGACCAACATGACGCGATTCATCGTGATGGGGACGCGGCCGGTCGAGCGGTCGGGCAAGGACAAGACGACGCTGCTGTTCGCGGTTGCGGACCGGGTGGGCACGCTGAACCAGGCGCTGAACCTGTTTGCGCGCAACGCGATCAATATATCGAAGATCGAGTCGCGTCCGATCCGGGCGCGGCCGTGGGAGTACCTGTTCTTAGTTGACGTTATGGGGCATCGTGACGACCCCAAGCTCGCCCGCG
>JBKQWH010000036.1:0-10282 GCA_052139635.1 Capsulimonadaceae bacterium
TCTGGCCGACCTATTCCGGTGTCCTTGATCAGCTTGCCGACGTCTACATAAACAAGCACGAGGGGGAAAACAGCGTCCAGCTTTCGAAGTACGCCCTGCAAGTCAACGACTCGGACTCCTGGGCCCACGAGAATCTGGCCGAGGCCTACCTGCAACTCAAGCAAATGGATAATGCCCGTGCCGAGTGGCACAAAGTGGTACAACTCGGTGATCCGGGGTTGGTCAACGTTGCGAAGGGCTATCTTTACCGCAATCAGTGAGGAGAGGGGTATAGTGGGTCATACTTCAGCGTGGAACGAACCAGCAGCGAGTCGATATTTCCCATGACAACCGCCCCCGCACTTTCAGATCACAGAAGCATCCGGCCCGGTTCGGCGCGCGCGATCTGGGCCGCCCTCTGGCGCAACCCGCTTGCCGTGGCCGGGATGATCACGTTAGCGGCGATCGTCACCCTGTGCGTCGTCTATCCGATGGTTTCGCCGTACAGTTTCTCGCACCAGACGGACGATTACCAGGCGCCGGCATCGCCCAAGCACTGGCTTGGCACGGACGATGTCGGGTACGACGAGATGACACGGCTGTGTGTCGGTGGGCGCATCTCGCTGTTTGTCGGCGTCGGGGTGGAGACGATTATTCTGCTGGCCGGCGGCCTGATCGGGCTTGTCGCGGGCTACTATGGGCGCTGGATCGACACGGCGCTGATGCGGCTGACGGATATTATGTTCGCGTTTCCGGATGTGCTCCTGGCCATCCTGATCATGGCCGTGCGCGGCCCGAGCCTGGCCAACCTGTTCGTGGCCCTGACCGTCGCCGGGTGGCCGGCCCTGGCGCGACTGGTTCGTGGTCAGGCCCTCTCTCTCCGCCAGCGCGAGTTCGTCGAGGCAGCCCGGGCGATCGGCGTCCGCGATTCCGCCATCATCTGCCGCCATATCCTGCCGAACCTCGTGTCACCCATGGTGGTCTTCTGCACGATCGACATCGCCGGCGTCATTATCGCCGAATCCACCCTCTCGTTCCTCGGAATCGGTGTCCAGGCGCCGATGCCGTCCTGGGGCTCGATGATCAGTACGGTGCGCGAGTCCGACTACTGGCGAAGCTCGCCGGGCCTGCTGCTTTATCCGTCCTTATGTCTTGCCCTGACCGTGCTCAGCCTCAACTTCATCGGCGACGCCCTCCGCGATGCCCTCGACCCGAGACGACAAGGGCGTATTTGAGGCGGTTGCGCGGGCGCGTGGAACCGCATGTAGCCGTTTATGCATTAAGTATGCGGGTATAACACTATTCGCAAACAGTGGGTTACGTGGTTCCTTGTCGAGGGTTGACGTGTTCCAAGCCGGATGCATAATATGGCGCCAGCGAGGGTTGGCGTGGGCGCTTGCGGTCTGGCTGGCGTCGACAGTATTACCACCGTCCGTGTTTGCGCGGCCGGCGGCGCCCGCTTTACGCCCTGCGGTCACGTGCTGCCCGTCGCCCGTCGCCGCAGCCGCGAGTGTCTGCCCATGCTGTCGCGGCAAAAAGTGCTGCTGCTGCAACATGATGTCCCACGTTTCGAGCGGCGCCGGCGCTGTGCCGTTTATCTGTCGCTGCCGTTTCCGCAGTGCGCACGATCCCGCGGCGTCCACAGTCGCCAAACTGCGTCTTGTTCTGCCGAAGGCTGAGCGACTGGCTTCTCCCACAGTCGGCACTTTCCATGGGTGTTCACAAGTGAACGATCTCGAAACCGCGCGTCGCGAACGCCTTGACCACCCTCCACAGCTCTCCTGATTGTCCGATAAGCCGGCAACAGCCGGTATGAGATCATCTCAGACAGCGATGACTCGACATCCCTGCCTGGTTGGGATGGGACAGAGGAGTCGCTGCTCTCAGGACAGCAGGAGAAGCACAATGAAACACAGTCAAACTGTGCGGCCTTCGCGCCGTGCCGCCTTTACGCTGATCGAGCTTCTCGTGGTCATCGCGATCATCTCGATCCTGATGGCTCTGCTCTTCCCGGTCTTTGCATCGGCCCGGGAAAAGGCGCGTCAGATCAGTTGCTTGAGCAACATGCGCCAGGTCGGAATGGCGCTAATGATGTATGTCGACGACTACGATGACTACTATCCGCAGGAGCACCCGACTGCCATGAACCCGGCCGTGGGTGTCGCGCCGGCCGGCGACTTCGACGGATCGCTCGAGGGGACCGATTACGGGTCGCCGTTCCAGAAGATCATGCCCTACGTGGCCGGAGGGAGCAACCCGAACGCGAGCATTCAGCAGGCGCTCTATATCTGCCCGGACGACGCCGACCCGCACGGCAACACCATCCCCGCCTGCGCGGGCAACCCGTCCACGCCGGCGCCGGGCATCACGTCCTACCTCATTAACGCATACTTTCTGTTCGGCCTCAATGAGGCCAAGGTGTTGACGCCATCGAATACGATCTATGTGGCGGAACGCAACAAGCAATTCTGCGACGTTCACGTCCACCCCTGGCTCGGAGAGGTATTCGACAACAGTGCCGACATGAATCCGGTTCTCGGCCAAACGCCGATTCCGACCTGCCTCGCCACCCCCATGGCTTCGCTGGGCATTTCGATCGACGGCTTCTTCGCGATCCAGAGCAACCGCCATAACGGCGGAGCCAATTACCTCTTTGCCGACGGCCACGCGAAGTGGGAGCTTTACTCCACCACGATCGCGCCGGCCCAGAATCAGGAGTGCTTCGGGCAGTACCAGGCGCTTCCCGATGCGCCGGGACCGTAGGGGAGAGGAGAGGAAATAGGAGATAGAAAATAGGAAATGGCAGGAGATAGGAACTCGGAAGCGCAGTTCTTATCTCTTGCCAGGTCCGGGCGATTAACGAACCGGGAGGATATCGGAAACGGCAATTTCGATTTTCGGGGCGAAGACCGGTGTCACCGAATCGCCTGGTTTGTAGGCCAGGAGCGTCGAATATCCTCCGCCCGTAGGTTCGCGGTGAACTTCCAGTCGTCGGTCTCGTAAGTTAACAATCCAGTATTCAGGAATGCCGACTCGCGAATAGTCGAGCGACTTGGCATTGCGATCGATTGAAAGAGTACTGTCTGAAACCTCGATAACCAGACGGACATCCGAAGGAGACACTCCGCGGGTTGCGACTTCATCGAGGCTTTCGCGAATGATAACCAGATCAGCTTGTGGCCGGTATTCGGACGCGATTCGAATTGGCACCTCCTGCAATATGGTGTACTCCGGTCCGAATGCGTCTCGCATAGGAAAAAGGACGCGCAATATTCGTCCCGTAGTCGCCAGGTGCTCGTTTCCAATCGGCGCCAATACCATGACCTCCCCGTCAATGAGTTCGACCCGTTCGTCCCGTGAGATGATCCCGGCCGCGGCCATCGCGACCACATCCTCCCACGTCCACCGCCATGGCCGGGCCGTGCCACGGATAATGACGCGACCGGAAACCAACTCGTCGCCCTCCCCGAGTATTCCGGATTCTCGCAGCTTTCGATGTTCGTCGCCGGTAAACACTCTTGGGCTGGAAATCGCTGGAGTGCGTTCACCAAGTATCATGCTGTTGCTGTGCCCCTTAAACGGAATTATACCGAATACTGGGCCAGAAGAAGGACGTCGTATCCTGCCCCCTAACCTGGCGCCCGCATAACGAGAATGATCGCGAAGCGATAACTCTTCCGTCCGCAGGACGGTCGGCGCTTCGCCTATCAGCCACGCTTTTTATAAGCGTGGACCTATGCTGCAAGGACATGCAGGAGTCGTCGACTGGGACCATCGCTTCCCTTAGGCGCGAGCGTATGGGCGGATCGTGCATGGGACCGCCCGGTGGCGCCGGCCGAACGCCAGACCAGCCGGCCGTTCGGAAACGCGCGCGATGGGCGACGCCAGACACTGTGTCGCGGCTCGTCACAGACCCAGGTCATTTCCGGCTGTCCCAGAGTGTTCAATTTCCATTGCATCACCAGCATCCGGCACCTCCCTCCCGGCCGCCGAACCGGCCGGCTTAGTCACAGAATATCCATCAACCCCCGTAGGGGGATATACTTTATTATAGCATCGATTTGGTTCTGCGAGCGAGCACGTTTCCGAACGATGGTTGACAATATGCCGTCAGGCGTCTATAATGGTTTATCCCCCCACGGGGGACAGTGGTTTCCAACTGAGGGCGAAAGTAATGTCTCGACGCGAAGGGCCGGCTTATGAGGATGTTGGCAAACGACTGGCGCGGATCGCAGGGCACGCGGCGAGCCTGAAGCGCTTCTGGGAGGAGGGCCGGGATACGGAGGATCTGCTCACGCAAATCTCCGCGGTTCGTGCCGCCCTCGACCAGGTGGCCCGCGTCGTGCTCGAACATCAGATCGAGCACAGCATCAAGAAGGCAATCCAGCACGGCGACTGCGACGAAGCCTTGAAAGACCTGAAAAAGGCGCTCAATCGGCTCATCTAACCCGGATTCTGCAGCTCAGGATGGGCACGGCGGCATGGCGCTTACCGGTTGACGGGTGCCTCCGAACGTGGCACTGTGAGAAGTACGTCAAAGATCGTGACACCGAGGGATAAGCCGGTAGTTGGGCGGAGTGACAGGCCGCATTTGCGATCCGACATACGGCCTGTCTGTTAATCGAGCCGCTTACGGCGTTGACGCCCCCGTCGACGCCGCCGCCTCCGGCTGAAATCCCGGGACGCCGAACTGCCAGAGAAGGAACGAGTCGGTGTCGGCCAGGAGGGCGTCTTCCTGGGCCTTGGTCGACCCCATGCCGTGGCCGGCGTCGTAGTCCACGCGCAAAAGAATCGGCTTGTCACTGGCCGTCGCGGCCTGCAAATAGGCGGTCATTTTGGCCGGCTCCCAGGACGACACGCGCGGGTCATTGATGCCGGTCGTGAGCATCACCGCGGGGTAATGCACCCCCGGCTTGACGTGCTGGGTGCTGTCCATCGCGTAAAGGGCTCGAAACCCGTCCGGTGTTGTCACCGTGCCGAACTCCGGGATATTGGGCGGACCGTTCGGCGAGAACTCGGAACGGAGTGGGTTCGACACGCCGACATCGTCGACAACCGCGCCGAACAGGTCCGGCCGTTCGGTGAGCGCGCGTCCCACGGTGATCCCGCCAGCGCTTGCCCCGGTGATCGCAAGGTACTTTGGCGAAGTGTAGCCTTTGTTTATGAGGTACTGGCCACAGGCGATCAGGTCCCTCCAGGTGTTGGGCTTGGTCAGCTTCATCCCGGCCAGGTGCCAATCCTCTCCGTACTCCCCTCCGCCACGCACGTGGGCCACGGCCAGCACGCCCCCACGCTGCAGCCATGGAAGGGAGGTCGGCGAGAAGTACGGGTCGAGGGTGATACCGTAGGCGCCGTAGCCCTCCATGAGTGTAGGATGGGAACCGTCGAGCTTGATACCCGCCGGGTAGACGATCGAGAGCGGGATCAGGACACCGTCGGCGCCGCGCGCCTTGACTTCCTTCGACAGTATACCGGTGAACTTGATCGGAGACAGTTTCTTGATGCCCGTGTCGAACACCCGGTTCGTGCGCGGGTCGTACTGATACCACAGGGCGCTATGAGTCCAGCCTGTCTCCAGATACAGCAGGCCGGGCCGATTCCAGACGACGAAGAGCCCGTCGACCGCCCCGTCGTAGGGGAGAGGCAGCTCACGAGCATGCCCGCCGTCGAAGGGGACCCGCAGGATGCGTCCGACCCCGCCGTCGAGGGCGTGGACATAAACCGCGTCGGCGGCAGCGCCGAGCTCGGTCAGCACGGCCTGCCCGGCCGGCAGGATGGTGGTCGCACGGGCCATGTCCGGCGCGCTGGCTCGGGTACGGACGACCTTGAAGCGCGGAGCGTTCTTATGGGTGAGGAGGAAGATCCACGAACCGTGCGAATCTGCTGTAATCACGTCGTCCTGCGTATCGCACACCTTACGCCATGGCGTCGCGGCGCCGTGGTACGCGCGGAGCGGCGCGTCGTACATCGTGATCTCTCGCTGGACACCGTGGGTCACGGTTGCGTAAAGATACGGAGAGCCGGGCGTATAGCTGATCGAGGGATCGTCAGTCGGCGTCATCGACACGTGCGGCGAGAGGCCCCAGCCAAAGACTGCCGGGTCACGGTCGGGATTGCGGCCGAGAACATGCAAATGCACAGCGCTCTTCTTGTATCGCTCGATGGAAGTGCTGTCCGGAATGTCTCGCAGGCGGATGTAGAAGAACGAATGGTTGTCGGGAAGCCAGGAGACTCCTCCGTACTGCGTTCTCGTGATCCGCTCGCCAAGGTCCTTGCCGCTGGCGGCGTCGAGGACATGCAGGACGCTGTCCTCGGATCCGCCCTTTGAAATCGCGCAGGCGACATAGCGTCCGTCGAGCGACGGGGTAAAGTAGTCGATGGCATAGTGAACACCGCCCGCCGCCAGCTTCTCCGGATTGACCAGCAGTCTCTCAGCTCCGTGCAGGCCGTCGCGCACGTACAGCCGCGGCTGGACCGCGGTTGGCGGAGACTTCAAGTAAAAGTATCGCCCGCCATAGCAGTTCAGGTCGCTAACCGCCTCGCCTGCGCTGTCGAGCTTCTTGATCTCCTTCAACAGCGTGGCGCGTCCGGGAATTCGCGCGAGGGCGGCGTTGGTGTAATCCGCCTGTCCCTTGAACCACGCCACGACGTACGGGTCCTTCAGGTTCTCCATGTACCGGTAGTTGTCGGTCACCTTGTGCCCGTAGAAAGTCTCGGTCACCGGCCGCACCGCGGCCACCGGCGGTCCCGCGGACGTCTGCGCGGCTGCGTCCGGAGCCGCGGCGGCCGGCAAGCCGGGCAACCCAGCGGCAAATAGCGCCGTCAGGACGACAATTGAGTGCAAATTCTTCATCCGAAACCCTTTCTCGGCAAAACTCCAAAATCGGTGACGAATCGGCGCCCTTGCACCACTCGTCTCGTCGCACAGTGTAGCACAATCAGAGAGAACTTAGAAAATAGGCGTTGGTAGTTAAGCCGGAGAAATCATCGGCGTGAGCTTAGAGCCAGGCGTGCGTGTTAAGGACGCTCCGGAGCCGCCGCGAATGCCGGGTATGATATCTGCGGCCTGAGCGCCGAAATCTCGGGCGGGCTGGCGGCGTGGTGAATGTCCCCATGAACAGTTCAGGATCAAGCGCGGCAGGGATCGGACGGGCGCACGTACGCCAGATCGACCTTGTCGTTATACTCGTGGTGATGGCCATCTGCGTGGGAGGGGTCCTTGCGATCAAGAGCGCCAGCCACGCCGATGTCCATGCTGCGCCGGACACCGGAAAGCAGATTCTGGGCATCGTGGTCGGGTTCATCGCCATGATCGGGTTGGCGCTGGTCGACTACGAGGCCGTTGTCCGGCGCTACGCGCGGGGACTGTATGCCGTCAACCTCCTCCTGCTGGTCCTGGTTCTCAAGGGCCACTCCTCGCATGGCGCCGCGCGATGGATCTCCATCGGTCACTTCGAGCTGCAGCCGTCGGAGTTTGCAAAGGTCATCTTGATCTGCACGCTGGCTCTGTCGGTGGCCATGAATCTCGACACGATCGCGGAATGGCGCACGGTGGCAAAATCGCTATTGCATATGGCTGTTCCCGTGCTTCTGGTCGCCAGGCAGCACGACCTGGGCAAGGCGCTGGTGCTGATGGCGATCTGGTTTGGAGTAATGGCGATGGCCGGCGCACGGACCTTGCATCTTTTGGCGATACTGCTTGCCGGAATCGTGCTGTTCAGCGCCATGTGGCGCTTCAATGTTTTGCATACATATCAGAAGAACCGGCTGGAGGTGTTCGTGAACCCGGGCGCCGACCCGCTTGACGCCGGCTATCACCTGCACCAGAGCATCATCGCCATCGGATCGGGTGGGGTGATCGGCGAGGGGTACGAGGAGGGCAAGCAGAGCAACGGCCGCTTCATCCCCGAACAGCCGACGGACTTCATCTTTACGGTGGTGGGCGAGGAGGGAGGTTTTGTCGGCTGTGTCCTCCTGCTCGGCCTGTACCTCCTGCTCTTGGAACGCGGCGTCGCCATCCTCGCCGCTTGCGAGGACCCCCTCGGGCGGTTGCTCGCCGCCGGCGTAATCTCGATGCTGACCTTCCACGCGGTCGTCAACTCCGGAATGACCATGGGTATCATGCCGGTCGTTGGTGTCCCGCTTCCCTTTTTCTCCTACGGCTTGAGCAGCCTGATCGTCAATATGTCCGCGGTCGGCCTCTTGCTCAGTGTCGACGCCCGGCGGCACCGGATGATGTTCTGACACACTGTTGTGCATTGTGGACGCGTGTCCGGCGTTTAATACCATTAATGATCAAGAGTATTGAGCTACTAATAATGGCTCCGATAATATCGGGCCTTGTTGGGCCGCCGGCCGAAGAGAGGCGTTCGCGACCAAACATGGCAAAACTACTTCAATTGAGTGGTTTCCCGCCTGGAATCGTTGCGATAGACGCAGATTATCAAAAAAAGTCAATATAAAAAAGAGAATCCGAATACTTGACAACACTATCGAAGCGCGCTATAATGTCCGAGCGCGATTCCAAGTGCGAACCCTGACACTGTCGTCGGTGAGCATTCGCGGGAGTGCGCTGTTTACACAGCCAGCAAGATAGTTTCTGCTCAATGGCGCGAGAAACTGTCGATACGGCGTTTCGTCTCACGGTTCTATAACCGTCGGTGACTCGGGATTCGCCGTCGCCGGCCAGCATTCGGCCAGCATTCGGTCGAATTGCCGGCAATTTAATAGCACTAAAAAGAATTGAATAGTTTCTCAGTACGCGAGCGGTCGCCAATAGGCGGCGTCTTGGTCGTACGCTCATGAGTTTGTCGGCGGCCCATTTTGTCGCACGCGTTGTTGCGCGTGCTCGACAACCAGGACGAGTGTCGCCATACCGGCGATCAGTAATGAAGACTGTGCGGTCAGATTGGAAAGGGGCGTGCTCGGGTTCTTGTTGTGGGAATTCGGATGTGGCGGCCAGTAACATGCATTCGCCCTGAACGACTCGCACTCAACCCTCCATAGCGCTTTGCATCCATTTCATAACGGCTGGTTTCATGAATTTCGGGCCGCAGTAACCGTTTCGAACGGACCGAGCGACCTCGAAATCGATGTAACTCGACCTGTGATATCCAAAATCATCCCACGCTCGAAGTGGGCGAGACACCTAACCGAGAGATTGTGGACTACAGGTAAGGCATAGTTGAAGATGGCCTTCGCCACAATCGATAGAGATTGCGTCACCCTGAGGAAGGAACGTCGAACATGGAAACCAAGGCTACACCGTCGTCATGTATTTACCGCGGGCAATTCTCCCGGCTATTCGATGCAGTCCGGCGAGCGGACGGTAAGATCGTTCCAGCCGTTTTGGCCGTCATTGCCGTAATACTCGCCGCCGGCCGCGCCTCGGCGGCGGTCCCGACCGCGCCAACGGGCCTGACGGCAACGTCGTCCGCCGGGAGCATTATCCTGAACTGGTCTGGCAGCAGTGCCGCAACATCCTTCAACGTCTACCAGTCGACGACGTCGGGCGGCGAGGGGACGGTTCCCGTCCAGACTCAGGTCAGCGCTCCGCTGATCATCACGGGCCTCACAAATCTACAGACATGCTACTTTACAGTGGCCGGCGTCGACGCCACTGGTACGGGGCCGATGTCGACCGAGGCCGCCAACGAGCCCATTTCGGAAGAGACGCTGCACGCTTACGGCGATGGGACGGTGACGAACGACGGGTACAATCCGAACGGCCTGGTTCTGGCCAGTAACGGCTATTTCTACGGGACCACACCGAACGGCGGCGCCGCCAACGAAGGGACGGTGTTCCAGATCGATCCTTCCGGCAACGAGACCATCCTGCACAGCTTCGGCGACGGAACGGTGACAAACGACGGAAGTCAGCCCGTGGCCGGACTTATTATGGCGACCGACGGCAACCTGTACGGCACAACCGAATACGGAGGCTCGACGGGAACACCCGGACAGCAGAACACCGGATACGGTGTAGTATTCCGCATCACAACGGCCGGGGTCGTAACGATCCTCCATAGCTTTGGGGACGGTTCGGTCACAAATGACGGGGCCTATCCAAAGGCGGCGCTCCTCCAGGCGAACGACGGCAATTTCTACGGCACCACGGAATACGGCGGGGCGGTCAATTACGGCACGGTGTTTCGCATAACGCCGTCGGCAAAGTTGTGCAGGACGTTCACGACACCCGACGGCGTTATGCGAAACACCGTGCCGTAATTGACCGCCCCGCCGTATTCCGTGGTGCCGTAGAAATTGCCGTCGTTCGCCTGGAGGAGCGCCGCCTTTGGATAGG
>JBKQWH010000037.1:0-18915 GCA_052139635.1 Capsulimonadaceae bacterium
CCTGACGGCGCCGCCGACGTATAACGCTTGACAAGAGCGCTGGCATGGTATTACGGCCATTGACTAATACTCGTTTCTCGCGGCGATAATTCCACACGAACCGATATTATCTTCCAGCCGAATGCCAAGCGCGCGGCATATTTCTTGAGCCATCTCCGCTGTCGGATTTTCCACCGGCACGAGGTTGCTTGCATGTAGCACGAGTACCAGTCTAGGACGGCCGCCAGATATATTCGCAAAACGAGCTGCCTAATATATATAACTTAGATTATATAAAAGTTAGTTGTTGTGCTACGCTTAATCCACGAAGCAGATACGGGTAGACCTTATGCCCCTGTGCTCGCTTACTCAGATTCGGACCCGGACATATGCTCGCGATACCCATCTCGTCCATGTGACGCTCAACTGTCTTGCGCCCAACGCTTCAGCCATCGCGCTGCAGCTGTTCGGCGATGCGACGCGATCCGTAGAACGGGCGACTTCGTGTAGATCTCGCCGATACGGTGCCGAAGGCCCAGATTCTCGGCCGATATCGGCACCGTACGATAGGAGGTCCTTGATCGGCTTACCCCGACCACCTCGGCCTGCGCACAGACCGGCAACTCCTTGCCGTTGTGATCCACCAGAGCGAGATGCTCGCTCTTAGTCAGGTTCCAGGCCAGATCTTTTTCAGCCAGGTCACCTGGGTTGTCAGGCGGCCAATCTCCGTGTACAATTCATCAATTTTGCGGTCGTATTCCACCTGCTGATCGGCGGACTTGGACGCCCGCTCGAACAACGTTGGTAATCCGGCGACCGCAATGCTCTTCCATTGACTAACCATCGTCGAGGGGACTCCATGCTCCGACGCTATCTGAGAAACGGTCTTCTCACCCTTAAGCACTTCCTGAACGACTTGCGCCTTAAACGACGTGGAATGCTGCTTTCCCATCTTTGTAGCCATAGCTTATTTCGCCCGCAAAAGCTGTCCCGAATCCTGGGTCCATTATACGTTGACACACTGCTCAACAAGAGGGTCGAGTCAGATTCCTTGAAGCGACCACTACCCCATAGTCAGATTCCTAAATGAAGCAATGCGCCATGATGATATGAAGGCCGGCGCATGCCAATCTGAAGGGTCAACTAAGAGATAGTTCTGTCGTGACCCTTCCGTGCCGCTGACGCCACGGAAAAGCCAGTGGCCCCGCTTATCCCCCGAGCAGCCCGCCGATGACGTTGCCGATTGCGCTGTTGGGGCCGGAGGAACGGTCGCCGGGGGCGTACTTCAGGATTTCCTCAGCCAGATTGATGATCGGCATGCTCTGCAGCCACACGCGGCCGGGGCCGCTGAGGGTGGCGAGGAAGATGCCCTCGCCGCCGAAGATCATGTTCTTGATGCCGGGCACACGCGTAATCCCGAACTGAACCGAGAGATCCTGAACTCCAACATGGCCGACATGAACCTTCAATACTTCGCCCTGACGCAAGTCCTTCTCCACGACTTCGCCGGAGAGGTCCAGGAAGACAAGGCCCGGCCCGGTGACCTTCTGCAGGATGAATCCTTCCCCGCCAAAGAAGCCGGAGCCGATCTGCTGGCGGAAATAGATGTCGAGCTGCACGGTGTTCTCCGCGCACAGGAAGCTCTCCTTGCGGCAGATGACCGTTTCTCCGGGGCCGAGCTGGCGGGCCAGGATCGTGCCGGGGAATCGCGGGCAAAATGCCACAAGACCCGGTCCGCCGCCGGGCGTGAAATGGGTAACAAAGAGCGACCCGCCCGATGCCGCCCGGAAGAGGCCCTTGAGCATCCCTCCACCGGTCGTCGTGTCCATGGTCATTGTGCCGGTCATCCATGCCATCTGGTGCGTCTGGCTGTAGACCGTCTCTCCCGGCTGAAGGAGGATTTCAAGCGATTGCAGCGTCGTTCCCAGTATTTGGTATTGCACGGTGGTCTCCCCTTAACTTAACGAAAGCCCAGTTCGATTATTGCCATCGCCGGCAACACCATCGGTGCGGACGATGGCCGACGGCCGCTGAGATGCCACGATTTCTCGTCGCTGCTGGCCGGATTGCGGCGGGCTCCACGTCGCCGAGGAGCCCCCGCGGTTCGTCGTTGGCCGGCGTTTGGGGGTCGCCGCCTGACCCGACATCTGCATTCCGACCGGTTATTCGCGTCCGATCGTTGGTAGGCGTCCCCGCCTGTCCAACGAGATGTTCGCGGACGGTCGACGCGAGCCGACGCCCGGTGCGAACGACGCCCTCTATTGCTTCTTCTTCAGGATCGGCAGGCCGGTTGCCGAATTCTCAGACACCTCGTATCCGTCCGGCAAGGCGTCCAGCGAGCCGTCCTTCACTTCCTTCGCGAAGAAGTATAACTTGGTCGTACCATTCGCCGCTGGTCTGGAATGCAGGTAATAATCTGTCCCGTTCTTCTTGCTCTTAACACTATAGGCCATGATCATATCCCCTTATCGTTGGTTTCAGCACGTAAGACGCTGGCTTGCCATTATGCTGGATCGGCGCCGGCGCTTATTTGCGGCATAGACCGGCGGCGATGCGTTGCCACCATGTCTGAATATTCCGCGAGCGAAGGATCGGAGACGCCCCGCTGCTGCCAGTTTGTCCGCCCACGGGCTCCCATTGCCGCGTTTGCGGACGTCGCATGCCCCCGTTCGCTAATGCATTGGCCGACCCTTGCCGGAGGGGCCGCGCCGTCATTCCAAATCGTCTCCGTCACCCTTCCATGCGCGATTCCACGAAGCAGGCGATAATTCCTTCTTGATTTCGAATTCTCCCGAGATTTTTCTGGCGAGCCGGCTTACCAGCGGGTCACCGGGTGCTCTGCCATCATTTGCTTCCACGGAAGACGGTCGAGAATCGCGTTGAAGGCGAGGTCGCCGGCGATCAGGCGGGCCGCTGTGCGGGTCCCATTCGGCCGCTTGACGCCCATTTTGTAGCACAACGCGGGAAAGCTGTAAAAGAATCGCGCGATGGTCAGCGCCGCATCATGACCGGCGCCAAACTGCTCCTTTACGATTCCTGTCCACTCCTTCGCGCGGCCGTCAGCCACGGTTCGCGCGGCAAGTATCCCGCTGCGGCAGGCGTACGCGATTCCGTCTCCGAACAGCGGATTGACCATCCCGGCGGCATCGCCGGCGAGCAGCACCCGGCCTTCCCACGCGTCCACCGGCTCGCTGCCATTCCAGATTGGGAGGGGATGGCCATGAAACTCGATCTCGTCCGCGCCCCTCGGGACGCCGAGCGCAGCCAGATATCCGGTCACCCAACCGATCAACTCATCTTTGCGCGCTTCCCCCTTGCCCTCCGATGTCCTTCGGCCGAACATCCCCGCACCCACGGAGAGGTGACCGGCTTTTGGAAAGACCCAGGCGTATCCCTGACGGACCGCATACTCGAGGTGTGCAATGTCCGGCCGAAGATCCTCGTGCCCGTCGCCCCACCGGTGGGGGACTTCCGCCTCGATCCCGATCGCCAGGAGGCGCGACCTGCGAAGTCCGGCGCAGCGCGCCACGACGCCGTTGACGCCGTCGGCGCCGATCACGTGGCTTGCCAGAACGGTTTCACCACTGCCGAAACGAACACGGACACCGCAGTCGTCCTCCGGCTCGACGCTTTGTACGGCGAGATCGTCGCGCAAGACCGCTCCGGCGCGGACCGCACGCTGCGCGAGGGCGTTGTCGAAGACGCTGCGCTGCACCATCCAGAGCGTCATCGGCGGATCGCCTTCGTTGGGGTTAATGAGGCCGATGTGCGGGTCCCCGAAGTCCCATGTGTGGCGCAGCGCGACGACCGACGATTCCACGAAGGCCTCCGGAGCCAGGCCGGGAAGCCACTGTGCCACGGTCAGCGGAAGCCCCCCTCCGCAAGTCTTGTAGCGAGGAAGCAGTCTCTTCTCCACAAGAAGGGTCCGGAGGCCGGCCGACGCGGCTACATAGGCGGCACATGCCCCCGCAGGCCCGGCGCCCACGACCACCACTTCGAATTGCTGGCTCATGGCGTCTATTATGGCACGCGAAGATGGACATATGGACGCGATGGATCAGGCGTGAACACGATTGGAATAAGTCACTCCTCTCGCGCTTCGGGAGAGGGGTGAGGGCGCGAGGGCCTCACACGGTGTCGCCGTCAATCAGGCTGACCGGGAACACCACACGCGGGGCTGCCGGCACGCCTTCGCGGAGGCGGACAAGGGTGCGGGCGGCTTCAAAGGCGACCGTGATCCACGGAACATGTACGGAAACCAGGTGTTTGCTGGCGACACGGTTATCCTGGAGACCGTCGAACCCGACGATCGCCAGGTCCTCAGGCACGCGCACCCCCAGTTCACGGCAGGTTTCCAACAAGTAGTAGGCCGTGTCATCGTGCCAGCAGCACATCGCGGTCGGTCGGTCGTCCATGGCCAGGATCTGTTCGAGCAGCGGCCGCGGCTCATCGACCGGTGTGTGGACGTAGACGCTCGGGACAGCGCCACGCCGGGTCATTTCCTCCACATAACCGGCCTGCCGGAGCTGCACGGATTCCATCATGATGTCGGAAGACAGAAAGCCGATTCGCCGGTGGCCTTTAGTCCACAGGTGTTCGATGAGCAAAGACATTCCCATCCTCTCATCCGCAACCAGGGAAGGGAGGAGAGGCTGGCTGTCCGCGATGGCCACTGCGTGCAGGGAGCCGGACGCCAGAAGTTCGATGACGGGGTTGTCCGCCGCGGCATGGACGACGACGCCGTCGATCTTGCCGTTTGCGAGCACGCGGTGGACCTCGGAGACCGGGCGCTTGGTCAGGTTGCCGTAGAGGAGCAGGTCGAGGCTGAGTTCGTCGCAGGCGTGCTGCATACCCGTAACGACTTCACCCAGGAACCGGTCCCGCACATCGCAGAAGCCGTACCCGGTGTAGAATGCGATTGTGTCGGTGCGCTGATACTTGAGCGAACGCGCGATCGCGTTTGGACGGTAGCCCATCACCGCGGCCACTTTGCGGACGTGCTCGATCGTGTCGGCGCTGATGCGCGATTTTGTGACGCCATTGAGTGCATTGGATGCGGTCGCAACTGAGACGCCGGCTCGTGAGGCGATATCTTTTAGGGTTGGCGGCATGCGTTCGCTGCTTTCAAGTGAGTATAGAAACATTGTACATCTTTTCCCGGTGAATGGCGATGTGAAAAAACGATTTTGCACGCACAGATCGGAAAATCGTGGTCAAAATTGCGGTGAAACGGGGATCTAACGGCCAAGATAATCCTTTTTGCCGTTTGCCCGGTTGTCCACAAGTGCAGAGATTCCCGCCTGCTCAGATGCGACTCCTCACTATTTCCTATCCGCTATTTCCGCTTCCAGGTATAGTGTCAGGGGAGGAATGCGATATGACGTGGGCCGGAGGTGGACAGTGGGGAGGGCGCGGCGGGAGACCGGCACGGGTGAGCCGGGAGACCGTTAAGCGCGTGGCATCGTCGTTCACGCCCTACCGCGGGCAGCTCACCATTATTGTCGTGGCAGTTCTGGCCGCGTCGGCGATCGGTCTGCTGCCGTCGATCTTCCTGAAAACGCTGATCAACGACGGCTTGCTGCGCCGCGATATGCGTGTCATCGGCGCCTGTACACTCTATTCCCTCCTCGCGACCCTGGGACAGACCGGCCTTGCGCTCTGGTACAGCTACCAGAGCATTGTCGTTGGCCAGCACGTGATGCGCGACTTCCGCGACCGTCTGTATACGCACCTGCAGGGGATGTCGCTGCGGTTCTTCTCCGGTACGCGCACCGGCGAGATCCAATCGCGGCTCGCAAACGATGTCGGCGGTCTGCAGAGCACGGTCAGCGACACGGCAACCAATGTCCTGTCGAATATTACCACGGTGCTCTCGACGCTGGTGCTGATGGTCGCCTTCGACTGGCGCCTGACGCTGCTTTCGGTCGGCATCCTGCCGGTCTTCGCGCTGGTCGGCGCCCGTGTCGGCGAGGCTGCGCGGGGAGTTCGCGGGAAGGTGCAGGCCAATCTGGCGGACCTGAGTGCGATCATGCAGGAGACGTTGTCCGTCAGTGGCGCGCTGCTCACAAAGACGAGCGGCCGCGGGGCGCTGGCCCTGCGGAAGTTCTCCGACAAGAACGACGGGCTGACCCTGGCGCAGATCAAACAGGCGATGATCATGCGCTACTTCTTCAACCTGATCGGCCTGGTCTTTTCGATCACACCCGTGCTGGTGTACTGGCTCGCGGGCGACCTGATCATCGCGCATGGCGACCGCAGCCTCTCGCTGGGCGTCATTGTCGCGTTCACCGGTCTGCAGGCGCGGCTCTTCTTCCCGCTCACGAACCTGCTCAACGTCCAGGTCGATTTTATGAGCTCGCTGGCGCTCTTCGACCGCATTTTCGAGTATCTCGACCTCAAGCAGGACATTGTCGACGCTCCCGACGCCGTCGCTCTGGCCCCGGAATCGCTCCGAGGGGACGTCCGCTTCGAGAATGTCTCGTTCCGCTACGGCGAGACGGAATCGACACCCGCGGAGTCCGTAAAGCCGGCGGAAAACCCAAAGGAAAAGTGGCAGAACTCGGGTGCCTGGGCCTCCGGCGGCTGGCCGTCTCGTGCCGCGAGCATGGACACGAACGGGCCTCGACCGGGCACAAACTCATCCCCCTCCCGTATCGGGCCGGGTACTCATGAAGTGGGCGGCGGCGAGGCACGAACCGCGGTCAGTACCGACGGGCAGGGCGTCGGTTCGGACCCGGATGCGTGGACGCTGCAGGGCATCAGCTTCGAGGCTCGTCCGGGACAGCTTGTGGCCCTGGTCGGCCACTCGGGAGCGGGCAAGACCACGCTGACCTACCTGATCCCGCGCCTCTACGATGTTATCGAGGGCAGCGTCAGTATCGACGGCCACAATGTGCGCAAGATCAAACTCGAATCGCTCGGCGACGCCATCGGAGTGGTCACGCAGGAGGCGTACCTGGTGCACGACTCGATTCGCGAGAACCTTCGCTACGGCCGGCCCGACGCCACCGACGAGGAACTCATCGCCGCGGCCCGCACGGCCGCAATCCACGACCACATCGCGTCGCTCCCCCAGGGGTACGACACGGTGATCGGCGAGCGGGGCTACAAGCTGTCGGGGGGCGAGAAACAGCGCCTGGCGATCGCCCGCGCCGTGCTGAAGAATCCGCGGATCCTCATCCTCGACGAGGCGACGTCCTCGCTCGACACGCAGTCCGAGCGCCTGATCCAGGCCGCACTGGAGCCGCTGATGGCCGGCCGCACCACCTTCGCAATTGCCCACCGCCTGTCGACCATCCTGGCCGCCGACCTGATCCTGGTCATGGAGCACGGCCGCATCGTCGAGCGCGGCACCCACGACGCCCTCCTCGCCGCCGGCGGCGCCTACTCCCGCCTCTACTACGCCCAGTTCGTCAACGGCGCAGGAGCGGAGGCGGCCGCTTGAACGATGGGAGTTACCGTTCGACGTGGCTCCGCGTTAGAATGGGTTAAGCGTGATCCCCAGTGTCGTGCTGTCGCCGGTGAGGGAGCCGGTGAGCTGGCGGGCGCTGCTGACTGCGACCGTGCCGCTGAGGGTGGTGATTGTGTTACTGAACTCTTCTGTCAGGCTGGCGGCGCCGGACGGGGGGATGGTGCCGATCATGATGCCCGGGGCGCCGCTGCTGGAATCGATAACCAGGCCGTAAACGTTGCCGCTCGTATCCACCGACAGCAGCATCGCGCCGGGATCGGAGCCGATTTGGGTTGTTCCGAGGAACGTGCCGGTGAAGGGATTGGCCGATGAGGTGGTCGTGTCCGGGAACAGTTGGATAAACTGGTTCACGGCAGGTCCCTTCAATACGGTACTGATCAGTCCCCAACTGTTCAACGCCAGCTTTCCGGCAACCGCGTAGGTCTGGCCGGACCAGAATTCGGACAGGCTGGTGTTGCCCTGGCTGTCGACCGTTCCGGTCGCGGTGACCGGGGCGCCCTGAGTGCCGGCGATGGCGAGGCTGACGGCGTTTCCGGACCCGTCGACCGTCAGCGCGAATACCGCAACGCTCGCGAAGGAGGAGTGGACGACTCCGACATAGGAGCCCGCATACCCGCCGGCCGTGGACGCGTCCGGTGTCAGAGCGAGCGTCAATCCGCCGCTGCCCGATGTCAACGTGCCGGCAAGCTGGCCGGAAGCGCTTACGCTCAGGGAGCCGGTGAAACTGGTGGCGGCCCCGGAGAACGTGAGGGTGATGTTTGCCGCGCCAGCGGGCGTGATGATTCCGGTCATCTCACCAGCCGTCGAGGCGGTCTCGTCGACCACGAGCCCGGTCGCGTTGCCGGCGGAGTCGAGCCGGCAAAGCAGCGCGCCAGTGTCGCCGGTGCTCCAGCGTGCTGTACCGGTGAATGAAGCCGGCAGAGCGAGCGACGTGCGCGGCGCGTGCGACGCCATCGCCGCGCAGGGCGCCATGAGCAGTAGTATAGCCGGTAGCAACGTCATCGATCGCATCCGTATGTCTCCTCTCCTACAGGCGGGAATAGAGCTGGCCGATTGTGGTGTAGGTGCCGTTCGTATTGATCATCGCTCCGGCCCCGAAGTCGGTTGCGCTCGGCGTCATGATCGTGAACAGCGCGTAGCGCGCCACGTACGGTCGCGCATTGAGGCCCTTGACGGCGCCCAGCACGAAGCTGTACGCCTGCGCGACCGTCTGGCCGCTGCCGTTCGGCGCAAACTCCGTGACCCAGATCGGCAACTGATATTTGGCGTACTCGGAGTCGATATAGCTCAGGAATGGGGCCGGGTCAGTTCCCGGATAGATGTGCACGGCAACCGCGTCGAAATGGTAATTGTACGGCGCCGCAGTCGCCGCCTGCATGAACTCGACCATCCAGGGATCGTAACAGGTCCCAACCGTCGCGAGGGTACATGTATCGACCGCCGGCGCGGGGCTGACGATTCCTATTCCCTGCGACGAGAGCGACGAGATGTACTGGAAGCCGGTCAATGCCTCGTCGACGCTCATGTTGCTGGATCCCGAGTAGGGGAAGTCCGGCTCGTTGTACCCGAGGACGTTTTGCATGCCGGTATCGGCGGCCGTCACTTCGAATCCGATATTGGTATCACCGTACCAGCCCCATACCATCGGCACGAACTCCATGCCGGTCGGCACGTCGGGCGGGGTCGTGAACTCCCACGTGTACACCCAGGAGACGTTGAGGCCGGCGGCATTGAAGTCGCTCAGGGCCACGCCTTTTTTGGGATTCGGGAGGATTTGGGTCGGCCCGGACCAATCCGGCTTGAAAAGCTGGTTCCCGCTGCCCGTGAACCCGTCGATGTCGGCCGGTTCGCCGGCGTAACCGGTCGGGTCGCCGCCACCGATGTCGAGGGTTTCGGTGCTGCCGGCGCCGTCCTCGGCGGGGACGATTCGATAGTAGCCCGTCCCCTGGTCGACGAAGTTCCAGCGCTGGCTGGTGTCGGTAACGCCGTCGACCGCCTCGTCTTCCTGGGTCAGGATGGCTGTGCCGGTGGTTCCCGCGCCGGCATCGAGCATTTGCAGGGAGTTCTGGCTGGAAAAAGCGTAGATCTTATAGGTTCCGTCGCTCTGCTGCTGCACGAGCCACTGCTGGTTCGACGTATGTGCTGCCGTGTTCATGTCGACGGCCGTGCCGCTTGCGTTGGTCGAGCCGGTCACTTCCAGGCACATGCCCGACTGCGCCTGCGTTGTTAGCCGATACACACCGGAGATCGGGCCGGCCGTGGCTGCCGTGGCTGTGGCGAGGAGAGAGAGAGATCCAGGACGTGGAATACTTCATAGCGCTGCTCCTTCTCCACAGCATACCACGGCTTGACGGAAAGTCATGTGGTTGGGCGAATTTGGGCTGCTGACACGTGACTGAAGGTCGCTTCGCCACGCGGTTGACAGCGTGACTTGGCGACCTTCAATCTTTACCCTCCGACAATTGATACGGCAGCCGAGTGGCCAGGCCGGGTTAGTGGGTCAGCGAGTTCTCCCTTTTGGCGCCCGAACCGGTCGGGGTTCCTCCGGGCGATGTATCCGCACCGCGCTTCGAGAAGGTGATCGCGCCGATCAGGAGACCGGCGGTGACGACGCAGACGCCGACACGCATGGCAATCGGCATGTGCGGCATGGTCACGACACCGGCGATCAGGACGCCGACCAGGTTCATAACCTTGATCAGCGGGTTGAGTGCGGGACCGGCGGTATCCTTGAAGGGATCGCCGACCGTGTCGCCGATGACGGCTGCCTTATGCTCCGGCGTGCCCTTGCCGCCGAACATGCCGTCCTCAATCTTCTTCTTGGCGTTATCCCAGGCGCCGCCAGTGTTCGAAAGGAATACCGCCATGAGCTGGCCGGTGACGATGGCGCCGGCGAGGTAGCCGCCGAGGGCCGGGGCGCCCAGGGCAAAGCCGACAAGGATCGGTAAACAGATCGCCAGGATGCCGGGGCCGAGCAGCTCACGCTGGGCAGCCGCGGTCACGATGTCCACGCACCGGGCATAGTCCGGCGTACCCTCGCCGCTCATAATGCCCGGGATCTCGCGGAACTGGCGGCGAACTTCGGTGACGAGCTCGAAGGCCGCGCGGGAGACCGCCTGGATGGCGAACGAGCAGAAGAGGAATGGGGCCGCGCCGCCGATCAGCAGGCCGACGAACACTTTCGGGTCCGCCAGCGAGAAGGCGAGAGCCCCCAGATTGGCGCCGGCCATGAAGCTTCGGAACAGCGCGACGGCGGCGATGACCGCGGTTGCGATGGCAAAGCCCTTCGTGAGCGCCTTGGTGGTGTTGCCCGCGGAGTCGAGCTTGGCGATGACCTTTTCGCCGAGCATGTTCTTGTCATCGTGGGCCGGTCCACCCTCTCCGAGCACGCCGGACATCTCGACGATCCCGTTCGCATTGTCTGAGATCGGACCGAATGTGTCCATGGCAAGGATGTATCCGGTGGTGGTCAACAGGCCCAGGCCGGAAAGGGCGATTGCGTAGGCAGCAAATCCGGGGCTGCCCGTGAAGAGGGTGACGATCCCGAAGATAACCGCCGCGACCACGAGAACGCCCCAGGTGGCGCTTTCCAGGCCAAATGAGAAGCCGGAAAGGATAAGCGTGGCGGGGCCGGTCTGCGCGTTGTTAGCGATCTCGGTGACCGGACGCCTGTCCGGTCCGGTGAAGTACTCGGTCAGGGCGCCGATGGCCAGCGCGAGCACGACGCCGAGGGCGGTTGCGAGCGAAATCAGGTTCGCGCTAATGTGATGGCCGTCGACGTTGATCCCGTTCTTGATCCCAGGGAGCAGGTGCGCGGTCACGGTGAAACCGATGATCGCCAGGATGGCTGTGACCCAGAGGCCCTTGGTGATCGGCCGCATCGGGTCGGTGCTGATGTCCTCGCTGCCGCGGAACGATGCGATGCCGATGACGGACGCAACGATGCCGATCCCGTGAATGACAAGCGGGAAGATCACGAGCGCCATGGCGTACTGCGGACCTCCGACAACCGCGCCGAGGATCAGCGCTGCCACAAGGGTGACGAGGTAGGACTCGAAGACGTCGGCCGCCATACCGGCGCAGTCGCCGACATTATCGCCAACGTTATCGGCAATCGTGGCCGCGTTTCGGGGATCGTCCTCGGGGATGTCCTGCTCGACTTTGCCGACCAGGTCCGCACCGACGTCAGCCGCCTTTGTGAAGATACCGCCGCCGACGCGCATGAAGAGGGCAGCAAGGCTCCCGCCAAAGCCGAACCCGACAAGGACCTTCATTGCGTCGCTCTTGAAGATCAGGATGAAGACAGTGGCTCCGAGCAACCCCAGTCCGACCGTCATCATGCCGGCGACCGCACCGCTTCGAAAAGCCGTCTCGAGTGCGCCCTTGTAGGTGCTGAGCGCCTGGTGCGCTGTTCGCTGGTTGCCGTGCACCGCCATGCCCATACCGACATAGCCGGCGATGTAGGAGAGGGTGACACCCACCAGGAATGCAATGGACACGCCAATCGCCGTGGTGGTGGTGTATCCGGGCTGCGAATGGAAGAGCAGGAAGAGCAGGACCGCAAGGACAAGAACGAGCGGAAGCATCGTCTTGACCTGCTTCTGGAGGTACGCGTAGGCTCCGGCCCGAATGGCGGCGCCGACCTTCTGCATGGCCGCCGTTCCGGGAGAGAGTTTCATTACCTGGGCTCTAATGAAGAAGCCGTACAGGACGGCAAACACCGAAACAACCAGCACTATGCCCAGGATTTGATTGTCGCTTGATGAAAATTGCGGGAGGGTAATGCCCTCCGCGTCGGCGTAGCTTGCGCCCGTGCTGAGGGCCAGCACGAACAATGTCGACAGCGTAAGTCGAAGCCACCTAAGTAACATGGAAGGACCTCCTAAACGAAACCGAAAATCTGCATGGCCGCCGACGAGTGGTATCACTCGGCGCACCGCGGCGATTCCGGATAAATCCCTAATACCGTCAAGTATTTATCAACTTCGAGTATAGTTCGAAGCTGACCAGGTTACATCCCCGTAACGGCGGATTATTAATCCAACTCGCCGGTCGCCTCCCGTTTCGGGGGTGGGCGCCGGGTGCATTGGCGCATTAGGAGGTGGCCCCGGCGTTTCACCAGGTCTCCGGTCCTCGGTCCTCGTTTCTCACGGACACAGTCGTCCTGCATCGATATCGCTTTGCGATGGGCCGATTGTTTGTATCAGCAGGGCTATTGCACAAATCGGGCCAGGTGGGTTCGATGCACGAGGCGGCCTCGATTTGTCCCGAAACTTCGATGCAGAGAGGCGGGGTTCCTCTCGGAGCCCCGCCTCAAAGCAAGGAAACATAATTATAGCGAACCGATTTCCATTCGGCATGTGCAGTCGGGCTTGAACACCCTGCTGCCGCATTCATTACACGCCCATGGTGGCGTATGGAAAAATGCCGGAGTCCTTCTGCTTGGGCTGCCCGTTCAGCGCGCGCTCAACAGACCGCTTAAGCATGGTCCCGACACGATACTCGAGATCCTTTCGCAACTCGCGCTCGGCGAGTGGGCGAAGGAACTTGAACTTGGGAGTGTTGCGATCGAACTCCACTTCCATGGTCACAAGCGTTCCGCTTCCATAGGGCTCGAAGCTGTATGTGCACTGGTAGCGCTCTTTGTCCTCGGATTCCATGCTGATCATACGGAACCGCACGAAAGGCCTCCACTCGCGTACGGCGAAGTGGCGGTCATAGCTCTTTCCGTCGAGCGTTTGGACCTCATATCCGGTTGTGCCGAGCCCGATCGATCCCGGTGCGGTCTTTTTCAACTGCACGGTCGTCGGACTCCATTGAGTGGCGTGCTCGAAGAACTGCTCCCCTACGAAACGAAAGACGTCAGGCACTGATCGAGCGATAGTTACGCTGCAGCTAGCGACGATCATAGGGGCTCCTTCCTACTGTTTATCAAAGTAAATAATGCAGTACAGGCACCACGTGGGGATTTCCCGCGAAATATCCCCTGAGCAAGACGCATTGCGTCATATGCAAGTATATTTATCCACATCTTACATTCAAATTCGCATAATTTCTTGGAACACGCCCATTTTTTTACAAAATCGGCGCGTCTGTGTAGGTTAAACGGCGGTCGACGCCAGCATTACGATCATAACGCGAAAGTTTTACATAAGAACTGATTATTTCATACGGATACGTACGACCGCATTGCCGAGCCGGCTTATCTCCGTGATCCGCAGAAACTGCCTTGTCCATGCAGGCGGGAAATCGGAATAACATGCGGCCATGTGGGAGTCTGAAGATCGAATACGTTGTCTCGATCGGTCAAAATACAGGTTCGCTTTTCATATCATTTTCTCTTGACATATCGATCATTCTCGTATATAATTGCTCTCGGCTCGGGTGCGTAAGCCCGCCTGCGCTTTTTCGTGAGTTCGCCGGCCGGTTCGCCGGTTGTCTCGCGGCAGGATTCGATATTCGCTACTATTGCAGGACAGTATTTCGATGGCAAGCCGATGAGGCTCCGACCGGGGCGACAGCGCGGACACACTGAGTAGATGACCATGATGGATAACTTTAGAACGCGGAGGAAATCTTGAAGATATCACTAAAACAAAAGATCGCCTGCATAGGCGCCGGTATAGCGATCCTTTCCGGCTTCTGTGCGGTCGCTCGCGCTCAAAGCGTGGTTCCCGAAGGGAGCGGCGCGATTGCGAGCAGTATTCCCGCATCGCAAGATGCCGACGACGGATACTACGCGCCGACCCCGGGGCAGATGGAGGAGTTTTATCCCACGCTCAACGTCGCATCCAGCCTGAAGAGCTCGGCGATACCGACCAATAAATGGTGGACATACCTGGCAACAGCGTTTGCGGACGACGGCAACGACGTCTGGACTCAGACATCGCCATACGGGTGCGACCTCTGGATGTACCCGGGGATGGTCGTTCCGCAGACCTACGGCATGGACCTTCATTTCCCCGACTCCTGGAACACCGGGACGATTCCGCAAGGCGGTTTCAATGCCGGCCCGGCGCTGTCGGTCGCCGGCAGCACAACCAGCGGCGCCTTCGCGGCTTCCGGCTATCCCACGGTCACTGCCTACGGCGACTGGAGCATGGAATACACCGAGAAGAACTCGGCCGGCAATGTGGTCGATACAACGCTCGCTCGCGGAGTGCCTTTCGTGTGGTGCAAGTACACCGGCGTGCAGCCGATTATCGAGGTGGCCCCCGGCGTAACATTGTATGATATCAATGGAAACGCCATCAATACCAGTTCGGGCAGTTTCGTCGAGACGCAGTTCTGCTTCACGGTCAACGGAACCACCTACGGCGTATTCGCGCCGACCAACACGACCTTCAACGTTGTCAGCACCGGCGTCCAGGCGATGATCAGTTCCCCCAGCTTCCTTGTCTACGGCTTCCTGCCGGCGACGTCGAATCTCAGTCTGTTCAGCACCTACGCCTACGCTCAGCCAACGAACACACAGCTCGGTTGGACTTACGATCCTGTCCATGGTTTTGTGGACACCACCTGGACCATTACCGCGACGGCGCTCCAGGGGTCGAACACGGCAACCCTGCAGGGATGGCTGCCGCATCACTATCGCACGACGACGAACAATCTGACGTTCGAGCCGTTTACGTACCTGACCCCGCGCGGCACGCTTCAGATATCGGCCGGAAGCGCATTCACCATCGACTTCCCATTTAAGGGAATCTCACCCATGCTTCCGGCCCCGCACGTCAACGGTGTGTCCAGCGACTACAATCCGAGCCGGATGCAGTACTACATGAATTACTTCGCGCCGTATCATCCCGGAGTCATCGGTGACACCTATGGCGGCGGCAAGGACCTGGCGATGTCGGCCCAGTATATGACGATGGCCGACCAGATGGAGCTGCCGGCTTCCAGGAACGAGCTGCTCTCCACCATCGAGACTCGGATCGACGACTGGTACACCTATACGGCCGGCAAGGCGAATAACTTCTTCGCGCGGTATCCGGACTGGGGCGCGACCATTGGCTACCCGCCGAGCTATGGAACGCAGGGCTTTAACGACAACCACTTTCACTATGGTTACTGGCTGGTGACATCTGCGCTGACCGGGATGGAAGATCCTACCTGGCTGAACAACTACTCCCCGATGATTACTCAGGTTCTGAAGGAGTACGCCAACTGGGACCGGACCGACACGACCTACCCGTTCTTCCGCACTTTTGACATCTGGCAGGGCCACTCGTGGGCCGGTGGTACAAGTAGCCCGGGGGGCGAGAATCAGGAATCGAGCTCGGAGGCGATGGATTCTTGGACGGGTATGTTCCTGTACGGCAGTATCACCAACAACAGCGCCATTCAGGCGGCCGGGGCCATGGGATACGCCATGGAATCGTCGGCCGTGAACGAGTACTGGCAGGACTGGACACAGACCAACTTCCCCGCCACCTACGGCGAGCATATGTGCGGAATCCTCGGCGACAACAGCCTCGCCTATGCGACCTACTTCGACGGCGATCCGGCCTGGATCTACGGCATCCAGATGGTCCCGAGCTGGTACTGGAACCAGTACCTGGCTCGCAACCCAACGTTCTCCGCGGCGCAGATCAACGACATGTGGAACGAGCGCACCGCGGCGAGCATTGCCGGGATCAACGGCTTTTCGATGCCGGATAACAACACGCCGGCCGGCCTTGGAAGCTACCTCGGAGATTATATCCTCGGCTACCAGATGCTCTTTGACCAGAACGACGTCGCCACAATGCTCGATGAGTACTATGCGGCCGGCGACGCGATGGCGAATGACGAGACTTACTCCGGCGAAATCTATTACCAGACACACGCCCTGCGTGCGCTTGGCGATCAGGCTCAGGCATACACCACCAGCATCCCCACCGGCATGGTCTTCCAGAACGCGACCTCGGGTGTGCTGACCGCAGTGGTCTATAACACGCAGTCGACGGCGCAGACCTGCACCGTATACGATAACGGCACGGCGGTGATGTCGGAGAGCGTTCCGGCGAACCAGTTCGCCGAGTTCGTGGTCGCCGCGAACAATGTTGCTCCCACCGCGCCGGCAGATCTGACACCGCTATCCGGCAACGCGCAGATGAGCCTGACCTGGGCTCCGGGCAGCGGCGCCACCTCTTATAACGTTTATCGCGGAACGGCGTCCGGCGGCGAGAGCGGCACCCCCCTCGCAAGCGGCATCACCCGCTGCAGCTATCTGGACTCCACCGCGGCAAACGGCGTTACTTACTATTATACGGTTGCTTCCGTCAACAGCGTCGGGAACTCCGCGGCCTCTAATCAGGTCAGCGGCACTCCGAGCGCCCCGGTCGAATCCCCCTGGGGCGGCACGCCGTGGCCGGTTCCCGGTGTTGTCCAGTCCGAGAACTACGACCTTGGCGGCAACGGTATCGGCTACGGTTCCCCGGTCTACTACAACCAGGGCGGTTTCTACCGCACTGGCGATGGAGTTGGTATCGAGAACACCGGCGATGTCAGCGGTGGCTATGACGTCGGCTGGACAGGACCGGGCCAATGGCTGAACTACACGATCAATGTCGAGACGGCCGGGGTCTACACGGTTGGCCTCCGAGTGGCCGATCCCGCCACCGGTAACACAATCGACATTCGAACACCGAGCGGCACAGCGATCAGCGGCACCCTCACCGTGCCGAACACCGGTGGTTACCAGGTCTGGACCACCATGACCGCGAACATTACGCTGCCGGCCGGAGTACAGACCATCCAGGTCTATCAGGATACGGGAGGTTACAACCTGAACTACATGACCTTCACGTATACGGGCACCGGCCTGCCCGCGGCGCCGTCGACACCGACTGCGACCAACTCCAGCGGGACGGACTCGTTGACGTGGACGGCTGTGGGCGGTGCGACCAGCTACAACATTTTCCGCTCGACGATGTCGGGCCTCGAGGCTGCCGTGCCGATCGCAACAGCGTCGGGCGTGACCTACACCGACGCCGGCTTGACCAACAATCAGACTTACTACTACGTGGTCACGGCAAACAATGCGTCTGGATGGTCCTACCCGTCTGGCGAGTTGACCACAACACCGCCGAGCGGCGCGCTGCAGTTGCCGGCGGCGCCGACGCTGACAGCGTCGCCCGCCCTGACCAACCAGAACTTCCTGACCTGGACACCGACGATCGGCCCGAGCTACAATCCGGTTGGCGCAGTCGGCTACGCGATCTACCGGGGGACGGCCTCCGGAGCGGAATTGACAACCGCCGTTAACACCATCTCGAACGACACCTACACCGACACCGGCCTGACGAACGGCACCACGTACTTCTACAAGGTGGCCGCGATCAACGAGGTGGGAACGTCGCCGCTCTCCAACGAAGTCAGCAGCACGCCGAGCACGACCGCCAGCATACCGCAGGCGCCGAGCAATCTCACGGCGACTCCGGGCAACACACTGAACTTGCTGGCCTGGAGCTTTGTCGGCGGCGCCGCGACTTATAATGTCTACCGATCGACGGCCTCGAGCGGCGAGGGCACCACACCCCTGGCAACCGGGCTGATCGGGGAAGGCTATATCGATAGCGGCCTGACCAACGGCACGACCTACTATTACAGGGTGGCGGCCGTCAACTCGGCTGGCACATCCGCCCAATCCTCCCAGGCGAGTGCAGCCCCGACGGTCGGGACCGTGACCATTCCGTTGACTCCCACCGGCCTGGCCGCCACAGCCGGGTCTGCGCAGGTCGCTCTCGGCTGGGGAGCCAGCACGGGAGCCACGTCCTACAATCTCTATCGATCAACCGCCTCGGGTGGTGAAGGCGCGACGGCCTACAAGACCGGAATCGCCTCCCCGTCCTATACGGACACAGGCCTGACGAACGGGACAACCTATTTCTACAAGGTCGCTGCCGTCAACACGGCTGGAACGTCCGGCCAATCCACGGAAGTATCGGCGACGCCGACGGCCGGCGTGCCGCCGGCCCCGACCGGCCTGGGCGCCACGCCCGGCAATGCACAGGTTGCACTCTCGTGGACTGCCAGCACGGGGGCGACAAGCTATAACGTCTACCGCGGAACGGCTTCCGGCGGCGAGAGTGCCGCCTCCGTTGCGACTGGCATCACAACGACCAGCTACACGAACACAGGTCTCACCAACGGCACTCCGTACTATTACAAAGTGGCCGCCCTCGATGCGAGCGGCACTTCCGCACAGTCGAACGAAGCCAGTGCAACTCCGTCCGCCGGGACAGGTGCGATGGTCCTGGGTATCAACTGCGGAGGCTCGGCGACGGGCTCGTGGGTGGCCGACGAGGACTTCTCGGGTGGCACCGCGAACACGGTGACCAATACCATCAATACGGCGAACGTCACCAACCCGGCGCCGACCGCCGTGTACCAGACCAACCGATTCGGCACCTGCAGCTATGCGGTTACAGGATTGACCGCCAGCACCTCGTACACCGTGCGCCTGCACTTTTGCGAGACATACT
>JBKQWH010000038.1:0-4149 GCA_052139635.1 Capsulimonadaceae bacterium
GCGAAGCCGACGCGCCAGGCTTTCTGATCCAACTGGTAATCCGACCTTGCAAAATTCGCGCATCTTCGCATGCGGGGATGGCACAAAACTTGACGCAGGCGCCGACTATAACATCGCGATGGCGTACAATCTGGTTGGGCGAGCGCTTTTTGCGGGAGGCGCCGCGGGGCCGGCCCTCGGCTTCTTCGCCGAAGCGCGGCAGCGGTTTGACGATCTCGGCGATCGCGGCGAGCGTATGTCCTCGGTCTGCCTCGCCCGTCAAGGCAACTGCCTTCTAGAACTCGGCCGCCCTGACGAGGCGGCGGCCATGTACGAAGATGGGATCCGCCAGGACGAAGACCATCGGCGTGAACGGGACGTTGCCGTCGGCAAGGGCAATTTGGGCACCGTCCGGCTGATGCAGAGGCGCTACGCAGAGGCGCTGGAGACATTTGAGGAGGCACGGGCGACGTTCGAACGGCTTGGAGAACCGGCCGCCGTGGCGACCGCCTGGCACCAAATCGGCAACGTAAATCAGGAAGCCGGACGGTTCAGCGATGCCGAGCAGGCTTATCGCCGCTCGCTGCAGATCAAGGTGACGATGGACGATCGCTCCGGCCAGGCGTCGACGCTCGGGCAACTCGGAAACCTGTACTCCGGGGCGGGGAAGTTGGACCAGTCGGTTCCGTTCTACCGTCAAGCGGCAGACCTGTACGCGGGGCTCGGCAACGCCAGGATGGAAGGCAGGGCTCGCAACAACCTGGGGGATGAACTCGTCACGCTTGGCCGATATGACGAGGCGCGTCGCGAGATATTGCGGGCGATCGAGTGCAACGAGTCGTTCGGCCATGCCGCCACGCCGTGGACCACCTGGAATATCCTCTGCAACCTTGAGCGGGCCGTCGGAGATGCGGCGGCGGCTGGGGATGCACGGCGTAAGGCGATCGAGGCGTTCCTCGCGTACCGTCGAGACGGCGGGGAGAATCTCACTGGCACGCCGACGGCGGATTGGTGCGCTGGTGTGAGGCAGGCGATCGTCGTGGGAGCGCAGGGTGAGGTAATGGCGCAACTTGACGCGCTTGCGGCTCAGGAGTTGCCGCCGTACCTGCAAGTCGTTGTGCCGAAGCTGCGGGCCATTGTGAGTGGCAGCCGCGATCCGTCGATTGCGGACGATGCGAGCCTCGATTACGACGATGCGGCGGAGTTGCTGCTGCTGTTGGAGCAGTTGGGGACGTAGGGGGAGTCGGGGCTTCGACGGGGGCGGTATTTGGAGTGGACCAATGAGATCACTCTTCCAGGCTTATAAGTGACGATCGAGCAAATCCTGATAGTTTTCGTCGAAGTCCATCGCTAGCTGATTGTCGGGGGCGTTGAGAACTACCCACCCCCTCCTGTCTTTCTTTTCACACTCAATCTCTGGAAGTTGGGTTGTGCTGTCGATTCTAATCAAAGTCGCAAACGCCGCCGACTCCCGCAGCTCCCAGAACTCAGGGTCTTGCGCGCACAAAGCAGCCGTGAACTCGTCGCGAATTTGCCCCCATGTCGTCCGGTCAAGCTCATAGCTCCACGCCTCGGCAGCTCGGCAGACTCCGACGATAGGTCCACCCGATTTCTTCAGGACGATCACGTCGCCGCGTGCCACGCGGTCAAACGGAGGAAACCGGCGCGACGAAAACCTGCTTTCGACCGTCTTTCGCCCATCGAGGACGAAAGATAGGTACGGCTCGACGAAAACTGCCAAGTGAAACGTGGCCTGCGGCTGCGCTTTCTGCTTCATCGCACAGAGGTATGCACCCCAGAACTCGTCAAGCTCCAAGGCCCTGCAGACCGCTTCCACCACTGATTTGCGCCAATCGCACATGTCTATATACCTTAATGCAGGAACGTTTCCTCGATCTGCTCAATTGAGACAATCCGGTGAATCTGTTGTGCCGCCCGCTTAGTAGCATACGCTTCCTCATCTGGGAACAGTGGGCGCTCCAGGTACTCGCTCAGCCGCTGAGATACCGGAAATCCCTGGGAAAGTCCTTTGATGACCTCGTATAGTGCCGAACGAGACCTACCGGCGAAAATACGATTACCATAAGTCTAAAGTCCATACCTCAACTTTCTGGCGCATCGGATCGCGACGGCTGACTGAGGCGAGAACACTGCCATGTACTACCGGGACCAGGCGTGGATCCGTAAAGGTACTGGGCTCATTAGTTCCGTCCATGCGGATACGGAAACGCACCCCGGCAGCGAGAACCTCTTTCCATTCCGGCCCCCGGCGATACCTTGAGGGCGACCTGCGGACCTTATTAATGCGGGCATGGACGAAGATCGCCAGGTTGCCTCGTCGCCAGTCGCGCGGAATGCCGCGGATGCCGCCGGCTGCGAACGCGTTCTGCTCAAAGGCAGGCGAGTTATAGGGCAGAACGCCGCGTTCCATGTCGATGAGGTCGAAGCCGCACCTGTCGGCCCATTCTAGCAAGTCTGCGGTCTCTTCACGTAGTCCAGGCCGTGTGCCTTCAGGCGCGACGCTACGCAACAGGTGACCGCCTTCGACACAGAGCCGGCTCGCCGCCCATACAAACGACTTTGCATGATCTGGATACCAAGCGGGATCGGTAATCAAAACCTGCCCCGTAAGCCCCGGCAGTCGCTGATGCATTATGTCACATTGGATTGCGCATTTGTTAGAGACATGCTGCCGGCATGCCTTGACGGATGCCTCGTTGCGGTCCATGAGGGTCAAATTGGCGGAAGCACTGCGATTTATCGCCTCCGCCAGCAGACTAGCTACGAGCGCAGAGGAGGATTATTGTTCCCTCGGTTCCGGCAAGACTGCGCCCGCGTTCAAGAAGTCGTGTCCTTGCCTCCTGACTGAATCGCCATTCGAAGTCAAGCGGGTGCGGGATTGGAAGCGTCGCGTGACTGTGGCGCTGATCTTTCACAGTTGGCGCTCGGCGGTTTAGAGCATATCTTGCTCCGGATTGCAGCTTTAGCCGGTTCAGGGATTCCTACACGACGAACGGATCTGTGCCAGGAAGACTCCGAACGATTTGTCCTAGTTGGTCGCTGATGCCAGACAACAATACTTCGCTCACTCGCGAATTAACGACCTTACGAAACTTGCACTCCCGACTGTTCATCGGATTCACAGATCCATTTCGCAACCGCTGACATGACCGTACGCACCATGTCGCTAGGCGGCAGGTCGCCGTCCAATACCAAGTCGGCGCGCGCCGGAAGCGCATCGTGAGCATCGGCTTCAGTTGAATGTTGATCGATGCGTTTCCACATCTCTTCGTCCGACATGCTCGCGATACGAAGGCGCTCACGCCTGGCCGCGCCCGCGTCAACATGCACCAGCTTGAAGATTGCCGGGACTACGGCGCGGGCCAGCGGTTCAATTATCACGACGTGCCGAATCCCGTCGACTACGAGAGGGGCTCCCGCTGTATATGACACCGAGGCAAGGACGAGCCCGCAGAATACGTCAGGACCATTGTCGATGAGTTCAGCACCGATTTCCTGGAGAACGTCACGGTAATCAATGGGACGGTTCCGCTAGGTAGCAACGGACCGAACGTAGTCGCCGAAGCTGGCATAGTTCCACCCGAGGGCCGTGGCAACTTCACGTGACACTGTCGTCTTCCCACTGCGGGCTAGTCCTGAGAACCCGATAACTGCCTCGAGCATTCCAGACCTCAGTTCAGGGTGACGTCAGTGATACGTTGATTAAGTTCGTCCGTCGTGAATCGCCGGATAAGCTCGTGGCGCCAGACCTGAATCGCGTCGTACTGGTTCCTGAGCGCAAGGGTCTTTCCTTCGTCTAGCCGCCGCCGGACCGGGCTGAAAGTCCGCACTTCCAGCGGAACCGTCTTGAGCGGAAGTTGGGGATGAACGCGCTGAAGATCATCAACGAACCGACGGATCCGTCCGGATATATCCACTGAACTTGGTGCAGTAAGCGTCACGTAGGCATAAAGGTCCGGTATCAGCGCGATGAGGCGCCGAAATAGGTCGAACTGTCGCTGGTATAGATCGGCTGATGCCATCGTGTTGAATGCGAACGACTCTGCGTCGAAGCCCTTGAAGCATTTAGCACCAACGGGTATTTGTATCTCATCGGCGATAGCAGTGTAGGTTACCTGTCGGGTGTCAACGTCTCATCGACCGGCGGCG
>JBKQWH010000039.1:0-5078 GCA_052139635.1 Capsulimonadaceae bacterium
CCGCCAGCGATCTCTAGTCACTATAGTATTCGTAGTGACTGCTATGACCGCAATCCTAGGCGATCATTCCTACTGAGATCGGTTGCGATCCTTAGGATTGAGAACCCAAAAGACCGGGGGGATCCGGCGGCCGCCCTCGCCTCTCTCGCGCCCGAGGCAGAGGCCGCGAGTTCAAGTCTCGTCATCCCCGCCATTTCCGGTTAAGTGTGGCCAGTGCCGGCCGGTCTGCGGAAGTGGCGGTGGGGATGGACCACGCTGCGCAAGCGACTGCGGGGTACAGGCCCGAAGTTGTACATCGGCAACGGGCGGATGGCGCAGCGGTAGCGCATCTCGTTTACACCGAGAGGGTCGGGGGTTCGAATCCCTCTCCGCCCATTCTGCCGCGGGACGGCGGTAAGCGGCCGGCGCACTGAGTTCGCTCGAACGCGTCGACGGCCGATACGCGATGGATACGCCGCCTTAGCTCAGTTGGTAGAGCACTCGACTGAAAATTGAGGTGTCACTGGTTCAAGTCCGGTAGGCGGCACCAAGTCCCAATAATTATGAGAGGGGGAGCCGTCGCTCTCCCTTTTTAACTGTCATGGCCCTTCAACTCAATGCACTTCGGATTATCGGTTACCGCGGCGCTCCCGGACTGGAACCTCCGGGAAGCACCATCGCGTCGATGCGGCGTGCGATCGACGTTGGGGCGAATATGCTGATGGTGGACATTCGGCGGACCCAGGACGACGTCCTCGTGGTGAACCATCAGACGGACCGCGCGTTCGACGGGAAAGTCGTTCCGCTTCACTCGCATACCTTCGCCGAGTGGCTGAAGAACAATTCCCCGGCGGAACCCCCGCTGACCACCCTGCAGGAAACATTTGCTCTTGTCGACGAGGCGCGTGTCGGGCTGATCATGCATATTCGCGAGGCCGGCACCGAGGCCTGGCTCGTGCGCGCAATCCGCTACTCCGGCCTCACGTTCGACTCGGTGCTCGTTGCCAGTGGCGACGAGACCAGCCGCGCGATCGTCCGCGGACTCGAGCCGCGTCTTCCGGTCGCCCACACCCTCGACGCCGACGAGGCCCGCACCTTCAGCGCGCAACTGCTGACATCGCTCGAGATCCAGGCGGCGATCTGGCACCACCGGCTGGTCACCCCGAATGTCGTTCGCGTGCTGCGCAGTCGCGAGACGGCCGTTTACGCCTGGGGAGCCGACACAGTCGACGATATGCATCGCCTCTGCGACACCTGCGACGTCGATGGCATCGTCACCAACTACCCCAATCTCCTCAAGGAAATCGTCTCGCAGTAGTGCTGACAGGGCGACGCGAAGCCGGTACGAACCGAGTCCTCACTCCTGACTGGATTCCGGATCCCCGGCTGCGGATGTGCCGGTTGCGGGGGGGACAGTTCGATCTTCTGGAACGGCTGTGGTCGAGTCGGAGTTCGTCACGTTCGAAAGCGTCGGAGATCCGGGCCGCGTTGCCCCGGCGATCGCCGGTGCGGAATCCGTCACCACGGCCGTGCCGACCGGTCGGTCGGTCGGCGGCGCGGTCGCCCAGGTATTCGGTTGTGCCGGGGTGGACGGGGTTGGCTGGGGCGCCTGCGTGTCGAGCAACTCCTGCGAGCGGCGCACGGCCACGAGATGCCGGTAGTAGTACGCGTCGTACACGCTGTTAACAGCGACCCGTGCGCCGTTGCCGATGGACGAGTGTATGAAGTAGCCATTCCCGATGTACATCCCGGTGTGGTCGATCTCGCAGCCGTGGCACGCGAAGTACATGCGGTCCCCGGGCACCCACTGCGGCACCTGAGACAGGGGTACGTCGTACCCAACCGCCGCCTGGTCCCCGGAGTGGCGCGGGAGATCGATCCCGTTCTGCGAGAACACGGCCCGAACCAGGCCGGAACAGTCGATCCCGGTGTAAGAGTTTCCGCCCCATTGATACGGCACGCGAATGTACTGCAAGGCCGTCTGGACCAGCCGTGCGCCCAGAGACATCGAGGAGTTCGGACTAACGACATTTTCCGGAAGAAGCTGTACCTGAGATTTGGGAATAAGGCCGACGGAGCCGTCGATCATCACGACCGCATATTCGTGCGGGGTTTGGCCGGACACAGCGATCGTCTGGCCCTCTTTGCAGACCGAGAGCACATGATATTCGCCGTACTCGTCCTGCCGGTGAATGGGAGTATTGTCGACCGTGACGACCGCGAGACGCCCGACGACATTCTGTACTGCCTGGCGGTCGAACCCGCCGCGTGACGGCAGTGGACGCGCGATCGGGAAGACGGATCGACGAAGCGTGGGGCTGCTGTATACGGGCAGGGCACTCACAATAATGAGACTACAGGCTGCCGCCAGACGGGCAGCGGATCGGCGTTTTGCCAAAAACGTCGTCCTCCTTCGCTTTCACCGGCAATCCGCACTCCTGCATCGCCACACACCCGTGCCTGAGCACGTCCCGCCGCGCGGGGAGCGTCTGGAACGAGCGAGGATGGACAGGAGGTGCACGGCGCCGGGCCGTTCGAACCAATGGATCCGAAAGCCGCGGCGGGGCATGCCCTAGCGTCGCGGCTCATGCGGAGCCTCGCCCAGGTTAGTATATGGCAATATCGGGGAATTGTCAACCGCCCGCGCCCCAGGCCCCTCTCCCGACGGTGGGAGAGGGGGACTGAGGGCACGGGCAAACGGATCGAAATCGGCGTTGAGCCGGCATCAGTATGTCGAGGCGATGCTGGTGGCCGTCCAGCCGGGGTACGGGCCGAACGTGTACTGATCGAATTCTCCCCCCGACTGATGCCAGATCGCGGTGGCGCCGCTGGTGCCGTTCCAGATAATCCGGTCATATAAGTCCGCACCGTCGGCAATGGCTGTCGGGGACCATCCGGGGTACGGTCCGAAGGAACTCTGCGTGAACGAAGCCGTCGGCAGGTAGTAGCTCCAGACGGAGACGGCGCCCGATGTACTTGTCCACAGGATGTGCGTGTGCTCCTGCGGGCCGCTCGAGAGTGCAACTGGTGTCCACCCCGGATACGGGCCGAACGTGTTCTGCGTGAAGATCCCAGTCCTGTTGTCCAGAGCCCAGATGGAGATATCCCCGGCGGCGCTGGTCCAGATCAGCCGAGTGAACCCGTCCGGATCTTCGGCAGCGAGCGTCGGAGTCCACCCGTTGAACGGACCGTAGTTGTTCACGGTAAATGCTCCCGTTATCGAGTTGTAGTTCCAAAGCGACGCGGCCCCGCCTGCGTTGGTCCACAGGAGATGCGTGGTATTATCGACCGCGGTCGACATTGTGGCTGCGGTCCATCCGGCGTAGGGGCCGAACGTGTCCGACGTGTACGTTCCGGTGAGCGTGTCCACATTCCAAATCTGTGCTGCCCCGGCCGGGTTGGTCCAGAGGACGCGCGTGTAGCCGTCGGGGCCGTCCGACACCTGTTGCGCCGTCCAACCGGAGTTCGGGCCGAGAACGTTCTGCGTGAACGTCCCCGTGCCAACTTCGTAGTTCCAGATTGAGGCGGCGCCGTTTGGGCCCGACCAGAGCACACGCGTACGGGGCACCTCTACTCCCGCCGGATCGCCGCCCTGGTACGCGCCCATCGATGGCGTGCTGCCCCGAGCCGTTCCGTCGGCGTCGGTCGTGATCCCGTTGATCGACGTTCCCATATCGAGCCCCGGAGAACCGGGCAGGAGATGCCGGTCGTTGTCATCGTTATCGACAAACAGCGGGAAGCCGTCGATATTTCCGGTACCGGTGTTTCCGTCGCTCATGTCCGAGTAGGTCGCTATCACGGTCCCGTCGACCTCGGACGTCTCCACGAAATCGCCGTCCCAGAAGATGTCGTCGGTCAGTGTCGCGGTACCTGCATTGGCATAGACCGCACCGGTATCGTCCCCCGTGTCGTTGGCATAGTCCGTGTCGTACTCGAGGGTCGCGGTTCCGTTGTTGTAGACAACGCTGCCGTCGTTGCCGGCCCAGTTGTGGCTCAGGACCGAGTTGACAACGGTCGCGGTCCCGTCGGTATCGTTATAGAGTGCGCCGCCCGCCGCTCCGAAGGACGAGTTGTTGGCGTTATTGTGGCGAATGAGGCAGTCGGCAGCCTCCAGCGTTCCGTCGTTGTACAGGGCAGCGCCGCCGGACGAGTCCGCCGTGCCGGACAGGTTATTCGTCCCGCTGAAATTGTCGCTGAACTCGGTCGCCGTCATCATAAGGCCGGCCGCCTGCCCGTTGTAAACGCCGCCTCCCGATACTGTCGCGGTGTTGCAGTAGAAGCGCGCGTCATTCAACGTCAAGCTGCCGGAGTTCGCGATCGCCCCGCCACCGGAGCTGGAATTGTTCACGAAAGTGCATGAATCCACGGTTACTGTGCTTTCGGAGAAGATGGCCCCCCCGGCCATCATGCTGGTGTTATCGGCGAAGCTGCTCGCCTGAATCGTTGCCGACCCGAGGTTGATGCAGATGGCGCCGCCGTCGTCCGACGTGGAGTTGGCGTCGAAGTACGAGTCCTGGACGGTCAGCGTCTCCGACGAGCTGTCGATCGCACCTCCCGAGCCCGAATCGGACCCGCAGATTGTGAACAGACATCCCGCAACCGTCAGCGTGCCGCTGTCCGCGTTGATGCCCCCTCCGAGGTCGTTAGCAAAAACGCAATCCGTAACCTGGACGTCGCCGCCGTCGGCAACAATAGCGGGTAATGCCGCGTTCATTACCGTCACGCCCTCCAGACTGGCCGGGCTGGACGGCGTTCCGGCGCCGGAGAACTGCATGGCGTAGCCGGAGGAGTCGCAGTTGATAACCGCTGCGCCGGACCCGTTTACGGACTCGATCGTTATGGCCTTGGTGACCGACAGGTTCATGTCGCCGGACGCGGAATAGGTCCCGTTTTCGAGCAGAACCGTATCGCCGGCCGCCGCGGATGCGACGCCCTTCCCAATCGACTGGAATGGCGCACTCTGCGTTCCAGCAGCGCCGTCGTTGCCGGTCGGGGATACATACCAGGTTGCTGCTGTGCACGATGATGCTTCGGATAGCAGAAGGAAAAGGGATATCAGCGGCAGCATGGCCGCTGCAAATCGATTGCGAAGTGTCATG
>JBKQWH010000040.1:0-5301 GCA_052139635.1 Capsulimonadaceae bacterium
ACGCCGGGGTCGGGCAGCACAAACGCCGTAAGAAGCGGTGTTCCGGGCACAGACGGCCCCGTCCACACCTGGCATCGGCTCACATTTGCATACGATATCGGCACGTCCCGGTCACACGCTGCGTCACGCTGTGACTGGAGACGACCCGGCCGCTGCACATCAACATGCATCCATGAGGACTGTTGATGGCTACGAAATCATGCCGCCATTATACCTTTTTGGCCGTTCCCGGTTGTTGCCGTGCGCGGTCGGGCCCACGTCGTAATGTCCATTTCCCTGGTTTGACCCGATTACTTGCACGGGTAAAGCAGATTCGTAACCATGAAGAAAAAATCACATGTGAATAATCGGGAACTTTATGGAATAATGCGGGATTCTTAAACCTGATGGTACAATGGAGATGGGCAGCCTGCCTGCCAGGGCGGGTCGGAGCGACTGCCTTTACGATGGAGCAGAGTCGGGTATCACGCTCGGCCAAGGGTCGGTTCCTTTCGGTCCGGGAACAAATGTCATTGTGAAGCAGTCGGGCTTACTGGGAGATCCGATCTCCCATCGTTCGCGCCTGTAATTTAAAGTTCGGTTGGTACATCATTCGCCGGCGCCGCGTCGCGCCGCGTTCTACGACGGCTTAAGCAGACTCATACGCTCGCAACACGGTAGTCGGAGCTGGGAGACGGTTTCTCCGGAACGGAATCATTTTTCCACCGGGAAACGTCTCATGGCACGCATCATGCAAGCGTACTTATAGATCGGCCAGTCGGCGCTGCGGCGCCAAAACCTGTGTGTTGGATATTTATACGAAAGTGTCGGGCGGTCGGGCCGCCCGGGGGAATGATAATGCTGGAATTGCACTCGGAAGGATGGCAGAGGGAGCTGTATGGCGCTCCGGTCTCTCTTCGACCCGTCGTCGACCGGCACGCCGCAACCGGGGAAACCCACGCGTCGCTTCCCGGCTATACGGCTCCGCGCAGCCTCCCGCTGACATACGTGGTCGCCAAGCGTGCTTTCGATTGTGTCGCGGCCACTCTGTTGCTGGTGGCTCTGGCGCCTGTCTTCCTGGTTATCGCTCTGGCGATCAAGTCGTCGAGCCGCGGCCCGATCCTGTTCCGCCAGTCGCGGCTTGGCAGGAATGGAAAGCGGTTCGAATGTCTGAAGTTTCGAACCATGGTCGAGAATGCTGAAGAGATGCTTCGCCGCGATCCGGATTTGCAGGCCCAATATGAAGCGGCCGGATTCAAGTTGAAGGTCGATTCCAGGATCACTCCGCTCGGAGCCTGGTTGCGTCGAACCAGCCTCGACGAGCTTCCACAGCTCTTTAATGTCCTCGCGGGGGACATGAGTCTGATCGGGCCGCGTCCCATCGTACCCAAAGAAATCGAGCGATATGGTGTTTATGGCGACAAGCTGCTGAGTGTCCTCCCCGGCCTTGGCGGACTGTGGCAGGCGAGTGGAAGAAGCGACCTGTCCTACGCGGAGAGGGTTTGCCTCGACATGGACTACGTCGACAATTGCTCGTTTTTTTACGACATCAAGGTGTTGTTGGATACAGCGTACTCTGTAGCGGCATCTCGAGGGGCGTATTGATTGCTGGAAACCGAACAATGCTGTCGAGCGGCGACAAGATGACAGGCAGGGACGCCTGTCCCACGACAGGACATAATGCGGCGGACATGACAGGCAGGGACGCCTGTCCCACGATAGGAAGTGTGGCAGACAACCCACTGACTCTCCGCCATAACTTCGCCTGGACGACTTTTGGCAACGTCTTCTACGCGGCGTCGAGCTGGCTGATGCTGACCGCTATCGCCAAGCTCGGAAGCGCGTCGATGCTCGGCGTGTTTTCGCTGGGGCTGGCTGTCAGCCAACCGATTATCTACTTTACGCAGCTCAATCTGAGCAGTATTATCACGACGGACGTCCGGCACACCTTCTCGTACGGCGACTATTTTGGCCTGCGTCTGCTGACCAACCTGCTCGCCATAGCAATCACCGTGGCTGTCTGTCTTGGATCGGGGTACAGCCGGGCAACCGCTTTCGTAATTCTGATCACGGGGATCGGCGTAACGTTCGATGCGGTGAGCGATATTGTCTACGGCCATTTCCGGCGGCTCGAGCGCATGGACATGATAGGGATCTCTCAAAGTATCAAGGGACCGCTTTCGCTGGCAGGGGTTGTTCTTGGGATTCGTCTGGCCCATAGCGTCGTCTGGGCAGCAACCGGTTCGGCGCTCGCGTCCCTGATCGTCGTGACGTGCTACGACATTCCCCGTTGTGTTCGAGCCCTGCGGGAGAGCGGGGAGCGCGACGCGGTTGTGACATTTGGCCCGTTTTCCTTCCCGCGGGCTGGGTGGCACCTGCCGGCACTTCGAAAGCTGTTCGTTACGGCGCTGCCGATGGGCATCACGATGATGCTGGTCGGGCTGGTGGGAAACGTCCCCCGCTACGCCGTCGAGCACTTCGCCGGTGATCGAGAGCTGGGGATCTTCTCGGCGCTTGCGTCATTTGTCGCGGTAGGACGGGTCGTTGTGCTTGCCCTCGGCGGCTCGGCCACACCCAGGCTTGCCCGCTACATCGATGCCGGCGACGGCGCATCGTTTGCGCGGCTGACCTGGAAGCTTGTGGGCCTGGGCATCTTCGTGGGATCTCTCGCGCCAGTGACCGCGGCGGTCATCGGCCATCCGCTTCTGAAGCTGTTCTTTAAGCCGGAATACGCCGCCCATGTGGACATTCTGGTGCTGCTTCTGGCCGGCGGCGGCGTTGGTTATGTCGCGATGTTCCTCGGCTGCGCGATGACGGCGGCCCGGTGGTACCGCGTGCAGCCAGTCTTCATGGCCATCGTCACAGTTGCGGCGGGAGTCGCCGCCTGGTGGCTCACGCCTCGATACGGGCTTGCCGGGGCGGCGATATCGACAATTATCGCAATGGCGATTCAGTTGGCAGGCGCGGGTTTGATCGTACGTGCGATCGTGCGCAGCGTCTCTCCGGCACGCGTTTCCGGCGAGCAAACGTCGATGCCCGTGCTTTAAGTCGAATGGGAGGAAGATCGGTTGCGCATTCTGGTGACACTTTCGCGGTTCCCATATCCTACCGATAAGGGCGACAAGCTCAGGGCCTATTATCAGGTCAAGGAACTGAGTCGCCGGCATTCCGTGGCGCTGTTCTGCCTCACCGACCAGCCGGTTTCCGCGGCGGAACGCGCTGAGCTGGAGGGATTCTGCGAAACACTGGAAATCATTCCTCATTCGCGCGGGAGGATCATTGCGAACGTTGCGTCGGCGGCGGTGAATCGGCTGCCGCTGCAGGTCGCCTACTTCCGATCGCCCGAGTTCCGGCAGCGGGTCTCGAGGTATGTGTCCCAGAATGCGGTGGATATCTGCTACGTCCAGCTTGCCCGAATGTCCGAGAACATTCCCTCGGACCTCGGGGCGCCGGTGTACCTCGATTATATGGACGCGTTTTCGCTCAATGCGGCGCGGCGCGCGGAGGGCGGTCCGCTGCCGGTCCGCCTCGTCGCCGCGGTGGAGGCATCCCGGATGCGGGCGTACGAGGAACGGATTGCCGACCGCTTTGACGGTTTGTCGATCATCACGACCCAGGATGCGGCCGTCTTCAGCAAGCGTGTGCGGCGGCGCATCGATATCGTGGCAAACGGCGTTGGGCCGCATTTCTTCGATCCGGCTCCCGCGATCGATCGGTCGTTTGATATCATCTTCTCGGGAAACATGGGATACGCTCCCAACGTACAGGCCGCGAAGTACCTGGTTCGTGAAGTTGTCCCGCTCTTGCGGCGTAGGGATTCGCCCGTCCGGATCTGTCTGGCCGGCACCCATCCCGACAAAGAGGTTCAGCGACTCGCGTCGGATTCGGTAACGGTCACCGGCTTTGTCGAGGATATCCGCTCGTACCTGCGGGCTGCGCGCGTCTGCGCGGCTCCGCTACTGTCCGGATCGGGACTGCAGAACAAGCTTCTTGAGGCGATGGCCGCCGGGCTGCCCACCGTAACAACCGCGCTCGCCAACCAGCCGCTCGGGGCGAGCCCGGGGAGGCAGGTGCTTGTCGGGGACGCCGCCGCGTCTATCGCGCAGCACATTGACGGCCTGCTCGACGACCCGGAAGCGGCTCGAAGGCTGGGTGAGGCGGGACGCGCATTTGTTCATGATACGTTCGAGTGGTCTGCGCGGACTCGAGTCCTCGAGGAGTCACTGGCTCGTATTGCCATGAATCGCGCCGAGGAGTGCGCGTACGGTCGCGTGCCGACGTGCGCGCTTGGCGGGAAGGGCGTCGCTGAAGCGCTGGCTGGTCAACGCCAGCGTCAACGAAGCTAATGGGACGGTGAAGTGGCGGAGTTTTCCGGTGTGTCGCGCACAAACTCTTCGCTGACCCAGACTTCACCGTCGGCGCCCTGGTATATTCCGACACCGATCTTGGTGTATTCGGGATTGAGGATGTTGGCGCGATGGTCCGGGCTCTTCATAAGCGCCTTGTGCCCGTACGCGGCGTCATACCGGGCATTGGACACACTGCAGTAGTAGATGTTCTCGCCAACGATCATGTTGTCCGGGATGGTGGAGCCGGACTGGCGCAGGCCCGCGAGATAGCGGTCGAGCGGGGTGGTCAGGCCGACGGACGGAGATTGGTGGCTAAAGTAGTTGAGCAGAGCCATCTCGGATGAATGGCCGCGCGCGATTTCGATGAGGAGAGGGTCAACCGTCAGGGGCGTTATCCCGCGCGATGTCCGCTCGGCGTTGACGAGGTCGACATATTTGTGCTCGTCGGCGGACAGGACCAGCGGAGGTGTTACTGTCGTGAGCCGTCGACCATCGGTCCCGGTACTAGATGACGCGGCGACACCGGCCGGAGTCGCCGTGGCTTTTCCGAGCATCGAGAGCAACAATAGGACGGTGAGTGCAAGACAAGTTGCAGGTCTAAACGACATTTGCGCAGGCGCCTTTCGAATCGGGTGATCACGGAGCATCGGCCGCACGGTTTGTGTACGGTAAGGGCGATACGGAAGGCTCTGCTTGCATCTATTATGCCATATATCGCCGGGCTTGTTCCAATCGGACATTGATGATGCGTTGAATCCGTCCGGAGTGCTGTTTACTGTGTTAGAACATAGGCGCCCTTTCAGTCTAAGCTTGCCTGGTAATGTTTGTAATCTGGAAAACGTTTACAGGGAAAATCATCTCGGAAACGCCGGGAACCATGGTATAATGGCGGGTGTTTCAGGGTATGATTAAGCTAGCGTTATAATACGTCGCGCCTGTGGAAAGCGATTTAATCGCGCATCACGCACGAAGG
>JBKQWH010000041.1:0-8624 GCA_052139635.1 Capsulimonadaceae bacterium
ATCAAGTCGCCCACTCCCGCCAGTCCGAGGAAGGTGAGCGCCTTACCGCCGCCCGCCACGCCGAGGTGGGTCATCTCCATCAGTCCGCGTGTCATCAGCGCCGCCTTCGTGTTATCGCCGTAGCCAAGTCCGTCGGCAATTCCGGCGCCGATGGCCAGTACGTTCTTGAGGGCGCCCCCGAGCTCGACCCCCTTGACGTCCGACTGCGTGTAGACGCGAAAGGTATGCTCGGTCATTAGCAGGTCCTGGGCGGCCCGCGCAATGTGTGGATCGAGACTCGCTACGACCGTGGCCGACGGGATGCCCAGCACAAGTTCCGCCGCCAGGTTCGGTCCGGACAATACCGCGAGGCCGGCATAGTTGACCTCGAGCAGCAGGTGGTCGATGACTTCCGACGTTGTCTGTCCCGTGTCGGCATCGAGCCCCTTGCAGGCGCTCACCACGATGGTCCGCCGCGGCAGGTGGTCTGCCGCCTCGGCGACCACCGCGCGGACGCCGTCCGACGGCACTGCGACCACGACCCACGCTGCCTCGTCGACCGCCTGCTTCATCACCGATGTGGCGTCGACGGTTTCGCCAAGGGGAGTGTCCGGCAGGTACCGGGGATTGCGCTTCCACTCACGAATACCGTCCGTGAGCACGCTGTCCCGGTCCCAGAGCACAACGGAATATCCCTTCCCTCCCAGCAAATACGCCAGCGCGGTGCCCCAGCTTCCGGCTCCCAGTATCGCGACTCGCTCCTGATACATGTCGTTCCTCTCCTGCGCCTCTCCGCTGCCACTCATTATAGCGAAAAGCGGTCGACGGACGCAAGGCGGACGTGTCGACGCCGGGTATCATGGTGGGTATGCGAAACAACGATGAAAGCCCGGCAGTCACCGGGTACCCTGTGCCGATACACCGCCCGCGCCGGCTGCGGGGAAGTGTCGCCATCCGCGAGATGGTGCGTGAGACAAGTCTGCGCACCGCCGATTTTGTGGCGCCGATGTTTGTTGTGGACGAGCCGGGATATGTCCGGCGTGAGATCGGGTCCATGCCGGGCGTTCACCACAACTCGATCGAGTCGCTCCGGCAGCAGGCAGGAGCACTTGCGGATCTCGGCATCCGCGCCGTGATCTTGTTCGGCCTTCCCGCGGGCAAGGACCCAATGGCGACCGGAGCCTATGCCGAGGACGGCATCGTTCAGCGGGCGGTGCGCGCCCTGAAGGCCGATCTCCCGGACCTGCTCGTGTTTACAGACGTTTGCCTGTGCGAGTACATGTCGCACGGACACTGCGGCATTGTCTCCGGCGTCGAGGTGGTCAATGACGCCAGTCTGGAACTCCTGGCGCGCACGGCCGTGTCCCATGCCGCGGCGGGCGCCGACGTGGTCGCTCCGTCGGATATGATGGACGGCCGCGTGGGAGCGATGCGTGTGGCTCTCGATGATCAAGGGTTCTCGGGCGTGCCGATTCTCTCCTATGCCGCCAAGTATGCGTCCGCCTTTTACGGCCCGTTTCGCGAAGCCGCCGACAGCGCCCCGCAGTTTGGCGATCGACGCAGTTACCAGATGGACCCCGGTAACCGCCGGGAGGCGCTTCGCGAGGTCTTGCTCGACCTTGAGGAGGGGGCCGACATGATTATGGTGAAGCCCGCCCTCCCTTATCTGGACATTGTCCGTGAAGTGCGGGAAATATGCGACGTTCCGGTGGCCGCGTACAACGTATCGGGAGAGTATGCCATGGTGAAGGCCGCCGCGGCGAACGGCTGGATTGATGAGCGCGCGGCCGTGCTGGAGCTGCTGACCTCGATCAAGCGGGCCGGCGCGGATATAATCCTCACTTACCATGCGGCTGACGCGGCCCGTTGGCTATCGGCGTAGGGCTTGACGCCATGACGACTACTCATCTCATTAAAGCCGGCGTATCCGGACGCTTGTCGTACCTGGCGATCGAGCCGGTCGTCGATGCCGCCGGCGCCCCGCTTGTCATCTGCCTGCACGGGCTGCGCTCGGCCAAGGAAAACACGCTCCCCACCGCCTATCGGTTTGCCCTGGCCGGCTTTCGGACCGTCTCCATTGACCTTCGGATGCACGGCGACCGTGCGGGCGCCGCCGGCCGGGATGCTTCCCTGTCTCAGGACTACTTCACGACCATGCTGGAGATTATCCGGGGGTCGGTTGAGGATATCCGTTCTCTACTGGACTCGGGAAACGAGTCACGGGCAGCCATTTACGGTCTGTCTCTGGGAGGTATCGTCGCGTTTGCGTCGCTTGCGGCAGATCCGCGCCTGAGAGTGGCTATGATCGCCATGGGAAGCCCGGATTTTGTCGGAATGGCCATGGCCGGCGGTCTTACGCCCGACAGCCCTCTCTACGCCGAGGTGAAGGCCGCCAGCCCGCTCGAGAATCCGGAGCTTCTTGCCGGCCGCCCACTTCTGATGCTGCACGGGGAGGAAGATTCCGTCGTGCCCGTTCACGGGGTTGTTGCCTTCGAACGCGCGCTGCGTCCACTCTATGCCGGCTTCCCGGACCGCCTGGAACTCGTGCTCTATCCCGGCCACGGTCACGTCCACACGGACGACATGACCGCGCGCTCCGTCGCCTGGGCCAGCCGCTTCGCGGGGGCGGGGGATTCCGGACAAACGACCTAGCACCGCAACTCCGCGCAGGGAACCTCGGGTTGCTCCGGCGTGTTTCACGGGTACAATATTCCCTGCGAAGGGGGGACCCTGCGATCTTGACTATTCTCGCGGATAAGGAGACTGTTATAATGAGTGCTGCTGCCGCCGTTTCCACGGCAGATTTTGACAAGGAGGTCCTGGAATCGGACGTCCCTGTCCTGGTGGACTTTTGGGCGGTATGGTGCGCCCCCTGCCGATTGATCGCTCCCTATGTCGACGCCGTCGCCGAGGAGCTGGGAGGCAAGGCCAAAGTCTACAAACTGAACGTGGATGAGAACGGCGAGATTGCTGCGCGCTACAACGTGATGAGTATCCCGACGCTGATTATCTTCAAGGGCGGCCAGAAGGTGGATCAGTTGGTAGGCGGTCAGAACACCAAACAGACGATTGGTGACGCACTGCGCCGCCAGATCGGCTGACCGACGCGCCCGGGGGGTTGGCGCACGGGGCCGGATCGCATGGCGCGGTCCGGCCCCGTTCCCTGCGAGTGTCGCAATCCGGCGCCCCATCTCGACGGGCCTCGCTGCCGTCCCGCAACGCAAATCCTTGTTTCGCGTCTGCCCCACTTCCCTCCGGACTTTACATGACCCACGGTTTTTCGCACCACCTGAGGTATAGTGTTACATCAGTGGGTTTCTATTTGTGCGGCAGCAGGTTCGCAAGCGCGAATGCACGTTTCAGCACACATACGAATTATCGCTCCAAACTCTTCGCCCCGAAGGGGAGCCCACGCCTGAAGCGCTCGAAGAAGGAGAGGAGATCCGTCCCTCCGAAAGGAGCCCGACAACCGGGACCGCTTTATTCCGGCGAAATGAAGCAGTTGCCGGGGTATGTTGGTCTAATCTGACATAGCCGGGAACAGGATTCGTCGCGTCGCGACGCCTCTTCCGTCCTGAGGAAGGACGAAATTTCGCCTGCCGGCCATCGGCTCATGCGCAGCGTGTGGGTGATTGATACGCGGCTTGCGCGCGAGCAAATGAATTCAGTGAAGGCATCATTCTGGTGGACAGGGCGGTCTGGCCGTAAACGTGCGGGTCACCTGTCGGGTGCGCGTACGCGCGTTCCACCCATCCGCATCCGGCGCATAAACCGACAGCACTTGCCTGAAGTGGATTGACGAATTTCCTCGCCTGTGCTAATATTATTGTATTGACCGGCCACGCCGTTCAAAGTGGACGAATTTCGCAAGGATCTCTGAAGAGGGTCATATGGGAACACAACGTCGATTACTCCCCGTGGGATGCGCGCTTGCCTTCATTGCCGTTTTGGCCGCCCAGGGGTATTTGCTGGCCGCACCGGCCTACATCAATCCACCGGCCGGAAGTCAAACCTCGGTCGAGTTATCGGCCAGTGTGCAGGCGACGCCGTTCCAGATCACACTGTCGTGGCCCTTGGATACTACATCTATTGGCTACACCGTGTACCGTGCGCCGGCGCCGCAGCCATGGGACGTGTTCAATCCCGCCTCGTTTGTCCAACTCGGCGGGCCGCTTGGAACCGCCACGAGCTTTACGGACAACACAGCCTTGCCGAACACGGAGTACCTGTACGAGGTTGTCGACAACAACTACACCGACTATTACGACAGCTACTACGGCTACACCGGTCTCCCTACCGAGGTCCAAAACGCGGTCGGTCTCATCGAGGTGGGATACCAGGTACCGCTTCCAAACAACGGATCAAATGGCACCCTCCTGCTGATTGTCGATAACACCTTTACCGGCTCGACCTACACCGGCGCACCGGCCCTGCTGGCCGCCATTGCGCAATACAAGCAGGACCTCGCCGGCCAGGGCTGGAACGTGATCGAAGATGACGTTGCCCCGGACCCCGGAGACGACGACGCCGGCGTTCCGCTCGACCACGGGGCGTCCGTCAAGGCGCTCAAGAACTATATTGTCACTGCGTACGACGCGAATCCCGGCAGTCCCGCAAATCCCGGGGGGGTTAAGGCCGTATTGCTGTTCGGACACGTCCCGCAGCCGTACACCGGAAACTATGCGCCGGACGGCTTCTCGACCCATATCGGAGCATGGCCAACGGACGCATACTACGGAAGCGTCGCCGCTGATCCCACTCCCATGAATCCCACTCTCTGGACGGATTCCAGCGTCGATCAGATTACTTCAAACGACCCGCTGAATTACAATATTCCCGGGGACGGCAAGTTCGACCAGGATATCCTGCCGACCGTACCCGGGATCCCGGCCGTGCAGCTCGAGGTTGGTCGGGTTGACTTTTTCGGTTTGGGAACCGAGGCCCAGGAGGGTCAGTACCTGCTGAACTACCTCAACAAGGAACATAACTATCGCTTTGGCTACACGCGCACGCAAAACGTGGGGCGGATCTATGATAATTACGCTAACGAGGGGGACGCTGCGGGATACCGCGAGTTGAGCGCGCTCTATGGCGCATCCGGGACGATCAACGCCGACCTGCTTGGTCCTTGGCTGGCGAACGGCGCCCCATTCCCGATTCCCCAACCTTATCCGGCTATTCCGCCGGGTGAAGGGTTGGCGCTGGACTACAACGTCTCCGGCGGAACAATGGCGCAGGATCTCAATGCGGGCAGCTTTGGGACGGTTGACATTCCTTATGAGTCGATCTACGACTTTTTCCCCAATGGTTATGTGGGGATCTACGTCGGGTTCTCGTGGACCTGGCCGCAGCCCGCGGCCCCCAACCTGGTTATCACCCCCCCCGGGGACAGCGATCCACACGCCGTACTCTACTCGCTCTACGGGGACTTTATGGGCGACTGGATTGATGACGGCATCATGCGGGTCGCCCTTACCACGCCCACTTACGGCCTCGCGAGCGTTTGGTCCGGCGCGGTCAATCCCTTTGTCTCGACATCGCTCGAGGGCAGCCCGCTTGGCGACGGCCAGGACCTGGCGACATCCGGTCCTGAATGGTTTATGCAGCCGCTCGCCCTTGGTCATGAGCTTGGCTGGGCCGCCGAGCTGACCCAGGATTCCGTGCTGGCGTCCATCGATCCGCAGACCGGCACCGTCAATCCAACGACGGGTTTGGAGAGCGGTTCGGCCGGCGCCGAGGTTGGCGCCGAGGCCGCGTTGATGGGAGACCCAACCATCCGGATGACCGTCGTTCCGCCGCCGTACGGCCTGCGGGCAGCGCCTGATCCGACAACCGGTGTGGATTTGACCTGGGGCACCTCTTATCCCTTCGATTCGTCTCAGTACCTGGAAGGATACAACATCTACAGCAACGCGTCCGGCGTGTGGACAAAGCTCAAGTTTGAACCGTACACAACCTTCAGCTATACCGACACCACCGGCGGGACCGCGCAAACCCAGTATCAGGTTCGCGCCCTGTACATGGTGACGGGGCCCGCGGGGGCGTCGTACGAGCAGGAGAGCGAGGCCTCGTCCGCCACGTTCACTCCCAACGTCATACCACCGACTGTGCAGATTGTCGCCCCTGTCGACGGCGCTCAGCAGAACTCCACCAACGTCGCCGGCGCAACCCCGAATCCGACGAACGGAGTTCCGATCCAGGCCACGGCCGACGGAGTCGGGAATCCCATTCCCGTGAACCTGACCGTTTGCGCGGAGGCGACCGCCGCTGGAAACAAGACGATAACGAGCGTGAGTTATTTCGCGAACGGAGTTCCCGTCGGCACGGTGCAGACCGCGCCGCCATACTCGACGCAGATCAGCCTCAACCCCGGCTTCTACGCAATCACCGCCACCGCTACCGACAACCTGACTTACAGCACGACATCGACCCCTGTACACGTATATGTCTATGCGGCGGTACCGAGCTGGGCGGCGCCTAGCTACCTTGCGGAAGGCACCGGCCCGACAGACTATTACGTTCCGCCTGTCGCAGCCGATATTTACTATTCGGAGAAACCAACTTGGGGCGGGCAGCTCGGTAAAGACTGGTGGGACATCAGCAACCGGGCCACCGCGGATTACGTCAATCCATACCTTGGAACCACCACGGACGTCGCCGTCAACTTCCAGTCGGGCGGGCAGTGGATTGTGAAGCATGCACCGATCGATACCACCCCCTACGCAGAGCTCGGTCTGAGGCTGGTTATGTCTCCCGGCGGCGGTGGACAGACGCTGCTCGTGACGGCGCCGTTGGGCGGCGCTACTCAGGTGAGCCAGACGATCAGCATTCCGCCCACAAGCACCGAGCCCCCCGGGTGGGTCGATGCCGTGACTGTTCCGCTTGGCGACTATGTGGGTGATACCGGCGCCAATGCGACAACAACTCCGCCAACTCTGCCGGTGCTGATCCCGCAGACCAGCGAGAACCACGAGTTTAACCTCGACGGATTTGCGGTCACGAACCTCACGGGGAGTCCGACAGAGATCGAGTTTCCGTGGAATACTTCTAACGGTTTCACGCCGGCGCTCGTCAGCATGCTCGATCTTCCGAGCGGCGACACGTCGTGCAGCTTCCATCAGATCGGCTCGGCGGAATGGCCGACGGCCGGCACGGATGTGTATGTGGCCCCGCAGGTGCCCCTTGTGCTGCGCGCTGCAAACCCCGGCTCGCAAATTGCCGAGGCGGACTTCGATGTCGCGTCCAACAATACCGTCTATACGATCACGATCTCCAGTGGCACGTCCGGAGGGTACTTCACACTGTCCATCGGAACAACCACAACGGCGGACATCGACTGGTCCGGCACCAATGCGACCCTCCTGTCCAACCTTCAGACTGCGCTCACTAAGTCTTTCGGCACCAGTGGTACGCCGGCCGTGCCCAACATCCAGGCATCGCTCGGAACGATCACCGCCGGTATCGGCACGTTGACGCTCACCTGCCAGGGGATCTATTCGGATCAACCGGTCCTGATCGAGCTGACCGACAAGACGACCGGCGGTTCGGGAACGTCCATCGCGCAGAACATGCTCGGCGGCGGGTCGGACTTCATCGGATATGGCACCGGTGAGACGCAGTCCGGCCAGATCTATAGCGACTTCGGATACACGTGGGTGTCGCCCCTGGCCGGTGTGCATACGATCACGGGCAACGCGATCAGCGGGCTCGGGACTCCGGGCACCACCAACGTGAATATAAACTTCATTAACCTCTACGGAAATGTCACCGACGCGCAGACCTCTACCGCACTCGTCGGGGCCACCGTAACGATCACGGCGACAACGACCACCGGATCGGTGAAGTCCACCAGCACAACGAACCTGACGACGGCCGCTGCAGGGGTCGACCCGCAGGCTCCGGGCGATTCCGGCCCCCTGAACTACCTGGTCGGTCTTCCGCTCGGACCGACAACCACATACACCATCACCGCAACCGCGCCGAACTACCTGGCGTCGAGCCCGGTGGCCATCACGAACAGCCTGTCCAACACGGTGCCGCTCCGCTATGACATTCAGCTCAACAACGCGAGTGGTATACAGGGTGTGGTGAGCGATGCGACAACGAAGCAGCCGATCGGCGGCGTGGGCATTACGCTCGCCAGTCCCACTACCGGAACTTACACACTTGCGCCTTCGTCGTCCACAACGTCAACAGACCCAACGGGCACATACAACTACAGCGCTTCGATTCCGCCGGGCTCGTACACGCTGACCGCAACATTGACCAACTATGGCACAGTCACGGACTCGGTGACGATCGCTTCCGGAAAGGTGCTAAACGAGCCGATTCAGATGAGCGCAAGTCCGGGCACTGTGCAAGGCCTGGTTTATGACGCGACAAACCCCTCCCAGATCGGCACAGGGACGGGCGGAAGCATCGAAGGAGTAACTATTACCCTGGCCGGGCCGTCGTCCTATAAAGAGACCACCGGGGCATACGACGCCACAACCGGCACGAACTACTCGTTCTCAGCGGCGACAAACAACGCCGTTTACCCGGGCTCCTATGTGGCGACCGCGACCGCAACCGCGCTGGGATATGAAACAGCCCAGGTCGTTCGTGAGCGTGATGGGATTTTGTCCGTTGATCAAGGCGAGCCGGAC
>JBKQWH010000042.1:0-28736 GCA_052139635.1 Capsulimonadaceae bacterium
ATGTCGCGGTTGCCGGGAAGCTGGTCGCACTTGTGGCCGTGCTCGCGCCCACCCTGGCCGTTGCCCTGCCCGGTGATCGTGGTGTACCCGCAGCCGGGACGGCCTATCCGGCCGGTCGCCAGGACCAGATTGATGCAGGAGAGGACGTTCTCGACCCCTTTGGTGTGGTGCTCAATGCCTCGCGCATGGAGCAGGAAGCTCGTTTTGGCCGGCCCCCACATCTCGGCGGCGCGCACGATCAGGGGCGGGTCGACCCCGGACAGCGCGCCGGCGAACTCCGGAGTGTATTTCTCGACCGTCCGGCGCACATCGTCGAATCCGGTCGTGCACGTGTCGATAAAGTCTCGGTCGATCCAGCCGCGCGCGATGACGACATGCAGGATGCCGTTCATAAGGGCGGAATCGCCACCCGAACGGACGGGGATGTGCAGGTCGGCGGTCCGGGCGAGCGGTGTCACTCGCGGGTCGATCATGATCAGCTTCGCGCCACGGTCGCGGGCCCGCCAGATATAGTCGGTGGTGATCGGCGCGCACTCGGCCACATTGGCGCCGGTGACCAGGATGACATCGGCGAGCGGGATGTCGGCCCACGAGTTCGCCGCGCGGTCGATGCCGAACGCCTTCTTGTTGGTACGCAATTCGCGGGCCGTTCGCGGCGAGCGTCACTCACCGGGATGGGTTCAGCCCCGACCGGGCCGTGGCCCCAGTGTGATCCGACACTGGTACGCGCCGCATTCCACACCATGCCCTGGTTTTCGACCTTGCCCATCATCGCAGCCAATAACCAATAACAGTTCCAATAAATCCGACACAGGCCTTCTGCACCGAGTCACTCGACGACGTGACCAGAAGATGCCCACCAAACCCGAGTATCACGATGGAAACAACTATCTGCATTACTACCCTGGAAGACTGAGCTGCCAACTCCACCCTGCGCTTTGCGTCCGACCCCGCATCGACCGGGCGGAATGCCGCCTTAATAACGTCAATCGCGAATCCGATTTGCTGTCCGAATATCCTCATGTCGCTACCTCAATTGACCTTTCGATTCGCCAGGCGAGCCGTTGCAATTGCAACGGTCTAGTTAGAACACGGTAGGTTGCCATTCTTACAGTCAGCATCATAAACTGCCACAGTCATTGCGAGCGCACCAGTAAACGAGACTACCACGACTAATTTGGTATGCCGGCGTTGCTCAGATTCCTGAAGTCCGACGGACAAATGCGAAATAAAGTCTTGAACGGTCGCGTCGTTCGAGGCACCAACTTTGCCTTGAACGTATCTTAGAGCCTCGGCAACCTCGTCAAACTCGATATTGCGCGGCGTAACAACGCCGTTCACAATTTGGCTGCTATGCTCGACAGTACTACAAGACAGAATGATTGCTGGTCTTGACGACTTATTACACTCATCGTTTATTTCCTTGAGAGCGACTGTACTGCCATCCGGCCCCTTCAAATTCCCGTTCTCGCTGTGTCCTATCAGAACAAGGAGGCTCGAGGCGTTTGAGTGAATGCGTGCGAATAAAGAATCTCTAAATGGCTGATTGCCGGTGTCCTCTAGCAGTGAAGCCTGATCGAGACGCGAGAATAGCAGTGCGTTCTTCTTCATGTAACTTTCAACTCTCCGGTTAGTAGCTCCGAACACATGCTCTATTGCCGAGGATTCGATTGGCAGAATTGCTACAATTTGCGGAGTTCCAATTGTCGTGCTAAGGACAGTTTTCGCCGCCACCAATGACTTATCGGCGGCATCGCTGACAACACAGAATTTCACCTTCTTAGAGGCAGCAAGTACAGCGAGAGACGACGCGTCGTCTTGGACGTCTGGACCAACAATGACTACGTCCGTGGGTCCGGCGGTCTTGAGCTGACCCGCTATCCCGTTTGGTGGGGCACCTCTAAGGTCAATAGTCCGAGCGTCCGCTTGATTTACCGTAGGAACCACGATCGGACAGTAATTACTATTTGTGCAGCCAGTCGCAGTAACGTTCGCTAAAGCAACAGCCGCGATTAACAATCTGTGCGCTCCGCGCATTGAGTGAGTTTGTGACATACAGGATTCGGCCACGATGAGCTCCCGTTGGTTTAGTCCGGTCCCGGAGGGATCTGATTGGAAGTGATGCACACTGCATTTCAGGACGGACTGCGACCATGCCAGCCACGATAATCAGAGTCTTTCACAAAGTGAATTACCTGGACTGCTTCCTAATTTGGTTTGTATTTCGTCAGAACCGAGAGCGCGAGATCGCCAGGTACGCCTAACGTCTCGGTCACATAGTCAGGCTCCTTGATCCAATTTCCGTCAGAGTAGATCGTTGGAAATTCCTTGACTTCTGGCGGAAGCTTCTCGATACGGTGAGGTCCCGGGAGATCATTAAAGAACGTCGGGTCGACCACGTTTGCGCCGTGCACTTGCGCCTTCATCGATTGAATCATGTCGGGGATGGAAGTCGGGTCAACCTTCGGATCGAGTTTTAGCTCAGTCTCAACGTCCGGCCATTCGTTCTCTGAGAATACAAATGTGAGTTGACGCGCGGACACATAGTCACGGATTTGCTTGTCATTCAGGAATGCCTTTAGTTGCTTTGAATCTGGGCACCAAGTTGCCATGTATATGGTATCCGACCTGGATGAACTGTCGTTATCTGCACAGCCACATATTGCAATCGCCGCAATGACCAGTAGAAGAAACGAAAGTATTCTTGCGTTTTCCTGCCGTTCGACCATCACGTACACTCCCCCTTCCCATTGTTTGTCAGACCGGATTGGGCTGGCATCACGTCGCAGCAATCTGAATGCCGAAATTCCGACGTTACGATGAACACCATTATCAACTGTTGTCTCGTGCTTGTCAATATCGTTTTCCGATACATTTCAGCGGGACGATTGAAGGGGAGACGCTGCGGCGTCAGTAGCTGACGGCGGCGAGTCCGAACGGCGTGAGTGTCTTAGTGTGGTAAAGCCCTGCGGGGCGACGATCGAGTACCACAGAGTTTGCTGGTCCCCGACCGTAAACGTCAGCGCTCCGTCGGTATAGGTCGACGGGACCGTCAACTTGACGCTGCCGGACGCAGCGCCGAGCGCAAGCGGCCCCGTGAGCATCACCCACGCCCCGTGCTCCCGAGGAAGGATAGAGGTCCGCGACGGCGGAGCGGTCCGGACTGCCTGGCCGTTCGACGCTGCCACGTTCATCGTGGTGAGCCTCCCTCCGCCAGGGATTGTTCTCGGGCGATGGCCCGCGGGAAGAGAATCTCGTTTTCTGCGTGGACATGCCGGTGCGTTTCAGCCTCGAGTTCCGCAACGCCGTCAAGCATGGCCCGGAAGGTGTTGCAAGCGCCGTCGGGAGCCACAAACCCGCCCGTTAACTCCCGCATGCGCTCGAGTGCCGCGCCGGCGCTCTCGTGCTCTGCGAGCATGACGCGGATCGGATTGGCGATCGCACCGCAGTGGAACGCGGGACGGCTGGCAGCCGTATCGAGCTCGCGGCACATGGGGAAGAGAATCACCTCTTCCTTGGCGGTATGGTCCTCCATCTCGCGCCGAAACTCCGCGAAGACGGCGCCCAGTTCCTGTAACGCCGGATTGTCGGGACCGTGTACCGCCGCCACTTTGGCAGTCAGTCCCGACAGGCGGGGCAGCGACTCGCGCAGCGATGCGTGATAGGTTTGCACGATGTAATCGGCGAGATCCCCGAGATCCAGGCTGCGCAGGTCAAGGTCATCTCCGGGTGTGGTTCGGTCGCTCTCGGACAGCTCGGCGGAGATCGCATCGACGCCGAGGTCCTTGTTGGCGCACGCCTGCCCGAGTGTCTGCTCGCCTCCGCAGCAGTAGTCGATGTGGTATCGTTCGAAGACGCGCGACCTCGACGGTTTCTCCGCAACGAGCTCTCCGACGGTCCGTTCCGCCGTAATCTGTTCCATGAGGCACTCCTTATTCGGCGCCCCGGCCATCGCCGACCGCGGCAGTCAGTAGTTGACATTCATCATACCCGAGGTTATCATTTAATTCAAGATATAAATGTCTTGATATCCAACCTGCCCGTGGAATCTTCACGCGGCCTTGTTGGGCTGTCCGAAACTCGTTCGAAACGATATTGACGGTAGAATACAGGTCTAACCCGGATTATTCATTTCCTATCTGAGGTCTTCGTGAATAATCCGGGCTAAGAGACCACGTGTCAAGAGATTACGGCCACATACGACGGAAAGGGGGCAGACGATGAAGGTTCGATGGACACTGCGAAGCATCCGATTTCGGATCACGCCGGCCGAACTGGACGCCCTGTCGGCGAACTCCGACGTCTCGACGGAGATCGCCCTTCCCGGCGGAGCGTGGCGGGCGACTGTTGCTGTAGCCGACGATGAGACGGCCATCGCGGTGTCCGGGGGCGACGTGCGGGTGACCTTGTCGCGCACCGATCTGGCGCGCCTTGTCCGGTCCGATGCGGAGGGCGTCTACTTTACCGCCGACACGGGCGCCCGCTACTTCATCGAAAAGGACTTTCCGTGCGTTCATCCGGGTGCGCCGGAAGCCGGCGAAGTCGCACACGAGACATTCCCCCCGCCGCCCGGGTTTGCGCGCCGGCACGGCGGGTAGGGCGCGGAGCAAGCTGGCGTCTCCTACTACTAAGACGCGCTCGAAGGCATGTTGTGACAAGCATAACGATCCTCCTTATGCACCGCTTGAGGCAGTCGCCGGGATACTGGCGTTGTGCGGATTAGTCCAGCGCCGCTTTCAGCCGCCGGTATGCCGCGTGGTACTTCTCGACCCGCGCGGCGTCCTCGACCCCGAACTCCGGTAGGCGAGTGAGGTCGAGATTATCCTCGATATCCAGGAGCTTGACGCGGATAGCGAGCTGGTTCTCGAGCACCCGCGAGATAAAGTCCGGGTAGCTCTCGCCGTCGCGAGCCGTGAGGCAATCGACAGTGGCGACGATGTGGTCCGGAAATCCCTCGGCCCGCAGGCGGTCGAGGGTCCAGCCTTCGCCGTCCTCGACCACGTCGTGGAGGAGCGCCACGATCCGCTCATCGTCGGTACTCGCCTTCGTCATCAGCCGGATGGGATGGAGGATGTACGTTCTTCCCGCCTTGTCAAACTGACCTTCGTGGGCTGTCGCCGCGATGCGGGCCGCGCGCCCGAGCAGGGAGGCGCTGTCGGAACTGTTCGCGGACGTTGTCGTATAGCTAGCCATGGCAAATCCTCGATCAAAGAGACGATTGGCGGGATCACCGTAAATCGCGGTCACGACTACTAACTCGGGACCAATACACATTATCCCCGGCCCATCGGATACCCTGCCTCCTCGACCGCTCTCAAGAGCGATGCGGCGTGAGCGGGATCGCGGACCTCGATGAGAAGCTCGACCCCGGTCATGCCGAGGGCGACGTCTCGGCTGAGGCGGTTGTGGTGGACACTGACGATGTTGCCGTGCTGGTCGGCGACAATCGAGAGAAGCCGGACGAGGCTGCCAGGCTGGTCGTCGCAGGCGGTGAAGAGGTGCAGGTAGCGGCCGGCACGCAAGAGTTCCCGCTGGGCGATGTCGGCGAGCCGGAGCAGGTCGACGTTGCCGCCGCCGACAATAGCGGCAACCGTCCCGTTCCCGGGCGCTTTTCCGGAAAGGAGCGCGGCCAGGGCGGCCGCGCCGCTTGGCTCGACAACCATCTTCGTCCGCTCGAGCAGCAACAGCATCGCTCCGGCCACCTCGACATCCGAGATGGTCACGACATCGTCGGCATAACTCAAGATGTATTCGAACGTGCGCTGCGACGGGGATTTGACGGCGATTCCGTCGCAGATCGTCACAACCGGCTCAGTGCGTTCCACTAGCTTGCCGGCGTGGTAGGACCGCACGGCAGTGTCGGCGCCTTCCGCCTGGACTCCGATAATGCGTATACCCGGTCGCGTCTCCTTGAGGGCAGCGGCAGTGCCGGCAAACAAGCCGCCCCCGCCGATAGGGATGACAACCGTGTCGACTTCGGGGGCATCGGCGGCCAGTTCGAGCCCGAGCGTTCCCTGCCCGGCGATGATATCATCGTCGTCATAGGCGGAGATGTAGACCGCGCCGGTTTCCGCCACGTACTCCCGGCAGGCGGCGACGGCCTCCTCGAACGTACGCCCGCGCAGCTCGACCCGGGCGCCGTAGCTTTCGGTCGCCTTGATCTTGGCGATGCTGCCGGTCTCCGGCATGAAGATTACGGCGGGGATTTCAAGCAACTGGGCCGCCAGCGCCACGCCCTGCGCATGGTTGCCCGCGCTGGCGGCGGCCACTCCGCGCCGGCGCCCTTCGGACGTCAGACGTGAGAGTCGATAGTAGGCGCCGCGGATCTTGAATGACCCCGTTCGCTGTTCGTTTTCCGCCTTGAGCAGCAGCCGTTGACAGCCGTCGACACGACGCCTTATGCCGGTCGATTCCACCAGAGGCGTGTGCCGCACCACTTTGCTCACGACTTCGGCGGCGTCATGGATATCGCGCAGGGTCAGCATGGATTGGTCTTTATCTTCGGGCTCCGAAGCTGTTCTGTCTTCGCCGAATTATACCCTGCAATATCAAACGCTTGTTTGCAGTCGCGCCCTCTCGATGGTGGTCGAGGGTTCCGGACACGATGGGCGCACGCGACCGGTTGCTCCTTCGTATGGCGAGCGGGTAGAATAAGCCTGTCATTCTTGTTCGTCCTATCCCTGTTCCCAAAGAGGCATTATGACTGAAGATCTGCTGGAGATGGATGCCCGCGCCCGGTCGCTGCGCGCCCAAATTGACCGCGCGAACTACTGCTACCACGTGCTGGATCAACCCGAAATCGCCGACAGCGAGTACGACCGTCTGTTTCGCGAGCTGACGGCCCTCGAGACGGCCCATCCGGACCTCGTCACGGCCGACTCACCGACACAGCGGGTCGGGGCAGCGCCGCTCTCTGCTTTTCAGCGCTATACACATCGGCAGCCGATGCTGTCGCTCGCGAACGCGTTCGACGATGCCGAACTGCGCGAGTTCGACGAGCGTATTAAGCGCTATCTCGGGATCGACGCGGCTGTTGCAATCGACTATGTCACGGAACTCAAGATTGACGGGCTTGCGATCTCGCTGACCTACGATCGAGGCGTCTTCACGATCGGCGCCACGCGCGGGGACGGACTGACCGGCGAGGACGTCACCGCGAACCTGCGCACGATCGCAAGCCTGCCGCTCCGGCTGCGCGGCGAGGGGACGCCGGACACCATCGAGATCCGCGGGGAGGTCTTCCTGACCCACGCCGAGTTTGCGCGTATCAACGCGGCGCGGGAGACGGTCGGGGAGCCCGTGTTCGCGAACCCGAGGAACGCGGCCGCCGGCTCGATTCGTCAGCTCGACAGCGCGGTGACCGCGGAGCGCCGCCTGACCCTCTATCTCTATAGCGTGGGAGCCGCGACTTCGCCGGTGGCTTCGAGCCAGATGGGGCTGCTGGAGACGTTCAAGGGGTGGGGACTGCGTGTCAACCCGGAAGCGACTCTCTGTCACGGCATCGACCAGGTGATCGCGTTCATTGCCGGATGGACTCAGAAGAAGGCCGGCCTGACTTACGATATCGACGGCATTGTCGTCAAGGTCAACGACTTCCGACTGCAGAGCGACCTGGGCGCCCTCGACCGCACCCCGCGCTGGGCGATCGCCTACAAGTTCCCTGCCCAGCAGGCCCGGACCAAAATCCTCGACATTCTGGCCCAGGTAGGCCGAACCGGCGCGGTGACCCCGGTTGCCATTGTCGAGGCGGTCACGCTTCCGCCCGCCTCGGTCGTCCAGCGTGCCACCCTGCACAATCAGCTCGAGATCGACCGCAAGGACGTCCGCGTCGGCGACACCGTCCTGATCCAGAAGGCCGGCGACGTCATTCCGGAGATCGTGCAGGTCGTCCTTTCCGAACGCCCGGCGGGCACGCAGCCCTACAGGCTTCCGGAGACCTGCCCCGCCTGCGGCACCCCCGTGGTCCGGCCGGAAGGCGAGGCGGTGACGCGCTGTCCGAACAAGTCCGGCTGTCCGGCGCAGATCATGCAGCGGGTGATCCATTTCGTGGGTCGTCGCGCGATGGATATCGAGGGCATCGGCGAGAAGCACGTCCAGCAGCTCATCGAGGCCGGCTTGATCGCCGACTCCGGCGATCTGTACGCCCTGCGAAAACCCGACCTCGTCAAGCTCGAACGGATGGGGGACAAGCTGGCGGATAACATCCTCGCCGCCATCGACGCAAGCAAGAACCCGCCCCTTGGGTCGATGGTCTTCGCCCTTGGGATCCGGCATGTCGGCGAGCACATGGCCGACGTTCTTGCCGGCCACTTCGGCTCCATCGACCGGCTGCGCCAGGCGACGGTCGAGGAGCTTGCCTCCGTCCACGAGATCGGCCTCGCCACCGCCGAGTCGGTCGTTGCGTTCTTCGGGCAGCCGGAGACCACGGATCTCCTCGACAAGCTGGACCGCGCCGGTGTCGTACCGGCCGCTCCGGAGCACGCGCCCCGGTCCGACGTCTTTGCGGGCAAGTCCTTCGTCTTCACCGGCACCCTCGAAACGATGACCCGCGACGCAGCCGAGGCGATGGTCCGGACGCTGGGTGGGCGCGCGTCGGGTTCCGTCTCGAAACAAACGGATTATGTCGTTGCCGGTCCCGGCGCGGGCAGCAAGCTAGACAAGGCGCGGTCCCTCGGTGTCGTTGTGCTCACGGAAGCTCAGTTCCATGAATTGGTCGCCGACCCTTCGTAAGTACCCTTGACTATATATTCGGGATTGTCAATATAATGCATTCTCTCGTGCATATTCATACTTAGTAAGGGCCGCGAATGGCCGGGTTGCGGAAAAATCAGGCCCGAAACGGAACGTTTACGTTTTGCTGTGCGTATGGTATAAGTGATAGTGTCCGAATCTCGATGCCGAATTCCAAAGCTGGAAGCGGGGGACCCGTTACCTGGGGTGAATCGCGCTTGCAACGTGTTATTTTCGAATAGCGCGAGCGAAAGCGTGTAGGAGAGCTTCTCTTCGAATCCGTCAGCTAACCTCGCAGGCAGGACAGAAGCAGCGCGTTCGACCGATGTATCGGCAAGTCCGAAAGGAAGCCAGGGGAGATCCCCCTCTTCCTCGCGGAGCCGGCCAGGTGGAGCGCGGCAAGCACCATGTCCGTTCGCCGGAATGGTGCTTTTTCGTTTGGTCATCGCGCCGCAGGGATGCGACGAAATCTCGTCATTATGTTCGGGCTTTGCCCGCGCTTTGAAACCGAGGAGAAAATCGCGAATGACGCTTCAACCGGCAGGCCGAGTCCTCGTACTCCGCTGGTCCACTGCTGTGAATGGTGACGCTCCCGCTCCGGATGAAATCGCGCGCGTCGCCGCTACAAACAGCGCTCGTTTCGTTGTCGTCGATACGACGAGTGCTCCCTACACCGATACGAACGGCATCCGCTGGCTAATGCGCTTGCGTGAACTGCCCATGAACTTTCGAATCGCCGTCCGGCCAAACGGCCGCATCTCTCGCGCCCTTAAGCTTGTCCAGTTCGAAGGAGCCACGGTCGATACCGCGCGTCGGGCCTGGAGCGAACCGTGGCGCGCGCGGACAAGTGCATGATAACCGTCGATCATTCGTCATCAGTTGTATCGGCTGATCAAGAAAGGACCACGAAAGTGGTCCTTTCTTGTTTGAGGGAGGATAGGACATCCGTGGTTAAACCTTCCTCTTCTTTTTCATTTCTTCTCTTCGTGTTCTCGGTTAGTTTCGCGGCGGAGTGCTTGTTGACTGGCGGATCACCAACTCGGTCGGTACGACTTCTGAGCCGGTGACGGCGTGCGATGCATTGGGGCGCTCGATTGCGTCGAGGACACGCTGGGCGGCGCGGAATCCCATCAAATAGGCGGGCTGACGAATCGTGGTCAGCGGCGGAACCAGGCGCGTGGCCTGCGGGGAATCGTCGAAGCCGATTAGGGACACGCGGTCGGGCACAGGCACGCGGTGCTGGTCGAGAGCGGCCAGGCACGCCTCCGCCATGTTGTAATCGCACGCGAAGATGGCGGTTGGCAGGTCGCCGCTCTGCTTGAGTTTGCCGATCCACTCCGCGGTGCTTTCCCGGAAAATGTCGTAGGCGTAGCCCGGATCGAGAAGAAGGTGCTGGCTCTCAATGACCAGGCCGGTTTCCGCCGCGGCCTCCTCAAAGCCCTGCATGCGGTCGCAGTGGTTCACGAGCGATGTCGCCAGGTTCACGCAGGCTAGCTTCCGATGGCCGAGGCCGATCAGGTGCCGGGCCGCCATCCGGCCGCCATCGCGGTTGGCGGCGTCGATGCAGGGGAGGGGACTTCCCGAGCTATCGAGCGACGATGTGCCGACGGCCACGTAGGGAACGGACAGGGTCTGAAGCTTTGGAAACGCCGATAAGTCCCTAAGGCCGATCCAGAGGATGATGAGCCCGTCGAAATCGTCCGGACGGAATGAACTGAGGAACTCGTCGGGTGACATGAACGCATAGACAGGCTCTACCGGCTTGCCGGCTACGCATGTCAATATTCCGCGCAACACCGGGCGGAAGTAGATGTCTTCGACATCAAAGTTCCAGTGTTCGAATTGGTTTTGAATCGGTGCGTGCGGGCCAAGAACAATCCCGAGGCGCACCTTTCTCACGTTCATCTCAGTCCGTCTTTTCGAGAGCCCATACGCGCGAATGGGCGACAGCAGCCCATTGTTGGCCGCCTATCTATCTTGAAGTATACAGCAACCATGAGAATCCTGCCAGTACAATTTCGTGCCGACATGATTTTACTTCCGCCGCTGCTACGTTACGCCGGGCAGGGAGGGCTGGCGAGCCGAAGCGAGCCGGGGTGGGTTCGGGATGGCTTCGGGACAGGTCCCTGGCCCGGTCCCAATATATGCTATAATGTCCCCGTTCCATTTCCATCCATAGGCTGCCGATTCCGGCAGGAAGAAGTATTTGTTCCATGGTCAACATGTTTCGGCGCTTCACGGGCGGTTTCTCCCGTGACATGGGCATCGACCTCGGGACGGCCAACACCCTTGTGTACGTTCGGGGTCGAGGAGTCCTGCTGCGCGAGCCCAGCGTCGTCGCCATCAATAAGCGTACCGGCGAACCGCTGCATGTGGGAGAAGAGGCGAAGCGCATGATCGGGCGGACGCCCGGGAATGTGGTCGCGATTCGCCCGCTGAAGGACGGCGTGATTGCCGACTTCGAGCAGACCGAGATGATGCTGCGCTACTTCATCGAGAAGGTCCATCGCCGCAAGATGTTCTTTGCCCCGATGGTTGTGGTTGGGGTCCCCTCGGGGATCACCGAGGTGGAGCATCGGGCGGTCACCGAGGCCACAAAGCGCGCCGGTGCCAAGGAAGTGTTCTTGATCGAGGAGCCGATGGCCGCCGCTATCGGCGCGGGCCTCCCGGTTTCGGACCCGGTCGGCTCGATGATCGTCGACATCGGCGGAGGCACTTCCGAGGTCGCCGTCATCACGTTCGGCGCCTTTGCCGCCTCGCGCTCGATCCGTGTGGCCGGCGACGAGATCGACGAGGCGATTGTCGACTACGTCCGCCAGGTCTTCAACCTCTTTATTGGGGATCGCACGGCCGAGGAGTGCAAGATTCAGATCGGCTCCGCGTTCAAGCTCGAACAGGAGATGACGCTCGAGATACGTGGCCGCGACCTGATCACGGGGCTGCCGCGATCGACATCGATCTCCTCCGCCGAGGTCCGCGAGGCGATCGCCGACCCGGTCAACAAGATCGTGGAGACCGTCAAGGCAACTCTCGAGGACACGCCGCCGGAGCTGTCGTCGGACATCATGGACCGCGGCATCGTTCTGGCCGGCGGAGGCGCCCTGATCCGGGGCCTGGACAAACTCATTCACCGCGAGACCGGCATGCCCGTGCATGTTGCTCCCGACCCGCTCTCTTGTGTCGTGCTCGGCACCGGCAAGTATCTGGACAGTGTCCACAAAAACTCCGTCCTACGCAATGTGCAGTTGAGCGCCGGCCGCGCGGCGTTCGCCGGAAGGTGAGCCGTGTCCCGAAATGGACATGACCGTCGCGGCATTGTGGCCGTGGTGATCGCTCTTGTCGTATGCATCGTTCTCGGGGTCATGCATCGGCAGGCGGAGCGCCGGCACGCCCCCGATCCGGTGATCGGGGCGGTACGCGACGTGATCCTGATGCCGGCGGAGGCGCTCGGAGTGCGGATGTCGCGTTGGACGCGGACCAATGTGGGCGCACTGCTGGCCGGGCCGAGACTGGCGCGCGAGAATGCGGCCCTGCAGGCCCGGCTGGGGGCCCTCGAAGTCCAGAACCGCGCGCTTTCACAGGAAAGCGCCGAGAACGTCCGGCTGCGCGCACTGCTCGGCTTCCAGCGCCGCTCGACACGTTCCCTGCTTGCGGCCGAGGTCACCGCGCTAAAGCCGACCGCGCAGATCGATACCCTCGTGCTCGATCGGGGCACGAGCAGCGGCGTACGCGTACACTCGGTCGTCCTCTCACCGGCGGGTACGCTGGTCGGTCAGGTTATCGGTGTCTCCCGCGGAAGCTGCGTTGTTATGCTGCTCACGGATGTCGACTCAGGTGTTGGCGCCGAAGTCGTCGACGCACCGTGCGGGCACGCCGGCACGACCGTCGTCGACCCGATCGGAGGGGTGGGGGGCTCGGTGGTTGCCCCGGAGACGTCCCTAACCCCGGAAACGACGGCAGGTCCGCCACAGACGGCGGACGTCACCGGCAAAGAAAGTTCGGACCGAACACGGGGACCTGAGAAAACGGTCAGGTCTGTTGGTGTCTGCCGCGGCCTGGGCGAGGGCCAGGCGCTGCTCACCTATCTGAAAGTCGATGCCGCGCTTCGCCCGGGAGACCCGATCATCACATCGGGCCTCGGAAAGGTCTTTCCGCCCGGCATTCCCATTGGAACGGTGGCCTTGGTGACCACCGACACGACCCAGTCGATGCGAACCGCAACGGTCCGCTTGAGCGCCGACATTGACCATCTCGACGACGCCTTCATTATCCGGTAAAACCATGGTCCCGGCTTCGCGTCAGGTTTTCGTTGTTTGCCTGATGCTGGTCGTCGCGGCCGTCCTGCAGGGTCGTGTCGCCCATGCCATCGCGATCAAGGGAGCCCAGCCCGACTTCCCGCTGGTCGTCCTGGCCTGCGGATCGACCCTCCTCGGCGGCGATGCCGCCGTGTATGTCGCCCTCTGGGCCGGCCTGCTGCAGTCCGCCTTGCTCGGTATGTACGTTGGCTCCATTATGACGAGCCGAACCGTGGCCGGCGCGTTCGCGGTGGGCCTCAATCAGGTCGTCATTCGAGGAAACGTCGCCGTTGTTCCCCCGGTTGTGGCCTTCACGATCACGCTCGCCTCCGAGCTTATCTTTGGCGCCATGGTCCCGCCAGCCTGGATGCACCACGCGCGCCGGTGGTTTCAGGCGCTGCTCGGGGAGTCGGTTTACAACGCGGCTCTTGCCTATCCGGTCTACTGGTTCATGCTGCGAGTCCACATCGGCGCGGGCGAGGATGAGTTCGGTCCGTCTGCCTGATTGAAGTCGATTTTAATTCATATCAATAAACGAAACCGACCCGGTACAATTGGATTTGAGAGAGGATGCGCCGGTTCAGCGCCCAGCAGCGCGGACTTTGGATAATCTTCTTGTATCGGAGGTGGGACGTCGACAGCGACGCATATTTAATCGGCAACCGCTTCGCGAACGCGCGCGGTGGGCCGGATGAGTGAGATTTCAGCGAGAACGCACGGCGCGCAACGCCGACCTTCCAACGGCGGCTGCAGTCGAACTTGTATATTTATAACGGCAATAGAGACTATAAGTCCGGTTGTCGTTCTGATAGGCAAGCACACCCTCTCTTTACTCCGCGCAAATCGCTCGCTGCTGCTTTGTGCATGCCGCCCAGTGCCATGGGGGCGGCTTTATTCCTATACCGAGGATTTCCCAACGCGTTGGCCGTGCAGGGCAGCACGGTTTTTCGGGGGGAAACCGCTCGCCGTTTCATGTGTTCGGTTTCGCAGCAGCAAGGAGTTTTTCTGTGAACAGCGCACGTGTTTCGGCGGCCTGCACCGCCGTACTACTCAGTTCGCTCATCGCTCCGTTCGGTTGGGGGCAATCCCCCGCCCGGGCGGACGCGACCGCCGTGTCACCGGCCGTCGCCATCGTTCAGGTTACGGCACCCGCCGTAACCGCGACCAATCCGCCGCTGGCAACGACGCCGGCGGCCGCATCGGACACCGCTCCTGTTCGGTCCGTCGCCACCGTGACCGCGGTTGCCGCCGTGACCGTCTCGACGTCGGTGCCGGCCGCGCAACCCGCCGTTTCGGCTGCCTCCGCCGCCGCCGCGCCGGTCGACCTGGGCTCGTTTACGGGGATCTTGATCGATGTCACCGGGTTCCCCGATATTCAGCGCTCCCCGTCGCCGGCGGTCTACGCCACCGGTATGTTCCTGCTCTATCCGGACCGCACCCATGTGCCGACACCGGATCAGATTCAGGACGAATCGATCGTTCGCTATTACCGAACACTCGACGCCGCGCAAGCCGGCGTGGGCGGCACCCATCCCCTGGTCCTGCATGCCGTCGACGTCGTCGGGCCGGCCCGTGACGGCGTACTGCTCAGCAGTACCGATGCCCTCTTGTTTGAGGCGCTCAATGTCAGCCTCAAGTTCAGCCAGACCTGGTCGGTCGGTTTTCTCGTCCCGGCCGACCGGTAATCCGCAACTTCCCCCGTCGGAGAGGCATTGCCAATGCCTCTCCGGTCTTTTTCGTCCGGACCGTGCTCCCCGTCCCAAGATTCCTTGAGTCATGTCCATTCGTCCTTGCCGTCCCCCCGCCGTCCGCCACGTACAACTGTCGTGCTTTCCTATGCTATACTAATAGCCGAATGCGACGTTGGGAGAAGAGAATGCTTGGAAGCGAGATTCGACGGCGATATTTAGAGTTTTTCGAGTCCAAGGGCGCGCTGCGGATGCCATCGGATTCGCTGGTGACGGGAGATCCGACCCTGCTGTTTACCGTGGCCGGCATGGTGCCGATGGTCCCGTTCTTCCTGGGAGAGCAGGTGCCGCCTCGGAACTCGGTGACCACCGTGCAGAAGTGCCTGCGGACGAAGGACATCGACGATATCGGGGACACGAGCCACTGCACGTTCTTCGAGATGCTCGGCAACTTCTCGTTCGGCGGGTACTTCAAGCCGGAGGCGGTCGCCTGGGCGTGGGAGTTCCTGTTCGACATCCTCGGGCTGGACATCGACCGCGTGCGGGTGACCATCTACAAGGACGACGAGGACGCGTTCGACCTCTGGCGGGCGGCCGGCATGCCGGAGCGCAAGATATTTCGGTTCGACCAGGACAGCAATTACTGGCCGGCCAACGTGATTACCGACGGGCCTAATACCGCCTGCGGGCCGTGCTCGGAGATCTTCTACGACACGCAGCCGAATCTCCCGGCCACTCCCGACGGCGTCTGGGACGATAAGCGGTGGCTCGAGATCTGGAACCTCGTCTTCACCCAGTTCAAGCGCGGCGACGGCGGTGTGCTGACTCCCCTGCCGAAGAAGAACATCGACACCGGAATGGGCCTCGAGCGAACGGCTGCTGTGTTGATGGATGTCCGCGGGCCCTACGAAACGGACCTGTTCGCGCCGACATTGGCCCGCCTGCAGGAGATTTCCGGCAAGGTCTACACACGCACCGACGATTCGCTTACCGATATCGCGTTCCGGCGCATCGCCGACCACGTGCGCGCAACCACCTTCCTGATCGGCGACGGCGTCCTCCCCTCCAACAACGCGCAGGGCTACGTCCTGCGCCGCCTGATGCGCCGCGCCATGCTCGCCGGCCGCCGTACGCTCGGCATCGAGAAGCCGTTCCTCGCCGAGGCCATCCCTGCCATCATCGAGCAGTACCAGGACGTCTATCCGGAGGTCCTCGAGAAGCGCGACACCATCCTTCGCCACGCGGCCAATGAAGAAGACCAGTTCCGCAAGACCCTGTCGGGCGGGTCCGCGCGCTTCGAGAGCATCGTCTTTGCCCTCGCGCCCGGCGATACCGTCTCCGGAAAAGACGTGTTCGACCTGGCGACAACGTACGGCTTTCCGGTCGAGATGACCGCCGAGATCGCGCGAGAGAAGGGCCTGACCGTCGATCTCGCGCAGTACGACGATCTCCTGGCGCAGCACGAGATCATCTCGCGCGGCGACACGGAGAAGCAGGTCATGGTCGCCAATGTCGCCATCCAGAAGTTGCGCGCCGCCGGCGTCGCGGAGACCGTCTTCCTGGGCTACACGCACGACGAGAGTACGTCGCGGATCGCCGGCATGGTCGCGGGCGGGGGGGTGGTCGACTCCGCCCGGCAGGGCGATGAGGTCCGGATCGTGCTGGAGCGGACCCCGTTCTATGCCGCGGCCGGCGGCCAGATTGGCGATATCGGCTGGCTGCACGGCACGGACGGAGCGTTCGACGTCACCGACACGCAGAAGGAATCCGGCTACTGGTTCCACATCGGCGTGGTTACTGCCGGAGTGCTCCGGGTGGGCGACGCGGTCGATGCCCGGATCGACGCGCCCCGGCGCGGTGCTATCCGCCGTAACCACACGGCGACACATCTGCTCCAGTCGGCGCTGCAGGAGGTCCTCGGGTCGCACGTCCACCAGCGCGGCTCCCTGGTCGCGCCGGACCGTTTACGGTTCGACTTTTCGCACGACAGCGCCATGACCGATGAGCAGATCCGGGAGGTCGAGGGCATTGTCAACGAGAAGATCCTCGACGACCTGCCGGTGCACACGTTCGAGAAGCCGATCGCGGAAGCCAAGAAGATGGGCGCCATGATGCTCTTCGGCGAGAAGTACGGCGACATCGTTCGGGTGGTTCAGACGGGCGACTACAGCCTGGAGTTCTGCGGGGGCACGCATTTGCAGCATACGTCGCAGGCCGGCATCTTTAAGGTCGCCTCCGAGAGCAGCAGCCAGGCCGGCGTCCGCCGGATCGAGGCGGTGACGGGGAAGGCCGCGCTGATGCGGACCCTGGACCAGGAGCGTCTCCTGAGCACCGCGGCCGCCACGCTCAAGACAACGCCGGTGAATGTCGTGCCCGTGATCGAGAAACTGCAGGCCCAGTTGCGGGACAGCGAGCGAGAACTCGCCCAGCTCCAGCGCGCCGCGGCCGGCAATATCGTTGTCGATCTGGTCGCCGGAGCCCGCGAGATCGGCGGGGTCAAGGTTGTCACCCACCTTCTGGAATTCGCGCCCGATGCCGAGGCGCTCCGCACAATGGCCGACGAGGTCTTGAACCGCCTCCGCTCCGGCGTCGTGATTCTGGGGGCCGATCTGTCCGGGAAGGTGTCGCTGGCGGTGAAGGTCAGCAAGGACCAGGTCGACCGCGGCGTCCACGCCGGCAACATCGTACGCGAAGCCGCCAAAGTGGTCGGCGGCGGGGGAGGCGGCCGCCCCGACTTCGCCCAGGCCGGAGGCAAGGACCCATCGAAGCTCCCTGATGCCCTCTCGACCGCCGAGCGCCTCGTCGTCGCCGCCGGCGCGTAAACCGGTCGCACTAGGCCAAATCGGACAACGACAAGAATCGTATGGGCAGGATAGAGGGTACGGAGCGCAGTCTTTGCCACACACTACGCAAAGGGTCGTCCGGAACAGGGGGTCCAACCGTGGTCACCATGATGTACCCACCCTCCGGGTGCCGCTTGCGCACGGCAAAATGAGGGCGCCGGCGGCGCGGGCCGACCTCATAATCGGCGGTGTCGAGGTGGATGGCCACATCCTCGCCGTTGTGCTCCGGCTCGAGCACGGCCTTCAAGTGCTCATCATACAGCGTTCGACCGATTTGTGATAGACGATCCAACTCGGCCTCGGAGATCAAGGCTTCTTGAGACATGGAAACCTCCTTAGCGAATCCCAATATCGGACCGCCGCACCGCCCGCACCAGTCCGCTATTTCCATTATACCGGAGTGCGGCAAAACGGTGACGCGCCGACCGTCTCTGCCACATCGCATGCTACCAGTGCTCGGTCCAGCAGTCCCTGTTGGCGCTCAGGGCCGGGGCGGCGAAGCCGGGCAAGGAAGCCAAATCCTTGTTTCCGGTGGATAGAAGCGACGGATATGGCCGCGTTACGTTATGAGATGCGGGTATGATGGGAGTATGGAACCTCGATCCTTGATGAGATACTCCGAAAACTGCATCCGTCAGCTTGGGCCGATCCTTGCCGACCACCCGGATTTGTTCGACACGGATTTTGACACGCTGTCGGACTTCAAATCGATCCGCGAATTGTGCGCCCACATGATCGGGGCGGAGCGGCGGTGGGTGGCTCGACTCCTTGGCGAAGCGTCTCCGGCGCGATATGAGGACAGTGCGCCGTTGACGGTGGCGGAGATCATGGCCGACTGGACCGCTGTTCGCGCGAAGACACTTCAGTTCGTCTCCGCTGTCGACGAGGCCGGCTCGAAGCGGTCAATTCCCATCGTAATTCCCGCCGGCGAGTTCGATCTTACCGTGGACGAGATCGTATTCCACATCGTCAACCACCAGACCTACCATCTGGGTCAGGTCATCATGACGCTGCAAAAGAACCACGTCGATCCGCCGAACTTCGACTTCGTCTTGCTCAAATGAGAGGAGATATCGCCGCGGTTTCAACCGCCAGGGTGGTTTATGCTTGTCGCCCTAGTCGTCGTCTTCCGCGTCCGCAATGCGGGCGGCGAGGTTGGTGGCGCGCAGGAGGGAGGCGAACGTGCCGGCGTCAGTCCATTCACTCGTGAGTTTCTGATAGGTCATGCGGCCCGAGCGGATATAGGCATTGTTGACATCGGTGACCTCCAGCTCGCCGCGGGCCGACGGCTTCAGGTTGCGGATGATGTCGAAAACCTCGGGGTCGTAAAGGTAGAGACCGGTCACGGCCCAGTTGCTCTTGGGCTCGCTGGGCTTCTCGACGATATCGACAATCCGATCGCCGGCGATTTCGGCGACGCCGAAGCGCTGGGGGTTGTCCACTTCCTTGAGGAAAATCTTGGCGCCGACCTTCTGCTGGGCAAAATCCTTCGCGGCTTGAGCCAGCGTGTCAACATCCTCGAAGATGTTGTCGCCGAGAATCACGGCAATCGGCTGGTTCTCCGCAAAGCGCTCCCCCAGACCGATCACTTGCGCGATCCCGCCGGCTTCGTCCTGCAATTCGTACTGCAGACGAACGCCGAACTCGCGGCCGGAGCCGAGCAGGTTGAGAAAATCACCCGCATGCTCCTTGCCGGAAATGATCAAGATATCCTTAATCCCCATGTGGACGAGGGTCTGAAGGGGATAGTAGATCATCGGCTTGTTGTACACGGGAAGCAGATGCTTGTTAGTGACCCGCGTCAGCGGGCGCAGGCGGGTTCCGTTTCCGCCGGCTGCAATGACACCTTTGAGCATGGACGTTCTTGATCTCCTGAGACTGGATTGATGCGGAGTCGTCTCATGTGCGCCGAAAAGACATGGTTGTGCCGCAACTCATCGCGGTTCCCTGCGTAATCTTCTGCGGAAAGATTACCCGATTACCGCCGGATTGTCAAACGATTCGCGCTTTCCCATCGCGCAGCGCCCGCGGACGGGCGAAAGGCGATGTTTCCACGGCTGCTTCAAACCACACGACCGGCAATCGACGGTTTGTGGTAAACTGGAGGCGAAAGTCCGAAGTCCAGCCCAGACCACGTAACCTCGCCATCGAATGTGAGGAAAACCGCGATCAATGATGAGCACGGAAGACAGGGAATTCGAACATACTGTACGGAATGTCGAGCAATTCGCTCGCCTCAACCCGCGGAGGTACGCCATCTCGGTGGCCGTGCTCGCGTGGTTACCGCACATATACATCGTCGCGGTACTCGTTGCGGCCCTGGCCATGCTCGGCATGCTGGTTTCCGGCACCTTCTGGGTCGTAACGGACCTGCAGCAAAGTGTGCCGGGCGCGGGCGGCAGCGTCGCGCGCCTGTTCGTCCCTCTTCTGATCGGGCTGGGCGTGTTGATTGGAGCGATGCTGAAGGCATTGTGGATCGTGATCCCCCCGCCCAGCGGGCCCGAGCTGACTCGAGAGACCGCGACACGCCTGAACACCTTTCTCGACGAAATCTCCACCGCCCTGCACGCCCCGAAGCTTGATCATGTCCTGCTGAGCGAGGTCTTCGACGCCGGCGTGGTACGTGTGCCGCGGTTCGGCATGATCGGTCCGTCGCGGAATTATCTCATCGTCGGATTGCCCTTGATGAAGGCGCTGTCCCGAGATCAGTTTCGGGCCGTCATCGCGCGCGAAATGGGGCATCTGTCGCAGACTCACAGCCGGTTTGCGGGCTGGATATACGTCCAGCGCGAAACATGGCTCCGTATCGCAACGCATGTCGAGCGAAACTGGATCTTCACGCCATTTCTCAAATGGTACGCTCCCTATTTCTACGCCCAGACGTTCGCACTTGCACGCGCGGACGAGACCGTCGCCGACAAGTGCGCGGTCGAAGTGGCGGGCGCTCAGTTCACGGCGGAAACACTCGTCGCGGTGGAACTGCAGCGGCGGTATTTGGACGACCGGATCTGGCCCGCAGTCATGGAGCCCGTCAAGGATCACCCGCATCCGGTTGGGACGCCTTTTACGAGTATGTTCAAATACGACCGGTTCCCGCCGCTTACCGCGTACGAAGCCACGAGCTGGCTTCTTGAGGCGTGGCTGGTTGCAAGTCGACCCGAAGAGTCTCACCCGTCTCTGTGCGAGCGGCTGTCAGCGCTGGGATTTCGAGGTCTGGCCGGCAGCGCTCTCGAGCCGCCGAAACCTCCGTTCCCGCCTCCCGTTCAGGCGCGCCGATCCGCCGCCGAGGACCTGCTCGGCCCTTCGTGCGACACGCTCACGGCCGTGATGGACGCGGAATGGCGGCGCGGGATCCGCGATGTCTGGTCGGAAAAGCACAATGAGGCGCTTTCACTGCGACAGCGGCGGGAGGTGCTCGAGGAAATCGAGGATACGCGGGGCCTGAGCATGGAGGAGGGCGTCGAGTATGTCGAGCTCGTCGAGCGGTTCGACGGGGCCAGGGCCGCCGTCGCAAACGCGAAGATGCTCGCCAGAAGTTTCCCGCGCTCGTCGCAGGCGCTGTCCCTGGCCGGCATGGTGATGCTGCGCGCCGGTGACGCGGGCGGCATCCAACTGCTCGAGACAGCGACTAAGTTCGATTCGACACTGCGCCCGAGTATTCAGTCCACGATCGTCGACTTCCTGCGCACGCAGGGTAAGTGGGCCGAGGCGCACCGGTACCACATCGATCCGCCGAAAGCAACCAAGGCACAGTAATCACATAGCACGGCAACGCCGAAACTTCCGCCTTTTCCGTCTTTTCCGTGGTGAAACTTCCTGATTCCGAATGGCCGAACTCGTTGCCGGAGCGCTTACGGCCCGGACGACCGCGTCGGCACATCGACCTCCTCCGCCTCTGTGATGTCCTCGGAGATCTCCTGGGCGATAATCCTCTCGGCCAGGGCGTTGAAATGATCGCGCAGTGCCTGGTCGAGGGCGACAAACTCTTCCCACAACGTATCGGCGGCCGATTCCCGCAGTCGCACCATCACGGTATTGTACCGTTGGCGCGGGTATCGGTAGGTCCGGTGCCCGTGGCGCCGGAGCAAGGCCAGGAAGAGCTTTCGAGACCATGAGTTGTCGAGAGAGAACCGATACTCCCTGGCAGGTTCTGGCTGCTTCAGTCCCGCTAGGCGGGCCGATACACGCCGGTGCGCCTCCGCGGCAGCAACGCGTTCGCCGGGCGTCGTTGCCCCCGCATAAAGCGCCTCGATCCGGCGCAGCTTTTCGATTAACTTTGCGTATTCTTCGGCGGGATTTATGTTCATGTACCTGTATCGAAGTCCTTGTCAACGGCAAACTCGACGGTCTCCTTATTATGGACAATGTTCGACGCGTTTTTGCATCAGTCCATCGCGTCCATAGTCCAACCTCCCACGCCAGATGGATGAAACGGCCCACGGCGACGATCCCATGGAACGAATCGGCGCGGTCATCCGGTTATACGGGGTAAGAAACTTCGAGAGGGGGGCGCCGGGTTGCATTCCCGAATCTCAATGCTCGTTTTGCGGCCGCTCCTCGCGGCTGTCGCCCTGGTCATAATGGGCATTTATCTTGCCGGTCTTGCGGGTGGGCTCAAAGCCGGCGCAGAGCAGGAAACCATGACTAACGCTAACACGCTTCCGCATACCGCCGTACAGGTACCCCCGGGCAAGGAAGTGGCCACGCTGGCCGGTGGGTGCTTCTGGTGCACCGAGGCGATTTTTCAAGAGTTGAAGGGTGTCGACAGCACGGAGCCGGGCTACGCCGGCGGTTCCGTACCTAACCCGACCTACCAGCAGGTCTGCACCGAGACGACCGGGCACGCGGAGACGGTGCAGATCGTCTTTGACCCAAACCGGATTACGTACGCGGAGATTCTGAGGATCTTTTTCACCGTGCACGATCCGACCACTCTGGACCGGCAGGGCGCCGATATCGGCTCATCGTACCGCTCGGTGATATTCACGCACGGGCCGGATCAGGAGCGAGTCGCGCACGAGGTGATTGACGAGGTCAACAAGGCCCATATCTGGCCCGATCCCATCGTGACCCAGGTGGTGCCCTTCACCAACTTCTACCCGGCGGAGGGCTACCACCACGACTACTTCGAGCAGAATCCCGATCAGTACTACTGCCAGCTTGTCATCGCGCCCAAAGTCCTGAAGTTCCGCGAGAAGTGGGCGTCGATGCTCAAATAGGCGGCGCCCACCCGTACCGCAGCCCATGACACCCATCATGGGCTGATCATGCCCCGCACGTACAGATGCGGCCGATCCGTATTCCCGCGGAGCAACCTTTCCTCTATTGCCACCGGCCGATGAGCTCGAAGGGCGCCCAAAAGGCCGGGTGGGCATACGGGTGAGATGGGTCGAGAGAGTAAACATTGGGCGGCTCAACGCGGGAGATGCCGCGGCTTGCCGTACCGTTTGAGACGCCGGGTACGGCCGGCTGGCCCAGCAGCGCGAGTTGGGCGCTTGCAGCGCGGCGCTTGTCGCAAGGCCTTGCTTGCGCAGGGCACAGAACTTATCCATGAGCGGGGCAGTACTGTCGTCCTCGACGTCCCAATTGCAATGTTCGATCCTTCCTGCTGTCCGCATCGCAATCGCATCTCGAACGCCAACGTTCGTATGAGGTACCCGCCGAATGCGCATATATTACACTCATAAAAATGCAAGAATCCTGCAAGTGGTGCCCTCGGGCACCGCGATCCGTCCGGTCCCGCCGAGTCTCGAATGCATGGATGGTAAACTGAGCAGGGAGATGCGATGAATTGGCGATTCGTGTGGCTGAAGGGACAACCGGACCAGCCGCACCATACCGTAGTTTGGAGTTCTAAGAGTCTCCGTGCTTTCCGTGGTTAAATCCTTCACACTCTTCGTTCCGGTTACGCCGGGTTAGGCGGTAAAGGAACCTAAATCCGGCAGCGTATGTTATGAAGAGGCGAGGTTGCTACTCATGGCGGTTTCTTGGCGACTGGTGTTCGTCGCGCTGCTCATTCTCAATGCCGGGCATGGCCTGCTGTCGGCCGCTCCGTTGGAGGGATCGACGACGGGATCGAACGCCAATGCGCCAAGAATACAGATCGAATCCGGCGTCCATTCGTCCTTCGTGTACAACATCTCCACCGATGCCCGCCAGCGGTACCTCGCTTCCTGCTCTTACGACGCAACCGTCCGCGTATGGAACGCCGCCACCGGCGACTTGCTCAACGTTATCCGGCCTCCGATCCCTGCGCCGTGCGCCGGCCGGTTCCCCATTGAAGCCGGGCACGCCGGCAAGCTCTTTGGCGTGGCGATTAGCCCGGACGCTCAACAGGTCGCCTGCGCCGGTTGGACGGGTGGCTCCCCGGAAGGCGGATACACGATCTACATTTTCGACCGCATCACCGGTCTGATGGACAAGCGAATCACCGGACTGACCCGGCAAGTCTACAAACTCGCCTACAGCCCCGATGGGAAGTACCTGGCGGCCGGCACCGGCGCCGGCTGCGGCGTGCTCCTGTTTCGAACGTCCGACTACAGCCTTGCGGCACAGGACAGGAACTACGACGATAAGGTTTTCGGTCTGGATTTCGGCATGGTGAGCGGCGCCACGCCCGGCCTGCGGTTGGCAGCCGCCTCCCTGAACGGCACAGTCCATCTCTATACTGTTGCGGACGGCTCACAAAAGACGTTATCTCTCGATGCCACGTACGTCGCGGCAAGCAGCCTGCAGCCGTACTCCATAGCGTTTTCGCCGGACTGCGGGCGTCTCGCTGTGGGTCTCTATCACAATATGCGGGTGCTGGTGCTGGCGTGCAATTCGGCCGCCTCGGGATTCGTCGCGGAGAGAACCGTCACCCTCGCGTCGTCCAGCGATAGCGCGAATGATGACCTGCGATCGGTCGCCTGGTCCGCCGGCGGCCGAACGCTCTACGCCGCGGGGCTGTATCGCAAGACATTCGACGGACAACTGCACGAGGTTGTGCGGCGCTGGCCCAACTTCGCCCAGGCGGAGACCGTCGACATACCGGTGGCCAACGACAGCATCTTCGGGCTGATTTCGAGGCAGGACGGCGGGATATTCTGGGCATCCGGCGACTCGACGATCGGCGCCATCGCGGCGGACGGGCACGTCGTGTTCCGATCCAGCGCTTCCGAAGCGGACTTGAGTTGTGTACGGCCCTGGCGCGTTTCCAATGACGGACGGCAGGTGAATTTTGGCTACGGCGCAGCGGATGTCGATCTTCCGGGTCAAGACTTTTCGCTCAATGACGGGGGCGGCGTCCTGGCCGCGCACGGGCAGTCCACGCTGGACGTGCCTCACCCTTCGTCGAAGGCGCTTCGGATCGACGGCGTTCAGTCGGAAACCCCACAGCTCAATGGCGTTCCCCTCACGATCGAGAAGCACGAGATATCCGAGGTCGGCACCGTCGCGCCGGACGATAGCTCGATCGTCCTGGGCACAAGCTGGCACGTCTACAAATTCGATCGCACCGGACAAGCCGTCTGGAAAACATCGATCAGCGCCGACGCACATCATGTCAGTATCAGCGGCGACGGCCGGCTCGCGGTAGTGGCCCTCGGGAACGGGACGATTCACTGGTACCGCATGTCCGACGGACAGGAGTTGCTGACCCTCTTCCCGCACGCCGATCGCAAACGGTGGGTCGCCTGGACGCCGTCCGGGTACTATGACTGCTCTCCCGGCGCGGAGGACATGATCGGCTGGCACGTCAACCGCGGGCCGGATCAGGCCGCCGATTTCTTTCCCGCGTCGCGCTTTCGGGACACCTACTACCGGCCCGACGTGGTCGGGCGGATACTGACCGCTCTGGACGAGGCCGCGGCGGTCACGCAGGCCGATCAGACGGCCGGCAGGACTTCGGGGACGGTCGCGCAGGCGGCGTCGATCGTCGCAACGAAGCAGCCACCGGTCGTCACGATCATCTCTCCGGAAACCGGCCAGATGGACGGAGTGTCGACCGTGGTCGGTGAAAAAGTCTTCGTCCAGTACAATATCCGTACTCCGTCCGGCGATCCGGCCACCGACATTCGTGTGCTGGTCAACGGGCGGCCTTCCGGCGATCCGAGACCACTCTCGCTGATGGCCGAGGACACATCGACTCCGTTCGGCGTCACGCTCGGGATGGCCGTTCCGGTGACTCCGGGTGACTGCACGATATCGCTGATCGCGCAGAGCACGGACGGATCGAGCGCGGCGGCGACGGTCGCGCTCAAGATCGACTCGGCGACAGCGGATGCGGGCGCTACCGAGGCGAAAGGAGTTGAGCGTATCGACGATTGGAGCGAAGCGAATGCCGGTCCCAAGCCCATCCTGTATGTGCTCGCGGTTGGGGTGGGGGCGTATGACGACAAATCGGTCCGCAGTCTGATGTTTCCGGCGCGGGATGCCACGGCCTTCGTGGATGCCGTAAAGCTCCAGCAGGGCACGCTCTACCGCGATGTCCGGGTTTACAACAACGGTCCGCTCACCGACGGCCTCGCCACCAAGGACGCGATCGAGGACGGTCTGGACTGGCTGGTGCATCAGGCGACCGATTCCAACGATGTTGTGATGATTTACATTGCCGGGCACGGTCTTTCCGATTCCGGAAACTACTACTTCCTTCCGAGCAACTACGACCACGCCGGGCTGCGCAGAACCGGCTTGCCGGGAACGGACCTCTTTACCACACTGAAGTCTATCCCGGCCAAAGTTATACTGTTCGACGACTCCTGCTACGGGGGCGACGCATCCGGGGGCCCGAACACAACCGGGTTCATCAACGCGCTAGTCGATGCCACCAACGGGGCCGTGGTTTTTGCGGCTGCGACCGGGGATGAACCCGCGATCGAAAACCCGGACTGGCACAACGGTGCCTTTACCACAGCCCTGATCGAGGCAATGGATGGGCAGGCCGCTTACGACCACACACAAGACTACGACCGCTCCGGCTTGCTCGACTTCAACATGCTTGCCGCGTACACGTACGACCGGGTGCGAGACCTCACTAACGATCGCCAGCACCCCGCCGGCGTCAAGCCGCCGACAATGCTCGATTTTCCCATCGCGGCCCGACGGGACTCCGGCCGAGGTATCGCGTCTCGAAGCCTCGGAGGGCCGAATTTCGGATTTAACCACGGAAAGCACGGAAACCACGGAAACTTAGGAATGCATGACCGGGTGTTGCTCATCTGAGTGCCGAGCAATGGCTGCAAGCATATTGCGGAGATGAAGCGATTCCTCTTCCGTACGGAGGACGTTCTCCACGGCAGCCCACGAAATTCATTCGCGGGTCGATTCGCCGTCCGCGACGATTCTCACGATTACTATATTATCGTTCAAGACAAAGGTCCAGGGTGGGGTTTCCGTGGCTTATATCGTTCGATGGGCACTCCTGACAATTCTGCTTCTCGCGCCGGCGGTCGAATATCGAGCGGTTGCCGACGCGGACGACGCGCCGCAAATCCAGATCGAGACCGGGGAGCACTCGTCCCGCGTCAACGATGTCTGCACGGATGCGAAGCAGCGTTATCTCGTCTCATGCTCCAACGACAAATCGGTTCGTGTCTGGGATGCTGGCACGGGGGACCTCCTCAATATCCTCCGGCCGCCGATTCCCGCGCCCTGCGCGGGGCTGTATCCCATCGAAGCGTCCTATGCCGGCATCCTGTACTCGGTTGCGATCACGCCGGACGGACAGCGGATCGCATGCTGCGGCATTACCGGTGGGACACCCCAGGGTGGGTACACGATTTATATCTTCGATCGCACCAGCGGGCAGATCGTCAGCCTGATCGGCGGGCTTCGGCAGCGGGCATATAAACTCGCTTACAGTCCGGATGGGCAGTATCTGGCGGCGGGCACGGGCGCGGGCAGCGGGCTTCTGCTCTACAACACCACCGACTACACGCTGGTGGCTCAGGATAAGGACTACGACGAAAAGGTGTTCGGACTCGCCTTCGCGACGTCGCGGTCCGGCCTTCGACTCGCGTCGGCCTCCGAGGACCACGCCGTTCGGCTTTACGCGGTGACGAGCGGATCGACCACACTGCTCACTCTCGACCAGCGCTACAACGTCGCTCGTCAACATCCATGCACCGTGGCGTTCTCGCCGGATGCAAGCCACCTCGCGGTGGGGTTCGCCGGCGACATGCGGGTGCTTGTACTGACCTGCAATTCCGACATCACCCGGTTCACGGGGTTCGAGGATGCGGCGGGCGGCGGCTCGACGGAGGCGGTCCCGGGCGCCGACCTGGGCAGCGTGGCCTGGTTCGCCGACGGCCGGACGCTCGCGGCTGCCGGCCGCTATCGAACGACCGTCGCCGGACGGAAGGGCTACGTGGTCCGTCGCTGGCAAAACTACGGGCAATCGGCTCCCGTCGACACCCCGGTTGCCGGCGATGGCATCTACGGCCTGGCGTCGCGGCAGGACGGCGGCGTGTATTGGGGAGCCGCGGACGCCACCGTTGGCGCCATGGCGGCCGACGGTCAGATTGTCTTCGAGACCGGGGCTCCGGCCGCCGACTTGAAGGGCCAGCAGTCGTGGCGCATTTCCGACGATGGCCGGCACGTTGCTTTCAGCTACGGCGCTTCCGACACGGTCAAGACAGGGCACGAATTCTCCATCGCGGACAACGGGTGTTCCCTTGGCATCGGTGACTCCTCGGCGATGGCCGGGCCGCGCACCTCGTCAGCCACAATTCAGGTCGGCGGCATACCCTCAGGTACAACGACGCTCAATGGAGGCACGCTTCCGATTGTCAAACGCGCCGTGTCGAAATTCGTCGCCATTGCGCCGGACAACCATTCCATTGTGCTGAGCGCCAGTTGGCACCTGTATCGCTTCAGCGACGTGGGAAGCCAGATATGGCGAACTCCGATTGACGCCGATGCATGTGGCGTCAACATCAGCGGTGACGGCCGTATCGCGGTTGCCAAGCTGACCGACGGGACGATCCACTGGTACCGGATGACCGACGGGCAGGAGTTGTTGACCCTGTTCCCGCATGCGGATCGCAAGCGGTGGGTCGCCTGGACTCCCGCCGGGTACTTCGACTGCTCGCCCGGCGCCGAGGACCTCATCGGCTGGCACGTCAACCGCGGGCCGGACCAGGCCGCCGATTTCTTGCCCGCGACGCGCTTTCGGGACACCCACTACCGGCCCGACGTGGTCG
>JBKQWH010000043.1:0-2565 GCA_052139635.1 Capsulimonadaceae bacterium
ACTGAACGGGCATATAGATGGATCAAACGAGAACTGCACTCCATTGCACTCAGGGATATCAGCCGCCTGATGTGCCAGTTCGTAAGTGGCGGCGGGGAAATCGACGAAGTCGCGGAAACCCGTCCGGAGTGGTCGGAAATATATGAGTTCCATTATGACCTTCGAATGCCGATTCACGGCAAGATTGTGTACATCGAAACACGCTTGACTTACCGGCTCCCGGTGGTCGACGACGAATCGTGGATCCTTGTGGTGAATGTCCATGAACCCTGACCCTAAGCACTCAATAGAACCAAAGCGCCCTTTTGGTGCGGAACGCCCTTTGCCCTGGCGATGTCGTCATTGCGGCAAGGACGAGGTCATCATGACCACAGCATCCTACGATGCCGAACTTCGGCATGACGGGCGCTTGTACTCTTTCACGATCCCCCATCTCGACGCCCCGGTCTGTCAGGCCTGTGGCGAGAAGGTCTTCACGGAAAGGGTTGACGACCAGATCAACGCCGCACTTCGCTCGCATCTGCACCTGCTCACGCCGGAGGAAATTCGGACAGCGCTGGAGCGTATCAGGATGACTCAGAAAGGGGCCGCCGACCGCCTTGGAATTGCGGAAGCTACCCTGTCTCGTTGGCTGAACGAGACGCAGATTCAGTCGAGAGCCATGGACAATTGGCTGCGCGTTTTTTTCGCCTTTCCACAAGTACGCGCTGCCCTGGACAGGCGGGGACAAGATCCTGACCTTGGCATTGCCGATATGATCGAGCATTGCCGGGTGGATTAGGGAAAGCCAAAGGGGACATCCTTATTACTGGCCGCAGGATAGGTGGTCTGGGAAGTTTTCTGTAATCACTTTCCCGGCGTGGCCGAAGGATGGGGTAGTCGTCCTCTCGGCTGAAGGCTGTATTCCGGGCACACCCTCGCATAGCCGCGGTTTTCATGGGACAGCACTACCCTCCGAGCGACGCTCGTGCAGATCAAAGCATGATGGACCTCCCAGGTGAACAGACCAAGGGCCAGCAATCGATGCTTTCCTAAATCCCCCAAAGACCCGCCGTGAATAGGAATGTCCCCTTCTGGGTGGGCGCTCGATTCCACTCCCATGTCTATCACATCCAGCACACGCTGGGTGCTGCACCTCTCCGCCCGCGCTCCGACGACGGGTTTCCGCGTGGCGAGGACGGTTGCGCCTTAGGTCAGTGTGGCCGTCAATACGTTTCCGGCAGGATAGCCTTCTGCTCTTGCACAAAGTACGACTGCTCGATTCCCTCCGGCCGGCTGTTGCCGCCGGGCGGGTGCAGGCGGGCGACGTTCGGCAGGTCGTTGGGGAAGCCCATCAGCTTGCGGTACAATTCCGGGTCCTCTCGGGCTGCCAGACCGACAATCTCCAGCCACACCAGTCGGAACTCGGTGTACTCGCGATCGTCCAGCCCCAACACGCGAATGAGCCGGCGAGCCTGCCGGGTACGGCCCTCAATGGTGCCGTCCTCGTTCACCCAGACGTCGCCGCACACGAGGGCCGTAAGCGGGTCCGGGACCAGCTGTTTGCCCTTGCCGGTGTTGCAGGCCGTGCACCCATAAAGAAGGTTGTCGTAGGATAATCTGTCGCCCGGTTGAGAAGCGATCGGGCGAAAATGCTCCACGTCGAACGTGCCTCGCAGCCTTCCCCATTGCTCCCGGAACAGGCAGTAGACGCAACGAAAGGTGAACTCGTCGCGCAGCCAAGGCCGGTTGCTGGCCGCGTCGGCGTAGCCTTGCGGTCCGTGTCGGCGCACATGCGGCTCGGGTGAATACGTGAAGGGCGTCATGCACTACTCGCTCGGCCGGCGCCGGGCCTTCGCCAGCAGCTCTTGGTGGAGCTTACGCGCCTCAGCCAAGGGCAACGGAGCGACCTTGTGGCGATGGACCAACATCTCGCGTTGCAGCAGGTGCAGCTCCACGGCTTCTCCCGCCGACAGCCTGCCGTCGATCTCACTGTCGATCAGCGCGCAGCGGCGGGCGTTCTTCGCTTCGCTCCAGGCGCCGTTCGCCTTGACCGGTTCCTCGACGACCGGCACGACGCACGCCACGGCCCGGCCCTCCAGTTCCAGCACGGAGCCGTTGGCATCGACCGGCAGCGACAGCACGAACCGCCTGACGGCTTCGTCCTCTTTGTCCAGCGCGATGTGGTTCACGGCCGAGTCCTTGCTCTCAATAAAGGCGACAGTAACTAGGGAAAGTATACCACGGTCGCCTTTTGTCGGCAGCATCACTCCAGCGACCAGTTCGAGCCTCGGCCCATCGCCCGAAAACCCAGGCCATCGAATCACGTCGTTGGGTGATCCTTGTGTGCCAGACGTATACCGCAAAGTCAACGCGCAGCTCTTAGACGTCAACGAACGGTCGCGGCCAATGCCGCCCCTCTGCGTGGTGTCAGACTTTGTTTTTGGTTTCGAAGACAGCACGTAAGAGCCGAGTAGGGAAGGGGCGCCCGGCGAGCTCAAGCGAGCTTCGGGTTTCCCCTTCCCCCTCTAAAATTCCGTACGGCGGGTTTTCCCCAGTACGGCTTCAAATGGACCGTCAATGGCG
>JBKQWH010000044.1:0-3866 GCA_052139635.1 Capsulimonadaceae bacterium
CCATCACAATCCTCAGAATCGGCGACAGGTTTTATGGACAGCCTCCTACTGACCGCTGCGCAATGAAGGTTACGACCGCATAGCATTTGGTCCTGGATTTCCAGCAGAATCTCTGCAAAGAGGGTAACCTTCTTTGCGCAGCGGTCAGTAGGAGTCGGAGGGCCCACCGCGCTTCGGAGCCTCGACTTGCGGCCATGCACCTGGTACTATCAGGAGTGTGGTGGTAAGTGTCAGGGGCTATCCGGGAACTGCGGTTCTATTCAGCGTAACTCATTTATGGGAACAACTCGATGGACTCAAGATCGCATTCTCAAGTTCTTATTTACTGGTGAATTGCTGCCAATCCTCTCCGATTTCCCAAATTGCCACTCACCGTTTCGGAGGGCCACTCGATGCACGTTCGCGTGACCAGAAATCCGTTCGTGGAACACGCCCTAGGCCGGATGGATCACCGAATTAAGAACATTGCCAGTGAGATGATGCGTTCGCTCGGTGTCCGCTACGAAAACGAGTGTCCGGGTGTGATCCGCTTGGCGTACCGAAACCGGCCGCTTGATCCGCAGGAAATCGTTCGTGACGTCCGTGGCAATATCATTCGGGAGGGCTGGAGGCCATCGCTCGGGGTACTGCTTGTTTTCGACCCATGGCCGTACGCCAATTGGGGACACGAGTGCTGGGTAGCCGGTCTTGACGCAGCCCGCGACATTGGCACCGACGACTGGTCCGCAGAGCACCTGTTCCCCCCGGAAGAGGATGACGCGTCACACTTCGTGCCTTGCGCGACCTACGAGAAGAACGGCAAACTCAATTGGTACTATCCGTTGGAACGTTCCCCTGAATCATCGCCAGCCGGCTGACGGGCCGCCTCGCGCGTACCACTCCTTAGCAAATCTCCCATGCCCCTGAGCCAAACCTTCAATCGACGGCGTGCCGTTCTCCTCAGTGGCGGCATCACAGAGCGACAGAACATGCCTCGCTATCGCAACAATCTATGCGTGTTCTACTGCTGCCTCGTGGACCACTACGGGTTCAATCCGGCCGACATCCAGGTGGTCTACAACAACGATGGCGTCCACGACTTCGGGTGGCATAGGCCCGTGGGGACGAAAGTGGCAACGCTTGCCCACGCCCAAGCCGCGATCACAAACGCCCTCACCGGGCTGAGCGACGAGGACCTGTTCGTGCTGTACACCACCAACCACGGTGATGTGTCGGGACGGTTGGAACTGTGGGGTGCCACCGAGTACCTCACGCTGGCCGAAATGGCGCGGCTCCTCGCTGGCAACACCCAACCGTATTACCTGGGCGTGTTCGGCCACTGCTTCAGTCGCGCGATGGCAGCCCGCTTCGTAGCCGCGGCCGGCACGGATGCGGCCGGGAGAGGAAAGGGGGCTGCGGTCTCGGCCTCGGACAGTTCCAGTTCCGCGCTGCCACCCGACAACGTGTACGACGCGTTCGTCCACCATTTCACAACCGGGCTTCAAGAGAAAACGCCCTCGGGCCACCCGGTCCCGTCGGACATGGACGGCGACGGCGAGATCAGCCTGAAGGACGCCTACGACTTTACCGTCGGCCTCGCAAGCTACGTCAGTCTGCGTGCCGCCGGGGGCATGATGAAGGATAACCCGGACCTAATCGACAACGACGGCGGCGGACTGGCGCCGCGGTTGACCCTTCGCGGCTTAATCTGAACGACCGCCTTTCCCAACGGAGGAATGTCCCGTGCCCCACACCTACCCAATACCGCTCAACCGGCTCGCAGAGATCTACGTCGAGTTCGCCTCGACCTCGCTGGATGATCATGCGAAAACCGTAACTAAAGCGCAGGTCACCGACGTCGTCGCTGCCGTAGATCAAGACAGCGAGGTCATCAGGACAGATCAGGAGAAGTATAACAGTATTCCCAGCATCGATGCCTTCTCGATCGAAGTCGGCATGCACGTCTTGGCTTTCCTCATCGGACACGGGCTGATCCACGTCGGCAAGTTGGGCTGGAAGCAGTTCTGGAGCCGGCCCAAGAGCCAGATCGTGAAGGATACCCAAGTGAACGTCAACTCCCACACCGATCCGGTGATCGATAAGGCTATCCTGTTCCTCCTCAATACTGACCCGAACAAACTGGCAGAAGACTGGAATGGTGAGACGAAGCCTTGAGGCCGCAATCACCTTCAGACCAAATGATGGCACCGAAAGATCCTCCGCACCCTCTTACGCTCGACTTTCCCAAAATCGTTGGGACCGTCGGCAAACTCGCCGTGCACTTTTCCTGAGCCTTCCGCGTCAGCGGCGACGATTTGATGCTCTCTGTGCCGAATTTTTGAGCGTGTCGGTCCGACACACCACGGCCGATGTGACCGACGCGCGAAAGCCAGCGAATGTTGCACGCACCGAACGCCGCAGCGGGATAAAACGGCATTCGTTGGAGAATTGCTGAAATGGCGGCGCCGATCCTGAATTAGTTTGATCAGGTCCGCCAGAAGTCTTCCCGGACGCACCCCGTCCGTGAGTCGGTCGACGAATGACTGCTGGGGATCGTCGAAGATTGCTTCTCGGCGATGCCGTGCGCCGCGAGGGGGGCGGAAGCTCGACGCGATTCTTGCCGACCTTCGGTGTATCCGTCGTTGCCCAAACGTCCGAGCCGCGCCGCCGTGACCATCGGGCTGTATGGTTTTGGCGAGTCGATTTGCAGGATGAAGGAAGATTTACTACGGTCGATCGATGCGGCTCACCGGAAAGGCAGACCCGCGAGGGCCTGAAGCTAGTGGTGTGACAGCGACTAGGCCATCACAATCCCTTAAATACCAGATCGCCGACCTGATCCGGCGGGAAGTGAGGGCAATCGCCGTCGTGGTAATGGACGAGGCGCGGATGAGGCGTCACCGTCCCGTCCTTGCCGTTGTAGAGCATGTAAACGGGGCCGCGCAGTGTTTTCGTCCAGTCGGTTAACAGGTTGATCGCGACCCCGATCGCCGATGAGGCCAAGATACCATTCGGCCAAACCACCTGCGGGCGCGGACCGGCGGCACAGTAGCGCTCGGCCTCTCGCGCAAGAGCCGCGTCGTTCAAGAATCCCAGGCAGGTCATGCAAGGCGACCCGGGCATCGAAAGAATGACTTGGCCGCCCATTCGCGGCGGTTCATCCGCTGCCTGATGGACATCCATGCCGATGTCGACCAACGGGATCATGTATCGTCGGCAGGCAATTTCGAGTTCGCGGCGTTCAGCGAATCCATCGACGGCGCCAACAACGATGTCGCATCGGCGGAGCGGCTCGGGTTGGTCCTGCCAGCGCTTCGGGATCATCTCGACTTGGGCGTCGCTACGAATCGAGAGAATTCGGCGCCGGGCTAGTTCAATCTTGGGAACGAAGTTTCGTGCATCGATCTCAGTTGCGGTCACGAGATTGTTCAGGTTCGAGTCGTCGGCTGTGTCCTCGTCGTAGATCACGAAGTCGAGGAAGCCGACGTGAGCGAGTTGCTGGACGAAGTGGCTCCCGCCACCTCCAAGCCCTGCAATGCCGACAGTCGCGGCTTCGATCGCGTCTTGGCTGTGCTCGCCAAGGAACGCCTGACGCGAAAAACGATCGGTCGTCATCGGGATTCTCCACGGAAGATTTCGAGGGGATAGCCGACGACGGAAACAGCCTCCGCTTGAACTGAATGTTTCGCTCCCGATTATTGGTGTCAGTTCTCTTTTCGACGAAAAGAGAACTGACACCAATAATCTCGTGCTGCGCCTATCGCCCGGAACGCAGCGCCCTGGACGCCGTTGGCCAAGTCGAGCGGCTGCTCAGGTCGGGGCATACCGAGGTGGTGGACGCGGACCTATCTGGATATTTCGACAGCATCCCCCATGCCGAGTTCATG
>JBKQWH010000045.1:0-7711 GCA_052139635.1 Capsulimonadaceae bacterium
GAAGCTCCCATTTTGAACGGATCTCAGTGACCCGCAGGTCTCGGGTATTATTTGTCGACATATGGCATTATAGCCCATATGCCACATATAGTCAACTTATTGTGTTACGGCCCCTTAAGGACATCAAGGCACGCATCCGGACTGCCCGGGTCCGCGCGGCTCTCGCCGTCAACAAGGAGCTTGTTCTACTTTATTGGGGCATCGGCTGTGACATCCTGCAGAGACAGCAGCAGCAGGGATGGGGCGCGAAAATCATCGACAATCTCGGGAGCGATCTGCGTCGAGAATTCCCGGACATGACCGGCCTCTCCCCTCGCAATCTCAAGTATATGCGCGCATTTGCCGAAGCCTGGCCGGATGAACCAATTGTGCAACAGCTTGTTGCACAATTACCCTGGGGGCATAATGTCCGCCTGTTGGATTACCTGAAAACGCAAGACGAGCGCCTCTGGTACGCACAGGCAGCGATCGAGCACGGGTGGAGTCGGAACGTCCTTGTGCACCATATCGACAGTAAGCTATTTGAGCGACAGGGCAAAGCAGTCACCAATTTCGAACGCTCCTTACCACCGCCGCAATCCGATCTGGCTCGTGAGCTCCTCAAAGACCCCTATAACTTCGAGTTCCTCACTCTGCAGCGAGACGCCGCCGAGCGTGATCTCGAAAAGGGCCTGCTTGACCACATCCGCAAATTCCTGCTGGAACTTGGCTCCGGATTTGCCTTCATGGGCAGTCAGTACCATCTGGAAGTCGGCGGCGAGGATTTTTACATCGACCTGCTCTTCTATCACGTCAAGTTGCGGGCTTATGTCATAATCGACTTAAAGGCTGGCAGCTTCAAACCCGAATACGCAGGCAAGATGAACTTCTACCTCGCTGTCGTCGATGACCAGTTCCGCCATCCGGACGATGCGCCGAGCATCGGCCTCATTCTCTGTAAGAACAAGAACCAGATCGTCGCCGAGTACACGCTCCGCAAGATAGCAGCCCCGATCGGAATATCGGGCTATCAAACCACGGAGGCCACACAGGCCCTGCCTGACGCACTGAAAGGCAGTCTGCCAACTGTTGCGCAACTGGAGGCGGAGCTCGCCAGGACTGAGGGAATCTTACCAGACGAGAGGGTGCTCCCGATGTAAGCCGAGTCGGTAGTCGAGCGCTGGTCGGGCGGTTGCGGTAAAGTGTTACATATCTCCCATGCCTGATCGGTCGGGGTATACTCGAAATAAGATCGACGGCTCAAGTCGTCCGCCCGTGTACGTGGCAAGCACGGGAATCATAACAGGAAAGAGGTCTCGTGCTCCGTTGCCACGAGTAACGTTTCGAGGCTATGCGGAAAGTAAGGCTAAATGGACGACGCGGCCGACTTCAAGAATGTGTTCGAGGCTCTGAATGGCCTCGTGTCGGACGGCATTATCGAGAACTATGCGGTAGGCGGTGCAACGGCTGTATTGTTCTATGCTGAACCGATAAGCACCTATGACCTGGACGTTTTTGTGTTTTTACCGCCGCAAGAAAGTCCGATAATATCGTTGGGACCGCTCTACGGCGAGTTGTTATCCCGGGGTTATACGTCATATGCGGAGCATGTGATGATGTATGGTACGCCCGTTCAGTTTCTGGTGGCCCATAACGAGTTGGCGGAGGAGGCTGTAGAACAGGCAAGAACCCACGATTATGCCGGCGTGCCGGTCCGGGTGATCGGGCCGGAGCATCTGATAGCACTGGCCATCCAGGCCGGAGGGGCCAGGCGTCGTATGAGAGCTGCAACCATTCTAGAGGAGGCCGCTGATCAGATGGATCAGTTCAAACTTCAACGGGTGCTGAACGCTTACAACTTAACGCTTGGCGTCTTGGAAGGTGTGGCTAATGGCTAACGGTTTGGTAGACGAGCAAGAAGTGAACCGCACATTTGCGTCAAAGCGGGAGTGGCACAGACAGCAGGCGAGACTGCCGCTGCGGGAGAAGGTGGCCATACTCCTAAAAATGCAAAAGGACTATTATCCGATTTTGCAATCTCGCGGCAAGTTGCAACCATGGCAAAAGCCCTGGAACGTCAGGCCGTGAACTCTCCATCAACCTGGCAGCCGCCCACCTAAGAGAAAAAAAGGAAGCTTCACGACGGAAAAGACGGAAATCGGGAGTTCCTTTCCGTCCTTTCGGTCTGTTCCGTTGTGAAGAGTTCCTAAATCCTAATCCACTTCCCCGAGAACGGCTGCTGCATCTCAAGGCAAAATCCGGGGCGGACATGGTTGTACTCTGGAAGCCGGCCCTCGATGCGAACGGTGACGCGCTACCTGCCACGGACACAGGGCCGACCATCCTCTTCTTCTACGGACCTTATCAATTGCCGGAATACGTTGCTCAATGAGCCTTACAGCAGGTATCATGGTGCGATGTACGACTTCGACGTCATTGTGGTGGGCGCCGGGCACGCCGGCGTGGAGGCTGCCCTGGCGGCGGTGCGGGTGGGCTCGTCGACGGCGGTGGTGACGCTCGACCGCACGAAGATCGCGCTGATGCCTTGCAACTGCTCCATCGGCGGGCCGGCAAAGGGGCACCTGGTGCGCGAGGTGGATGCGCTCGGGGGGCAGATGGCGGTCAACACCGACCTCACCCTGACCCACGTCCGGATGCTGAATACCGGCAAGGGCCCCGCCGTGCAGGCGCTGCGCGGGCAGTGCGACAAGGACCTCTACAGCAGGACCATGCGGGCAACACTCGAGGCGACGCCGGGGCTGACCATCGTCGAGGCGATGGTCGATGACCTCCTGATCGAGGACGGGCGTGTCGCCGGGCTGCGGACACAGGCCGGAGACACGCTGAACGCACCCTGCGTCGTTGTCACGACGGGAACGTTCCTCGGCGGGATGATTCATATCGGCGAGCGGCGCATTCCGGCCGGGCGATCGGGCGAGGCGCCGTCGGTCGCGCTCGCGAATACGATCCGCCGGCTGGGCTTCCCGACCGTCCGCCTGAAGACGGGCACGACCCCGCGCGTCGACCGCCGCACAATCGATTTCTCGCAGACCGACGCCATTGAGTCGGAGCCGGACGTGCCTCCGTTCAGCTTCCTCCACGACCGGATCGGCATCGACGGGCTGCTTCCGTCGTGGCTCACCTACACCAACGCCGCCACCAAGCGCATTATCGAGGAAAACCTGCACCGGTCGGCCATGTACGGCGGGCATATCGAGGGCCGCGGGCCCCGGTACTGCCCGAGCATCGAGGACAAGATCGTCAAATTCAGCCAGCGGGACAGCCACCAGGTGTTCCTGGAGCTCGAGGGCTGGAACACCGACTCGGTGTACGTGCAGGGGACGAGCACGTCGCTTCCGGAGGAGGTGCAGGAGGCGTTCCTGCACACGATCCCGGGATTGACGGAGTGCACGATGCTGAAGGCGGGCTATGCAGTGGAATACGACGCCGTGCCGCCGACCGAGTTGACCCATGCGCTGATGACACGGCGGCTTCCCGGCCTGTTCCTCGCCGGGCAGATCAACGGGACGTCCGGCTATGAGGAGGCGGCCGGCCAGGGCCTGATGGCGGGCGCAAACGCCGCCCTGCACGCGCTCGGACGGCCACCCTTCACCCTGCGGCGCAGCGAAGCGTACCTGGGCGTGATGATCGACGACCTGGTAACAAAGGGCGCGGATGAGCCGTACCGCCTGCTGACGTCGCGCGCCGAGTACCGCCTGCTGCTGCGCCAGGACAATGCCGACGAGCGGCTGACGGCGAAGGGATATCAGGCCGGCCTGGTCGACGAGGGGCGGTATCGACGGTTTGACGTCAAGCAAACCGCATGCCGGGGCGAGGCGAATCGCCTGCGTGAGACCAGCATTACGCCGGCCCACAATGTCCTTCTGGCCGGACTCGGGATCGCGCCAATCTCGCAAAAGACGACACTGGCCGACCTGCTCCGCCGGCCCGAGGTCGATTACGCCTCCCTGCAGGGTATTGCAAAAACTGCGATGCTGCCAAATGAAGTAATCCGACAGGTGGAGGTACAAATAAAGTACGAGGGTTACCTTGTGCGTCAGGAAGAGCAGGTTCGGGCCGCCTCCCGCCGCGAGGACGCGGCCATTCCCGTCGAGTTGAACTTCACAGCGATACGAACGCTTTCTACGGAGGGTCGCGAGAAGCTCGCGCGGGTCAGGCCGGTCACGTTGGGACAAGCGGGGAGAATTCCGGGTGTTACGCCGGCCGATATCGCCGTGTTGAGCGTGTATATCGAGCAGCGTCGCCGCGAGGCGGCGCTAACCGCGATGAGTTAGTATCTGAAAGTGGATTCCTGCGCGAAATGCGCAAGATTCATCGGCCCACGCTTATAAAAAAGCATGGCTGACAGGCGAAGCGTCGACCGTCCTGCGGTCGGAAGAGATGAGGTATCGCTTCGCGATTATGGCGGTTCCGGCTTCGCCGGGTTAGGGCCAGGTAAGATATTATCGCAGCTTCGGGCCGCTCAAGATGGCAGTCGCCTTATGACATACCATCACCCCCTTGACGCTCCCATGCAATTAGTGTAATATTATCGCGCACATTTCAAGGTAGATGTGAAAGGAGTTAGTCCATTTTGATACGTAAAGTCTCGCCCATGGCCGCGTTAATCGCCACAATTCTGGCTGCGGCCGTTGTGGCGGCGTATGCGGACACGCCCACCAATCCGACGGCACCCGCTCCTCCGGCAGCTCCCGCGGCCGCTGCATCACCCGCACCGCCGCCGCCACCGCCGCCACCGCCGCCCTCCATGCATCCCACGATGGTCCCGGGACCACAGGCTCCCGGCAGGCCGGTCGGCCCGGCGAATAATGCGCCGGGCGTTCCGGGGATGCCCGGGCCGCCTGTACAGCCCCTGAAGCCACTTGTAGGACCTCCCGGAGTGGCGGCCGTCATCGACGGCCACATCATCACAATCGATCAGGTCAAGGATCTCGCCTTTACGATGGCCGGGACGAATGCCGTCAACCAGATCATCCAGTTCACGCTGATCGATGAAGAGGCAAAGCGCCAGAACGTCAAGGTGACCAACGCCGATGTCGATCAGCGGATCGCCGAAATTCGAGCTCGTGTCGAGACGGGTGGCCAGGGCCAGAAGCTGGAAACGCTTATGAAGCAGCGCAATATGACCATGCCCTCGCTGCGCCAGAATCTCTATCATATTGTCGAGCTCCAGAAGATCGCCGATAAAGGGGTTGTGCCGCCCCGAATGGTGCACGTGCATCATATCCTGATCAAGGTCACGACGACGCCGCCGGCGTCGACCAGCGGAACTCAGTCCACGCCGGCCGCACCCGCGGCTGCCGGGACCCACTCCGATGCCGAAGCGCTCGCCCTCATCAAGACGATCCAGGACCAGCTTAAGGATGGCAAAAGCTTTGATGATCTCGCAAAGCAGTATTCCGAGGACACATCGAACAAGGCAACGGGCGGCGATCTGACCGGCCTGGTCTACACCGGCGGAATGTACGACCCGAACTTCACTGCGGCGGCAATCGCCCTCAAGAAGGGTGAAATCACCGCGACGCCGGCCAAGTCGATGTTCGGCTATCACCTCATTGAGGCGATCAGCACCAGCGACGACCACCCGACATCCGAGAACAAGCTGTATCAGGATGCCCTGAATCAGTACATGGAGCAGCAGGCGCAGAAGAACCAGAGCGCCATTCTGCAGCAGTTGCAGGCCAAATCGCAGATCGTCAACTATATGATTCCGCCGAACACTCTGACGATGGCGCCTAGCCCGGCGCCGAAAGTTACGGCGGCCGTGCACACGATCGTCAAGCCAAAGGGCGCGAAAGCACCGAGCACGGCGAAGGCAATCACGGCGAAGAAGACGGCTGTCGTAAAGCAATGAGGTCGCACACTTCGGCGGGTTCAGGCTCGGCCGCAATCGTCGCGAACGTAAGTGGGCAGATATCCATACTGTCCGTAGTCTCTCGATGAATCCTCCGCGCACCGGCCGAAAGTCCGGTGCACGGAGTTCATAACTCGATGATCGGCTTAACGACGCCCTTAACACGGGCGCGTTCGGAAGCTGTACGCCCGGACCCACTCTCCCCTAGGTGTTTGTGTCCGGGCGGTTTGTTTTCCGACTCCGCGGAAAGGGAACACCCGCCATGGCCCGCCAGGAAATCCGTATCGGCTTGGTCGGCTACAAGTTCATGGGCAAGGCGCATTCGAACGCGTACCGTCAGGTGCTCCGCTTCTTCGACGACCTGACGGTGGTTCCCGTCATGAAAGCGATTTGCGGACGCGACCGCGCCGGAACCGAGCACGCCGCGCAAGTCTTTGGCTGGGAAACGGCGGAAACAGACTGGCGCCGCCTGATCGACCGCGACGATATCGACCTGATCGATATCTCCGCCCCCGGCAGCGTCCACGCCGAGGTCGCCATCGCCGCCGCGCAAGCCGGCAAGCATGTGTTCTGTGAAAAGCCGCTCGGGAATACGGCCGCCGAGGCACGCGCAATGCTGGATGCGGTCGAGGCGGCCAGCGTGCGACATGCCATCTTCTTCAACTATCGCAAGCTGCCGGCCGTCGCGCTGGCCAGGAAGATCGTCGCCGACGGCACCCTCGGGCGGATTCATCACTGGCGCGGGACCTACCTGCAGGACTGGCTTGTCCGGCCCGACTTCCCTCTCATCTGGCGGCTTCGCAGGGAGGTTGCCGGAAGCGGCGCCGGCGGCGACTTGAACTCGCATCTGGTCGATCTGGCGCGATATCTGGTCGGGGAAATCACCGAAGTGTGCGGGCTTGTCGAAACGTTCATCAAGCAGCGGCCGGAGGAGAATGCGCCCGAGCGGCTTGGCCCGGTAACGGTCGACGACGCGGCGCTCGCCCTGGCCCGATTCGACAACGGGGCGGTCGGTACCTTCGAGGCCAGCCGGTTCGCCCTCGGGCGCAAGAACTACAACCGATTCGAGATCAACGGCAGCCTGGGAAGCATCGCATTCAACCTGGAGCGACCGAACGAGCTGGAAGTGTATACGGAGGACACGCCCCCCGGCACGCATGGCTTCCGCACAGTCAGCGTCACCGCCGGCCAGGACCCCTACTCCGGCCACTACTGGCCGGCAGCCCACAACCTTGGCTACGAGCACTCGTTCATCAACCTGCTCGCAGATGCGCTGCGGGCCATCGGGCAGGGTGAGAACCCGTCGCCCAACTTCCACGACGGTTACCGAAGCAACCTGGTGCTCGATGCCATCGAGCGGTCATCCGCAAGCCGTCGGTGGGAGCCCGTTTCGGATCAATAAGCGGCCTTCATGACACGGATAGTACGTATCTTCATGAAGCGACTCATATTACTCGTTCTTGTCGGACTTGCCCTGCTTTCGACCACGGTCGCCGCGCCGTGCGTTTCGTCATGAAACGCTGAAGGACAGCGCTCCCGGTGATCGAAGGGACGTCATAGACAAACTCGATCCCCTGCTGCTCGATCGCGTAAAGCCGGCAAGCAACCTCTCCGGTCTGCGTGATCAGCAAGGTCGATGCGGTCGCTTGTTGCGGAGTGGCGAACGCCTCGCCTGACAGCGCCGACGTCCCGCCCCCATTGACCGCGGCGACCCTGTAGAAGTATGCGACGCCATTGGGCAGTCCTGTGTCCGAATAGGACGTGCTCGACGCCGTGCCGATCGGCGCCGTACCCTCGGCGCCGCTGGAGGTCCCGCGGTAGACGTTATACGAAGTCGCGTCGGCGCCGCCGGTCCAG
>JBKQWH010000046.1:0-10382 GCA_052139635.1 Capsulimonadaceae bacterium
CCCGGCTTCGGCAAGACGACGATCCCGGCCTCCGCGTAGGGGTCCGAGGAGGGCGCCGGGAACGCCCCCGACATCGACTCCGCCATCGCGCGCCCGGAGCGGACCCGCGACCCCTGTACACGCCCCCGTAGTGCCATGCTTCGGCTCTGAGAAGCATGGCGACGCCCACCGGCTTACGACAAGCCAACGACCGCCCTCGACGCCACCGTCAAGTCCGCCAACTCCCGCGCCCATTCCGATCGTGGGATGGGCGTCGTCCCCGCCCGTCCTTCCCAATTGCCCTCAAGCGAGCGTACGACCATGGCTGCCCTGAATGAGCCGCTCTTTCTTAATCATGGTCATCACTTTAATCCGGCGCATCCGCGTTCAGACAAAGTCCAGGTACGCGCCTACCTCGACCCCGCCGTACGAAGATGCGGCCCCACGTACCCCACAATGACTTGCTGCGCGTCATCGTCCCGCAGGAAGTAGATCGACACACAGTTCGTTGTGTTTGGAAACAGGGTTACGTGCTCCTCCATCGCCGTCGCTCTCGTTGAGCTTGGCGCGCAAGTACTTAGGCTTTCCATCCAGGAAACCCTTGGCCTGGATGAAGTAGATGAACATCAGGCGGTTGATCATGACCGAGGCGTACCATCGGGCAATATCCGCGTCCGGGATGCCGTTGATAAACTTCAGGAAGGCATCGTGTTCGGTCTTGAAATGATCGTAGAACCGTTTGGTCAGCCGCTCGCGGTCGAAGGCATCCTTGAGCCGAAGGCCGACTTCGGTCAGGGTGATCGCTTCTTCGGCCGATATCGGGAAGACGATGTGTTCGAGCTTCTGGATCAGGGCGTCGCCGGTTGACCCGGCGTAATAGACCTGCTGGCGACAGGCCTTCGCCCGCCCTGCCTCGCGCGCGGTCCATTGCCAGACCTGCGTCGTCTTTCGGGCGTCCGTAAAGATGATCAGGTGCTCGGCCTTGGACTTGGTAAGCTCCGCGTCGATGCGCCTTCGTTTCGCGTACTCCGGGATTTTCCCATCCGGCCCCGGCTTGCACCGGTAGATCTCGACGCCACGCTTTTCGGCAATTGGGTCCAGCACGTAACGATCCTGGCCCACGTTAACCACCTGGCCGTTACGCAGCCGGTCCCAACCGAGTTCCTCGACGAACAAGGTGGAAAAGTCAAAAGCTTTGATGTGGTCTCTTACGTTGTTGCGGTTCATTCTGTTAATTCGATCCAGTTACAAGTCAAAAATACTCGATGAACGGATTTGTCTCACCAGTGGTGAGACAATTGCATCGTTGCCGGTAATGGTTGATCAGGCCGCCTACGCAGCCGGTTCCGGCGTCTTCGTAGGGGCTCGAGTAGGGCGCTTTTCAACCATTCGACTCCGAGAAAGCCCCCGCGCGCCCGAAGCGAGCCCGCGCCCTCGATCAAACGTCACGCTTACGGTAGTCCTTTGCCGCCGGATTACGGCATCGTCGTACGGGCTCGTGTACGCTGTCGGTCGCGCGGGCTCGCTCCGGGCGCGCGGTCACGGCGTCAACGCCGGTTGCTCCTCTTGCGCCCTCCTCGAGCCCCTACGAATTCGGCCGTGTCTGGCGGCGGGAGCGCGGGCTCGCTCCGGGCGCGCATTGTCGACGCCGCGATCGTGAACGTTTCTTGCGCCCTCCTCAAGCCCCTACGAATTCGGCCGTGTCTGGCGGCGGGAGCGCGGGCTCGCTCCGGGCGCGCATTCTCGACACCGCAATCGTGAACGTTTCTTGCGCCCTTCTCGAGCCCCTGCGAAATGCGTCGTAATCGGGGGCGACTAAGCCGTCAGAGAAGGGCCGAATTTACGACTTTGTGTTACGCTTATAATACTTATCCTCTTCCCATCTTCCGGGGTTCAATGCGATGTATTCGCGTTTTTGCGCAAGGTCTTGCTCATCGGGTATCACGTGGTCATAATAGCTTCGCTGCCAGACCACTGTTCCTTTGGCGAGTGCATTGCAAAACCGTGGAACAAGTAGCGACGGAAGCGGGCACACGATTCGAAACATACGTTCCCAAAAATGCCACGCTTCATGGAATTCTTTCGAAGGAGGTTGGTAGTTTTTCAGCATGCATTGGCGTTCTTGAGGCCTATTCATGGGTCGTACGAACGACAGGGTCGTAGTATCTGAGCGCGTCGATGTGGTCGAGGCGTTCGTACGCGGCAAGCAGGACACAATTGCCCCATCTATAACGACTCTTGTCGGTGGTTTCTGTCTACCAAATTGGCCCGCCCGCGTTGACGCGGGCGGGGAGGAGATGGCGAGCGAGAGCAGCCTAGTGGCGGGTGAAGATGCCGTAGACGATCGTGGCGTCGGACTGGACGTCGATGATCTGTGGCTGGATCGACGCCATTGTCGGTGCGCCGGAGGCGGCGGCGGGAGGGGTGGCGGGATGGACGGGCCCGACGGGAGCGGACGCCCCTTCGCTGATGCTGATGATCCGGCCCAGGCTGACGCCGGCTGCTCCGGCCATGAGGTCGGCTTTCGCACGCGCGTCGGCAATGGCCAGCGCCAGGGCGTCGCATTCGGCGCGGCTGTGGTCCTGGAGGTCGAAGCTGACGTCGTCGATCGCGGTCGCGCCGGCCCGCGTGGCCCGGTCGAGCGCAATGCCGACTCGGGAAAGGTCGCGCACCGCGACCCGAATCGTGTCGGTCACCGCGTATCCGTTGAACGTCGCCGGCGTCGTCCGGTAGTCGTACTCCGGCTGGACAGTATAGGACTCGGTCTGGATGTCCCGGTCCGAAACGGGAGTATCCTTCAGGGCGCTCACGACGGCCCGGACCGCGGTGCTGTTCGAGTCGATTCCCTTCGTCTCATCGTGGTCGCGAGTGGTGACGGATACGGTGAGGTAGGCGACATCAGGCCGGGCCTGAATATCCCCGTGGCCGTGAACGGTCAGGCCGGCGACAAGAGTCGTGGCGCCGCCGGTCTCCTGCGCTCGGGCAGGCGCCGGCGTCAGCAAGGCCCAGGCGACCACAAATGGGAGCAATCTTAGCGCGAAATACATACAATCCTCCGGAATGAAAATCGTGATACGGCCGTTCGCCCTTCCATGGTACCCCCGAAGCCCTGACCCGGCAAGGCCGAAACCAAAGGAGGAAACTTCCCGAGTCCGACCCTTCAGTCGCTCACAGCCTACTGCTCGTCGTAGATGACCTTCGCAACCGTCTCGCCGGCGATTTTCAGGCTGTCCGGGCTGCATTTGTCGGGCGTGTCCGCGAGCGTGTGCCAGTAGGGGTAGTCAAAGTCGATCAGGTCGACACAGGGGATGCCGGCCTGGTTGAGCGGGACATGATCGTCGCCCATCTGATACTTGACGGCGTTTGGAAAGTTCGCGGCGTAGCCGAGTTGATCCGCGGCCTTCCAAATCTTATTGTCGATCTGCGGCTGCCATTGTTCGGAATTGTACTCACGATAGATCTGCAGGTACCGCTGGCCGATCATGTCAAGGAGGATCCCATACACCGGGCGGTAGATCCCCGGATTGCTGGCGAAGTGCCGCGCGCCAAGGTACATGTGGTCTTCGTCGGGACCCCAGTCCTCGCCGTCGACAAACAGCAGGATCACCCCCACGTTCGGCCGTTTGGCGTGGAAGGTCCGCGCCAGCTCGAGCTGAACGGCCGTTCCCGACGCACCGTCGTCGGCGCCCGGAATCGGCTTCTCCCTGTCGACCAGCATCGGTTCCTGGTCGGCGGTCGGGCGCGAGTCCCAGTGGGTGAGGAGCAGTATCTTGCGCGGGGCGTCGGGATTGATCACCCCGAAGATATTGGTGAGCACGAGGCTCTTGTGCCGATTATCGTCCCGATATGGGAAGTCGTCGACGTAGACCTTGTCGACATAAGGCGTGAGTTGCTTGAGGATATAGTCCTTGCAATTGTCGTGCGCCGGCGTCTGCGGCACACGCGGGCCGAACGCGCACTGGGCAGCCAGCATGGAGTACGAACGGGTGGCGTCGAAGGCAGGGCGCGCTGCCGGTTGGACGGCAGCCGGCGGCGCGAGCGTGCCGTCCGCCGCGGCCTGCCGGGAAGGACCGCCGGTGAGTGACAGCAGCACTGCCGCCGATAGGAGTGCCATGGGAATCTTCATTGTGTGATAATTCGCCCTTCCAGTGCCGGATTGAGGATGCTGTGCGCGGCGGCATAGGTGTCCAGGCAGTCGGTGACGGTGATACCGGGACCGCCGGGCGGTGTCGCTACGTCCCAGAACAGGAAATATCCGAAACCGCCATTGGCGAGCGACTCGGTCATTGCGACGGAGTACGTGGCGGCCGGGTCGATCGCGGCGCCGTCGACAGCCGAAACAGCCACCTTGTGGTTACTGCCGGCGCGAATCAGCACGCCGGAGACCTGTAAGAACCCATCGAACGGACGCGGGACGCGTGTGACGGACCGCGCGGCGGCCTTGAGGATCTGCTCGCCCTTCAGCGGCACCACAATGACCAGGTCCGTGCTGTCGCGGCCAAAACGGACGAGGGCGGACAGGGCATCCACCTTGACCTTCCCGGCGTTGATCACCGCGTCCTCGTTGATCTCGTCGGCCGGAATCAGTGCCACGTCGGCGTGCGTGGCCTCACGAACCGCGTCGGCAACAATATCTCCCCCCACGGTCTCGTGGGCGGCGCTTCCCTGGCAGGCCACCGCGCTCGTGAGGGTGAGTGTCCGGCCGCTGTCGCCCGAAGTCGCCGGCGCCGGCGAAGAGAGGAGCGCAATGGCTAAAGCGGTTAGTAAAGTGCGGCCGTCCATTCTCAATAACTCCGGGCCGGAATCCATATATCCATCTTCGACCGGAGGCTGGCCGGGACGCGCCCCGTTAATCCTCCGTTCGATTTCGCTGTTCGTGCTGCCATCGCAGATAGGCATCCATAAAGTCGTTGAATTCGCCGTCCATCACCCGGATGATGTCGCCTGTTTCATGGCCGGTTCGCAGATCCTTGACCAGGGTATACGGCTGGAATACGTATGACCGGATCTGCGAGCCGAACTCGATCCCCTTACGCTCGCCGCGCAGCTCGTCGATGCTGGCCTTGTTCTCCTGGCGCGCCAGTTCGAGCAGCTTCGACTTGAGCACTTTCATCGCGAAGGCCTCGTTCTGCATCTGGCTTCGCTCGTTCTGGCACGATACCACGATGCCGGTCGGCAGGTGTGTCAGGCGTACGGCGGAACTGGTCTTGTTGACGTGCTGACCGCCGGCGCCCGACGATCGATAGGTGTCGCGCCGCAGGTCCTTGTCCGGAATCTCGACATCCGCGACCTCCTCGACCTCGGGGACAATATCGACCGACGCGAACGATGTCTGCCGTTTGTTGTTGGCGTTAAAGGGTGACAGGCGCACGAGCCGATGGACGCCGCGCTCGCCTTGCAGAAGGCCATACGCGCTCTTGCCTTCGAACCGCACCGTCGAGCTCTTGATCCCGGCGACATCGCCTTCCACTTCATCTACGATTTCGGCCTTGTATCCGTTCCGGTCGGCCCATCGCAGGTACATACGGAGGAGCATCGCCGCCCAGTCGTTCGCCTCGTCGCCGCCCGCGCCCGCGTTGATCTCCAGGAGGGCCGGGGCGGCGTCGTGCGGGCCGGAGAGAAGCGTGCGGATCTCGAGATGGTCCAGAATCTGGGTGAGTTCGCGGATTTCGCCCTCGATATCCGCGGAGTAGGGTTCCGGGTCGTCCTCGTTCTGCGCGAGCTCGATCATGGTCGCGATATCGTCGAGGCGCCGCCGAACGGCGGTCCAGGGCGAAATGGACTCTTTCAGCACGTTCAACCGCTGCATCTGGGCCTGTGCCGACGACGGATCGTCCCAGAAGTCGGACCGGCCGGCCTCGGCCTCGAGATCGGAGATCTCCCCGCGCTTGCCGTCGAGGTCGAGCGGGCCGCTCAGCCGATCGAACCGGCTTCGTATTTGTATGCTAGTCTTGACAGCGTCGTCGAACACGTATGGGTGTCTCCTGTACAGGATAGAGAAAAGAGAAGGTAGAAGTTAGGAATGAACGCAGGAACATATACCTGGCTGCCTGCTCCATCGCTTGCGGCCTGACGGCCAGCCGGCCGCTGTCTATTCATCCTGCCATTCGAGGACCGTGACATCTCCGTACTGGTCCACTTGAAACAGGGTGAAGTCCGGCCAGAGGCCCGGCTGGACCTCGTCGTCGAATCCGGCCACGCTCAGGCGGCCGCCGAAGGCGGCGCCGGTGTCCAGGCCGATCTTGTTCGGCATAACGAGCGGAAGCCAGTTTGTCTGTACGGTGTGGCCGAATATCACAACTTTCCCGAAATCGGCGGTGCTGTTGATGAAGTCCTCACGGATCCACAGGCGAGGGTCGAGGTCCGGTCGCAGCGTGTTGCCTTCGCCCGGCGGGACATACCCCGCGTGGACAAACTTGAAATACTTTGTCTCGTACTCGATCTCGGTCTCCTCGACAAAATCGATATCTTCCGGCCGTATTTGCAGGCGCCAGTTCTCGGTCCACTCGATCTCGTACGAGGCCAGCATCTCCAGGCCGCCGTTGTAGAGCCAGACCACTTCGCACTCCGGGTCGCGGAACGCATCCATAAACAGGGCTTCATGGTTTCCTCGCAAGAAGATGCTCTGGGCGTGGTGGACCTTGAAGGTTCGGAGGATATCGAAAACGCCGTGGCTGTCCTCGCCGCGGTCGATGTAGTCCCCTAGGAATACGACGGTATCTTCCGGCTTCAGCAGCTTGTCCGACAGGTAGACGAGTGCATTTGTAAGCATACCTGCCTTACCGTGGATATCGCCGATTGCATAGATCATGTTCTGGTCCCGACGTGCTGTAATGGCGGCAGCCAGACAGCCTCTCAGTCTGAATGTGTGCCGTCCGATGCGGGCGTTTGGCCCGGATCATCACCCATAAGACAACCGATGGATGTCTTTACTGTACCGTTGATGTTTAAGGCGGGCTGGTCGCCTGGTGTTCGCTCCTGACATTGTACCAGATACAAGGCCGCTCTATGGGATACGACGTGCAAGGCGACAAATTCCAGTTCGTGAAAGCTCAAGTTTGGCCCCGAAGGGCTTCGTTTCCAGCAGCCATGGACTTCGGTCCATCCCGTCGTCACTGTCCGGGTACAATAATGAGGCGTGCTTGCCGTTACGACCGACGCGCCCCCAATCAAAGAAGGATTCCATTATGACCGAAGGTTATTCGCTCGTGCGGCGGGTCTATCGAAAGGTGTTCCCTGTCAAGCCCACGGTATCATCCCCTCTCCATATCAACGCGGCCGACATCGAGCAGTTGTCGTCGTATCCGGTCATCACCGACGATGACTTGATCCGGTTTCACAATCCGCCGGCGGAAATTCAGAAGCACTATGTGGGAATCAGCTACATGGCCGCGTACGATGAAGCGGCTCAGTTTCTGAACTTTATCGTCGAGAAGGCGATCCCGAAGAATCCGCAACCCGCCCCGGACCAAACCCGGGTGCTGGACTTTGGCTGCGGCTGGGGAAGAATGCTGCGCTTGCTGCGCCACAAGCCGGAGTTGAAGAATCTGGAGTTATACGGCTGCGATCCCGTGCGGACTGTGCTGGACCTGTGCCGCCGGTCTTTGCCCGACGTCTGGCTCACTCGCTGCCAGGAGTTTCCGCCGAGTGCGTATCGTGACAGCATGTTCGACGTAGTGTACGCGTATTCGGTATTCAGCCACCTGAACCGCGACTCCCATCTCGCGTGGGCGCAGGAGATTGCGCGCATTACCAGGCCCGGCGGCTATGTCTGCCTCACGACTGAGTCGAGGAAGTTCATCGTCGCGTGCCGGGAAATGCGAGAAGGCTTGAGGCCGGTCGAGAACGACAGGCACACTTGTATGCTAAAAGCTTTCGTCGACCCGGCGACGGAAGCCATCTACGATTCCGGTGAGATGGTCTTTGCCGCATCGTTCGGCGATACAAATCCGTTCGGCGAGGCGGCGGTGCCAAAAGCGTTCTTCGAGAAGCACTGGGGACGATTCGGATTTCGTCTTGTCGATTGGGGCACCGGCGTCAACGGTCAGAATCGAGCCCTGCTGCGGAAGGTATAGCGGAAGAGGAAGTAGGGAACAGGGTTTTTAGAAAACAGGACGCAGGATTCAGGAGCCGGGATCTACGAGCGAGGGCCCAAGTCCGGGCCCCGGAATCCTCGAGCATTGTCATGCCGTTTGCCACAAGTTTCAAGAGCGGGCTGAGAAGGGCGGTCGAGGTGGCCCGGTTCGCGCGTCACGGGAAGGCGGACTATGGTGTCTGCCCGATCTGTGAGGGACCGACATTCTTCCTGAGGACAGGCGACTGGCTCCGCGACCAGTATCTGTGCTGTCGATGCCGCTCCATACCACGGTTCCGCGGGCTGATCCATGTGTTGGAACGGACATATCCCACCTGGCGTCATCTCATCATCCACGAATCGTCTCCGGACGGGGCCGGTTCGATGAAGATCGCCCGTGAAGCTGCGTTCTACTCGCCGAGCCAGTACTTTCCGGATGTTCCGCTTGGGAAGAGCAAGAACGGAGTCCGATGCGAGAATCTGGAGCGGCTGACCTTCGCCGACAAATCGTTCGACCTGTTTATCACCCAGGACGTCTTCGAGCATGTCCTGAACCCGGGCCCGGCGTTCCGAGAGATCGAGCGTGTGCTTAAGCCGGGCGGCGCACATGTATTTACCGTTCCCGTGTTTGCGGGTCGCCCGACACTTGTGCGAGCCATTGAGCGGGACGGACAGATCGAGCACCTCGAGCCTCCGGACTACCACGGGAACCCGATCGACGAGAAGGGATCTCTTGTCATTCGCGAGTGGGGGGACGACTTGATCGAGTTTATCGATAGTCAAACGTCTCTTACCACCGAGACGTTCGCCCTCAACGACGTGCATCGAGGGCTTGTGGCGGAATTCCTGCAGGTCTACGTGAGTCGAAAGCGGGTCGAGCCGCGGACGTAGCCCTGCGCGCTGACGGTCAATTGCCGTCCTGTTCCTGGCCGCGGTTGTCGATCTGGTCCAGCCCTGGCTCGCGCTTCAAGCCGGACAAAGCCCTCAAGCGATCCGCGGTGCTTTCGGGCGCATGCGGAACAGCGCCGGCATCTCCGTCTTGGGACGGAGAGGCATTGTTGAAGGACGCAACCGGCGGCGAAGGATCGACCCATATCGACGGGGCCGGCCGCACAGGCGCGGCTGTCGAGTTGGCCGCCACGGATGAAGCCGGACGAGTAGTCGACGGAGACCGGAGATGAAACCCGTACTTTGGCACGTTCTCCGAACGCGCAGGCCGGGCGGCCCATGCGTTTGCGTTTCGCTGGCTCAGACTGTGGGCGACCGGACTGGCAGGCGGGCTGAGATGCGCCAGAAGCGGTCCTGCGAGAGGAACGACAACGGCGGAGGCGACCACGACACCAGCCGTTACCGCCGCGGCGGCGTAGAACTTTACCCGCGCGGCGGCCTTCGTAACACTGTTGTACACCCAGCCGAAGGACGTCCCGATGGGAGCGTGCGCCGCGGTGGCTTTGGCTGCGAGTCGAACCGGAATGGCGCGCGCTTTCTCCGCGGTGAGAATCGCGATCCCAATCGACGCGGCCGTGACACGGACACCACGGGAGGCGAACATGCGGCGCAACCGTTCGACAGCCCTCGCCGAGCGCTTTTTGGCCGCTTCGGTGGAGATCCCGAGGACCCGCCCGACATCGCTGAGGGAGCGGTCGTCGAAGTAGTGGAGGAACAATACCTCCCGATCTTGCATGCTCAGCGACGAGAGCGCCTCGTTGAGAAGCGGTTCAATCTCCGATTCCACCGGTGCGGCGGCAGGCTCGACGAGGTCGACGAGACTTCCCTCCCGGGCCCGTCGACGCCGCATCTCCTTGACGGCGTTCTTGGAGGCGAATCGAGCCGTGCAAAACAGCCACGACCGGAGCGAGTCGACATTCGAAAGGCGATTGGCCTTGTTCGCGAGCAACAGAAACACGGTCTGTGTCACGTCTTCAGCCAGGTGATGATCGCCCACTTCCCGGCAGCAGATGCCATAGACGAATCGAAGGTAGCGGGACACAAGCATGGCAAATGCCGCTTCCGACCGTTCCTTGAGATATGCACGGAGTAATTTGCTGTCCGACATGGCTCTCCTGGCTTTACATGTCCACGGACAAGGCGGTTGGGGACAGCACACGCGGACTTTGGGTTTGAGTGTAAGCGATATGACGTATACGTGAGAAGAATCTCGCGCTCATCGGCGGAAAGTCCCCGCCACCTGTCCCCATCGACCCCACCAGCGTACATATATTACTGCACTATGCGAATTCGACGCAACCCCTCGCGACCGGAATTTCGGGAGCAGGGCGCGTGCGATCATGTGTGAAATCGCGGCGGGCGACCGTGATGCGGTTCTCCG
>JBKQWH010000047.1:0-4027 GCA_052139635.1 Capsulimonadaceae bacterium
TCCCCGGCCCTCCCCGCAAGCGGAGAGGGAGTTGCGGAATTTGACCCCTCCCCGGCCCTCCCCGCAAGCGGAGAGGGAGTTGCGGAATTGGACGACGCCGAGACGACGGATCTCGGCGAAGGCGACCGTCAAGAATCCCCTTTCCGCCCTATCTGTCTTTTTCCTGGTTAAAATTCCTGGTTGCGAAGGTTCGAAGTCGGCAGGAGAATCGACCTTGCCCGGCTAACACTCTTCTGGATTCTACTGTTTGCACAACATTGAACTTGACGAAGGGGTACCATGTCCGACCAATTGACACTGGAGGAAGTCGCGCGGGTGGCGCACCTGGCGCGGCTGGAATTGACGGCCGAGGAGATGTCCCGGATGACATCGGATTTGAACAACATCCTCGACCAGTTTGCGCGCTTGCAGGAGCTCGATACCGACGGCGTTCCGGCCACGTCCCACTCGATCCCGCTGCAGAACGTGTTTCGCTCGGACGTCGCCCGGGGATCGCTGCCGCGCGACAAGGCTACGGCGAACGCGACCGAGAAACGTGACGGGAACTTCATCGTCCCGCAGATCCTGGAAGGGTAGGAGCGCTTGGAACTATTTCAATGGACGGCGGCCGAGGCCGCCGAGAAACTGCGGGCGCGCGAAGTCTCGTCGCGCGAGTTGACCGAGGCCGTCCTGGCCCACATCGAGGCGGTCGAGCCACAAATTCGCGCCTATGTCACCGTGACCCCCGATGTCGCTCTGGCACAGGCCGACGACGTCGATGCCCGTCGGGCGGCCGGCGAGCCGTTGCCGCCGATGGCGGGAATCCCGATTGCGCTCAAGGACAACCTCTGCACGGAGGGCATCGAGACCACATGCTCGTCAAAGATCCTGCGCGGATTTGTCCCTCCCTACGACGCCACCGTGGTTTCGAAGCTGCGCGACGCCGGGGCGGTATTCGTCGGCAAGACCAACCTGGACGAGTTCGCAATGGGCAGCAGCACGGAGAATTCGGGCCTGTTTACGACGCATAATCCGCGGGACATTACGACCGTTCCGGGGGGTTCGAGCGGCGGTTCGACGGCGGCGGTCGGGGCGGATGAGGCGTTCTGGGCGCTCGGGTCGGACACGGGAGGCTCCATTCGCCAGCCGGCCGCCTTCTGCGGCGTAGTCGGCCTCAAGCCGACCTACGGACGCGTCAGCCGCTACGGCCTGGTAGCATTTGCCTCGTCTCTGGACCAGATCGGGCCGATTGCGAAGGATGTCCGCGACGCCGCCCTGCTGCTCGGCCTGATCGCCGGCCATGACTCGCTTGACAGCACCAGCGTAACCGGGGCCGTCCCGGACTTCACGCTCGCCCTGACCGGAGACATCGCGGGCCTGCGTGTGGGGGTCCCGACGCAATACTTCGCCCAGGGGGTCGAGCCGGCCATCGCCGCCGCGGTGCGCAAGGCTGTCGACAAATTGACGGAGCTCGGCGCGACCGCCGAGGAAGTCAGCATGCCGCACTCGGAGTACGCGCTTCCGGCGTACTACATCATTGCCCCGGCGGAGGCGTCGTCGAATCTGGCGCGCTACGACGGCGTCCGCTTTGGCCATCGCACGCGGAGGGCGACGGGCCATATCGACCTCTTCGAGAAGACTCGCGAGGAAGGCTTCGGCCCGGAGGTCAAGCAGCGGATCATGATCGGCACGTACGCGCTGTCGGCCGGCTATTACGATGCGTTCTACCTGAAAGCGCAGAAAACGCGCACCCTGATCAAGCGCGACTTCGACCGCGCCTTCGAGCGCTTCGACGTCCTGGTGGCCCCGACCGCGCCCACGACCGCCTTCAAAATCGGCCAGAAATCGGGCGACCCGCTCGCCATGAAACTGAGCGACGTTCTCACGATCCCCGCTAACATGGCCGGAATTCCGGCCATTTCCCTTCCCTGCGGCCTCTCCGGCGGCCTCCCGATCGGCCTCCAGATCATGGCTCCGGCCTTCGCCGAAGAGACCCTCCTGCGCGTCGCTCACGCGTATGAGCAGGCGACCATCCAGTAGAACGGAAACGCTGTCGAGGGTATCGACGGAGGCGGTGTCGGCCCCGCCCGCTTGAGGCGGGCGGGGCCGTGGTCGACTTTATGGATAGGCGCTGAGCGCAGTCGCCGTCCAGCCCGGGAATGGGCCGAAGGTGTTCTGCGTGTACGTGCCGGTCGTGTTGTCCAGGTCCCAGATCGCGGACGAGCCCGTGGTGCTGTCCCAGAGAAGCTGGGTGTTGCCGTCGGGGCCGTCGGTGACCGAGGTGGCGGTCCATCCGGGGAACACGCCGTAGTCGTTTTGTGTGAACGTACCGGTCGACGTGTCGTAGTTCCAGAGCGCCGCAACCTTCGAGACGTTCGTCCAGAGGACGTGGGTCGTGTTCAAGGCGTTGACGGAGAGTGCGACGGCGCTCCAGCTCGGATATGGCCCGAAGGTATTCTGGGTGAAGGCGCCGGTCGCGTTGTTTAAGAGCCAGATCGAGGTCGTCCCGCCCGAATTGGCCCACAGAACGCGGGTCAACTCGTCGGGACCGTCGGAGATGGCGTTTGCGGACCAGCCCGGGTACGGCCCGAAGCTGTTCTCTGTGTAGTCAGCGGTTGCGGTGTCGTAGTTCCAGACCGACGCGCCGCCGGTGGTGGTCCAGAGGACGTGGGTGATGTTGCTCGGGGTGACCGAAATCCCGGAGGCCGTCCAGCCCGGGTACGGGCCGAACGAGTTCTGGGTGAACGCACCCGTGCTGGTGTTAACGCTCCAGATCGACGCCGCGCCGCCACCGCAATCCCAAAGCACGCGGGTCATGCCGTCGGGTCCATCGGCAATTGCCGTTGGGGTCCAATTGGCGAACGGGCCGTAGATATCCTCAGTGTAGCCTCCCGTCGCGGTGTTGTAATTCCACAGCGAGAGCGTGCCGTTTGAACTGGCCCAGAGGACATGGATGGGGCTCAACGGCGGTGTCGGCATGGCGAATGCCTCGTTCGACATCGCCGACAGGCCTCCGCCGTTAACGGCGGCGACCTCGTAGTAGTAGGTCACGAAGTTGGTGACGCCGGTGTCGGTGTACGACGTGGTTGTGGCCGTGCCGATGGCGGTCGAGCCTTCGCCGCCGCTCGTCGTGCCGCGGTAGACGTTGTACGAAGTCGCACCGGTACTCGCGGTCCAGGAAAGCGCAACCTGGGCGTTCCCAGCGGTTGCAGTCAGACCCGCCGGAGCGGCTGGAGCTCCCGGCTCCGGGGTTGCGGAGGCCTCGCTCGACAGCACCGACGTGCCTCCCGCGTTAACGGCCGCGACTTTGTAGAAGTAAGCCGTACCGTTCGTAAGACCCGTATCGGTATACGACAATCCGTTAGCCGTACCAACCGGCGTGGAGCCTTCCCCGCCGCTGGTTGTGCCGCGGTAGATGCTGTACGACGTCGCCGCGTAGCTGGAGATCCAGGATAGGCCTACCTGGGTGTTGCCGGCCGTGGCGGTGAGGCCGGCCGGAGCATTCGGAGCCAGCGTTGTCGATGCCTCGCCCGACTGCGCCGACGTCCCGGCCGCGTTGACGGCGGCGACCGTGTAGTAGTACTTGACGCCGTTGGTGAGACCGGTGTCGGTATAGTTCGTTGCGGTCGCCGTGCCGATCGGTGTCGATCCTTCGGCACCGCTTGTGGTCGCGCGGTACACGTTGTAGGAGGTGGCCCCGGTGCTTGCGGTCCACGTCAGTATGACCTGCGTGTTGCCTCCGCTGGCAGCCAGCCCTGTTGGAGCGGCGGGTATCGGCGGCTCGGGAGTCGCGGACACCTCCGTCGACAGGGCTGATGTCCCACCGCCGTTGACGGCGGCGACCTTGTAGAAGTACGTGACGCCGTTGGTCAGGCCGGTGTCGGTGTAGGTCGTGCTGGTGGCCGTCCCGATCGATGTCGACGACTCGGCGCCGCTTGCCGTGCCGCGGTAGATGTTGTACGATGTCGCGCCGGTACTGCCGGTCCAGGACAGCGAGACCTGCATGTTGCCGGCGGTCGCGGTCAGGCCGGTGGGAGCGGCCGGAGCG
>JBKQWH010000048.1:0-8604 GCA_052139635.1 Capsulimonadaceae bacterium
CGGCAAGCGCCCGCAAGTGGGTGGCGACGCGGGTATTTCATTATGGTTCCGATCGTCTGTAGAAATCAACCCTGATGTTTCGAGTTGTTCTTGATCGATCGTAACCATAATGAAATACCCGCGTCGCCACCCACTTGCGGGCGCTTGCCGGACATCACCGTCTGGTGATCAGATTGGATCGGAATCAGTGATCACATTCCAGCGGAACGAGCGATCAAATTCAGCGGAATACGCACTCTCCCGAGGAGTACCTGGCGAAGGCTGACGACTTTCTTGGACGCCCGCGTCTGGCTAACTCAGGCATTTATGAATGCACGCGCCCTTCCGATAACCCAAACGAGGCGCAGATTGTTCGGTTTTGCAGAACCACGAACGAGTTCGGCGTGTTGTTAGTTAAGACGAACCCGCGAAGTGGAGCCGTTGAGCGGTACATCATTACCTACTTTCGTCGGGACCCGAATCGGAGGCTTAAGCCAATCGATTATTATCGACGGGAATGCTTGAAGAGGCAAGACAATGAACCATAATTGCCCTGTTTGCGGCGCGACCCTTCCCTGGCCGCCGAACAACTTTCATATCTGTCCGTGCTGCCGAACCGAGTTTGAGAACGACGACGCCGACATGACTCACGAGGAACTCCGGGCAGCCTGGATCGTGAATGGGGCGCATTGGCTAGGCCGGCGAGTGCCGGCGCCTTCTGCGTGGTCACCCGAAGAGCAGTTAAAGGCTATCGGGTATAGCCTCACAACGAACGACAGGGCTGCAATTGCTCAGAATGCGAGCGGGCAAAGTGGCGTCCGCGTGTCTGATTCTGCCGCAAACAGCCGGCCGGCGGTTTGCATTTAAGTTCCTCGTCTTGTCCCGCTTGCCAGTGTCTCACGCGCGAGACTTCCCTGCTGGCCGCCCAGGCCCGGATGGACTTGGCCCACGTCCGCTCAAAGCAGGCGACGTGGCACCCGAATCAAGGAGGAATCCGCGCGTCGCCGGCGACGAAGTCGAGCACGGTTGCCTCCTGGATGCGTGCGGGTGGAAGGCGTGTAGTCACCATCGAAAGTTAGTTCGCGTGGAAGCCGTTGCCGGCGGCCTCGCGTCGGGTTTCTGCGACGCGGATGTCCTGCATGGCGAGCCCCTCGTCTTGAATGATTACGAGCAGAACCGTCCATGCGTTGGGGTATTCGGTACGGAGTACGTGAAGCTTGTGACTCGCCACTCTGTCCGGAAAGCGATCCTTTAGAAAGTCAAGGATCGTACCACTGGCGACGCAGTTGCCGCGTTCGCCCAACAGTTGAACCATTGCAGCCGGATTGTCGGACTGCTCTCCGTGCTGTTCTTCGAAGACCACCTGCGCAGTCGAGGGACGATTGGGGTCCGCGTTCCACGCGGTTGCGAACTCTTCGGGGGATACGCCGAGTTCCCACGAAAGACCGACAACGGATGACATTTGCCATTCTCCTCAACAATTGCAAACTGGGCACATCCGGGCTGCGCGATATTCGCAAGCGCCGCGGCTGCACTCCAGCGTGCCTTTAGCCGATAATATACCTTAATACCAGTCAACGATGGAATACGCGCGGTAGGCGTTATCAAGTGCGTTTCTCTCTATTTCGTCATCGGCGCGGAATGGGATTCTCATGGCCGGGAATTGTACTCCCGTCTGATCGCTGCGATGAGCTCGTTCAGCGTATCCTCATCCACCGGGTCCCCCTCGAGTGTCCGGAAAAAAGCAGGCAGTTTGCCGACCAGTTCCTTATCGGTCAAGATATGTCGCGGAATCTCGCCACGGTCGATCGAGGCGAGCCGCGTCAGTTCTCTCCACTCGGGATCGTCTTTGGGTAAGCCAAGCGCGATTCGAAATGGTTCCAGCTTCGCAGGCTCGCTCGGAGGTGGCAACAATCCCCTCTCCATCTTCGAGTAGTTACTGGATTCCACGCCGCTCGCCGCACAAAATGCCCTGAGCGAGATATCACGGTCCAACCGCAAGCGCTTGATGTGCTCACCAAATCGATTGTCGCTCATAGTATCACCTCTGTGGTATATATATACCACATTGCGGTAGAAAAATACCACAGTTGAACGGAGGAGCTGCATCTTCACCCGTATGACTGGGCAGAACTGGCATGTCGAAGCCCGGACGGGGTCGGCATGCTGCTTAGCGCCCGTCCCACGATAAGATGGGACAAGGCTGCGTAACGGTCCATCAGCCGGACGGTAGGCACGCCCGTCCGGAGCGACCGGCGTGGCACCCGGAGAGAAGGTGCCGGGGGCGCGACATCGAGGGCGCGGGCTCGCTTCGGGCGCGCGAGGAGGCTTCTGCGTCGAGTTTGGCTGGCGAGCGCCCTACGCGAGCCCCTACGGGGAACTTAACGTACGGTTGGCTATTATTGCCGACGAACTCGACCCACCAGTACCCTTGTCACCGGAACTTGGCCGCGACGCCGCCTACCCGCCGGGTTCTCGATCGGCGACGGGGCGGCGTCCCACCCGACGACAGCACTGCGCCGTTCCGATTGACCCTGAGCTTCGCAACCAACTCCCCGACAATCGGGCTCATGTCCGGCGTCAGCTTCTCCAGCAACGTCTGTCCGTTCGGGCCGAGACAATCGATCGCTCGGTCGAGCGGGAAGAGCGAATCGGCTCGCGGGCTTTCTGAGATCCGTTGGCGCACAAGGTCAACGTGCCCCGCGATCGCGGTCTGGAGGAGGTCGTGGATCTCGTTTCCAGGATCGACCAACTCCTTAAAATCGTAGTAAGCCTTCAGGAAGTCCACGAGCCAGCCCATCCGCTCGCGGGCGGTGCGGCCGAGGCGCATCTGGTACCAGAGGGTGAAGAGCTGCTCGGAGAGGGTGTAGTACGCATTTCGTCCGCGCAGATTGGCGGATCGGACGTAACCCTGTTCGCTCAACCGCTTGAGTTGCGAGGATACCGCGGTTGGGCTGAGGCGGGTGGTCCGGGCTAACTCCCCCGGAGTTACGCCTTCGTGGGTTTCCCCGGTGATGCGCGCGATCGTGTCGAGGATCTTGCGCTGCTGGGGCGGCAGACATTCCATTTTGTGCTTGTAATAAGGCGTCACCTCGTCGAGCAGCCGTTCCAGACCCTCCTTGACCTCAATGACCTCCGACCGGGCGATCACGCGGTAGAGCATCAGCACGAGCCTTGGGTTTCCGCCGGTGAAATACTCGAGCACGCGCAGCCGGCTGGCGTTGTTCTGGAGGGCGATGTTGTATCCTTCGATGCCGTCGGCGGCGGCACGGCTGGACAGGAGCGCGTCGATTTCGCTGGAATTGAGCGGGCTGAGTTGCTCCGTTCGGAAGAAGTTGTAGAGCGGAAACTCGTAATCACTCGCTTCCTGAAAGAAGGTCGGGGCGGCGCCGACGATCATGAGGAACCCCTCGTTCATCAGGGTCCGGCGAAGCTCGGCGTTTTCCTGTTCACTCAGCGCGGCGAGCAAGAGGTTGAAGTTGTCCGTGAGCAGAACCAGCCTTCGGCCATGGCTGCGGCACCAGTCCTTGATCAAGGCGAGGGCCCCCTCGGCCAGGTGGTCGCCGGCCGAGTATTGGTCCCGGATTTGCTGGGTCTGCCGGGCCAGATCGGCATCCGGGGCGGCCTGGCTCACTCGCTCCAGGACCTCCAGCCAGAAGTCAGCGAGATCGTTGACGCCGTAGAGCTCCTCGGGGAATCGGATGGGCAGCCACGGCGGGGCCAGCCCCTTGTCCGTCAATGCGAGCTGGAGCATGATCAGCAAAGTCGTCTTACCCATCCCGCGCGGCGCGATGACAACGACATGCTGCACGCCTGCCCCGTTGGGCTGGCGCTCGACAGTCGTAACCAGCTTATCGAGCAGTGGTTGCCGGGCAACGAAGGTCGCCTTGATCTCGGGCTCCGACATCAGATCGGGATTGTAAAGCTGTTCCACCCTTAAATCGCCTCCATGCCGTAGTGGCGCAGCCACCAATCGCGCAACAGCTTGCACGCGAATGTGTAACGTTCCACGTCGGGGTCGTAGCGGACGTAGAAGTCGTTTTCGAGGTTCGACATTGTCATGTTGAACGTCTCGACGTCGGCGCTTTCTCCGACTGCGGGTCGATATACGGCGTAGCAAGCGTCCCGTGACATCGGTCCCGTTCGGGCGAGGTTCTTGAGCAGCCGCTTTACGGCTCGCTCCTCGATCGGAAGGTAGTAGTCTCGAAGACGGCCGTAGTAGTGGTCGAAGTAGGTCTTGCAGTCGACGCCAAGAACTTTATCGCGGTAGGTCTTTTCAATCATCTCCGGCACGATGGACAGTCTATCCAGAACGTGGCCCTTCGATACTTCAGAGTATAAGATCTGCAGGAAATATGGAACGCCCACCCCGACCAAATCGATCATCTTGAGCCGGTTGGCTTCCGACAGGTCTATTCGTTCGGAACTTGCGAGTTCGGCGAGAAAGTCGTTCGCGACTTTGGTCGAGAACGGTTCGAGTCGGAGTGACTCAAAGTCGTTGATCGAAGTGATCTCGCCGAGCTGGTTTAACACGGCCGCCGCCCCGATAGACCCGGCGATCAAGAACCGTGTGCGGTTCTGGGTGGGCGAAACTCGCAGTGCTCGTAGCCAGCGGAGCAAGGCCCGTGCGTCGTCGGGCTTACCGTTCAGGCGCGCCATACGATCGATCATCATCGGAAACTCATCCAGGATAAACAGCACAGGCTGTCCGGATTCCTCCAGTTTTCGGAACAGTTGCCGCCCTGTTTCCTGCCAACTCGGGGCAATCTGCTCGCGCAGTTTCAACTTGACATCGAACGCTTCGACTTCGTCGACGGCATTCCGGAGATTCTTCCAGATACCCTTTGAAACAGCGCCGAACCCCGTGAGCAGGCGCGAGAGGGTTGTGTCGGCGTTCATCTTGACGATCATCTCGAGGATCAGGTCAACGGGTTCCGAGAGGTGCTCGAGGTCGGCATGAACGATCCGGAACCCCTCGCGGGGTTGATCGATCAGTCGATACATGACGCTTGTCTTGCCGAAGCGACGCGGCGCGGCCAACAGGACGTTTCCATTGTATAGCTTACGCCAGAGGACCTCAACGAAAGCGTCCCTTCCAAAGAGATCCTCCCCTCGGACTGGGGGACCGACCCGATTAACGACCATTCTGTTCACCTTCTAAAACAAGATCGTTGTACAACACGCGTGTATTATAACAAGATTGTTGTATATTGTCAAGGTGTGGCTTGTTGCATCCACGATTTCTCGGCCCTAGAGCGAATGGCTCAGCGGGTGGACGGATGGTGGTGTGCGGTGTGGAGCGTCGGGGTGCGGAGAGGGGGAGTTGGCGCGATTGTTCGACGTCGACCGGTGGCGGTAAGAGTTTCCGGGTTGTTCCGGAACATGTCAATGGACGGGCGGGACGCCCATCTCACGATATGATGGGACAAGGCCGAGCAATGATCCGTCAGCCAGGCAGTTGCCGGCACGCCCGTCCAGAGCGACCGGCGTGGCACCCGGAGAGAAGGTGCCGGGGGCGCGACATCGGGGGCGCGGGCTCGCTTCGGGCGCGCGAGGAGGCTTCTGCGTCGAGTTTGGCTGGCGAGCGCCCTACGCGAGCCCCTACGGGAACTTAACGTACGGCTGGCTGGAATTGCCGACGAACTCGACCCACCAGTACCCGTGCGGATGCCATGGCCGACCGCGGCGGCTCCGGTCTCGAACTTGAATATCGCACCCTTTCTCGGATTCCTTCGTTTACTGTCACATATCGATGCAGGAGATCTGTTATGGCATGTCAAACGTGTCAGTAACGTGCGGAGTATCGCGGAGAGACGCGGACATCAGGATGTCATGCCCCGTCCGAACCGCGGGTGAAACAATGGAGTGAGGTCCACTGGCGGCACCACGGTGAGGGACATGATAACGTTACGTAGCTTCCTTGACTTTTGCGCTTCCCTGAGGCGGCTCGGGCTTGTGGGGTGGGGAATAGCGGGCGCTGTCTCCGGTATGATCGCCCTGTCGCTACTCGTTATCTGCTACGACGCGCATACTTGCGGAGGTGTCGATAACCGCCTCCTCGACACCATCTGGGAACTGGCATTTGTGGCAAGCCCGGTCCTCTTATTACTCGCCACGGTCGCTCTCCGTATCCGGCATCTGCGTTTGGACGAAGTCTCGCGACGTCGCAGGGTCTTGGTATACCTTGCGGGTGCGGTTCTTGTGATCGTAATCATTGTGATGGAAGCCACGATGCTACCCGATCAGTATTCGGGGCCGAGCGACGCGTCCATGGTCTCACGCTTCCAGCAGCGTCGTGCCGCGTTCGATCGCCTTGCGCGGATGACTCAGTACGACAAGAATCTTAGCACGATTGACGACGACTCGGTGTATCCCGTATCCGGAACCACAGACGCCGGCGTCTCACCGGGGAGAATCGAGATCTACCGTTCTTTACTGCACCAAATCGGCGGGGACGAATCGGTCGACATAGCAGACGGCTACGTGGAAATTGACTACTGGAATGCTGAAGTCGGCTTTCCGGGATCCGATGCAATGGTTACAAAGAATTATTCGTGGTGTGCAAAGCCTCCGGACGGGTTGGTCACGCGGCCACTCGACACTCTCAAGTTAGACAGTCTTGAAGAGAATAAAGCGTACTATCGACATATTGACGGAAATTGGTACATCTATTACCTGTGGGTGTATAACGGTATGTAGGACATCTAACTGCTGCACCACGTTGCCGATAATTATCGTTAGTCCGGAATTCGGAAGCCTGCGGAGAAGCCTGAGCCGGGCAAACCGTAGCGGTGGGACATCAAGTCAACGGGTTCGCCGGGAATGTGCCGGCGCAGGCTGTCGAGATTGTCGCCGAAGAAAAGCTTGTTCTGTATGACGGCGTCACCGGCGGCAGCGCGGCCGCTGACACCAGTGGGCCGGCGCATAGCCGATGAAGGAAGATTGCGCTGGTGCGTCAAACATAATCATCAAGGCGCAGACTTTCTCGGAAACAAGAATGTCCGAATGGCAGGCAGCAGCACAATGAAGTCTCCACCGCTGAAATCGACGCTCGGCCTTCTCGGGTGGGGAACAGCGGGCGCGGTCGTCGGTGTCGTTGCCATGTTTCTGCTCGTTTTCCGATACACCGAGGGCATAGAGTCCTACATCTGCGCGAGTAATCCGCTCAAAGAAGCGATCTTTGAGTTGGCGTTCGTGGCAACCCCAATCATTTCCTGTTTCGCGGCGGTCGCTCTCGGAATCCGGTATCAGAGATTGGACCCGGTTTCCCGGCGACGCAAGGTTTGGCTTTGCCTCGTTGCGCTCGCGTGGGGAATAGCAGGCGCCGTCGTCGGTCCCATTGCAGGGGAACTGATCGTTTTCTCCGTGACGATGCACGGTGTGGACCCTAACTTGGTGTATCGTCTTCCCGAGATCGACTGGGACCTGGCATGCGCGGCAAGCCCGGTCCTCTTTTTCCTGGCCGCGGTTTCTCTCCGTGTCCGGCATCAGCGCCTGGACGAAGTGTCCCGTCGTCACAGCGTCTTGATGTACTTAGCCGGCGTGGTTCTTGTGGTCGTGACTATCTTCCTGGATGTTACGGTGATTCCCTACCATCCCGAAGGGCTGAGCGACTCGTCGATGATCTCCCACTTCCAGCAGCATCGGGCAGTGTTCGAGCGGCTCGAGCAGATGGCTGAACACGACCCGGATCTGGATTATGAAAGCGACGAACCGGTTGACTGGGACAACACCGTGGGCGCATCACCTGGCAGACTCGCGGTATATCGAACGTTGTTGAATCAAATCGGTGGTGATGAAGACATATCCGGAGGGTCGGAAGTGGACATACAGTACTGGAGCTGCGAATATGGCTTGCCGTATTTCGGTTCATTGTTAACAAAGGGTTACGCCTGGTGCGAAAAGCCCCCGGATGGCCTCGTCACGCTGCCGCTCGACAATCCCAATTTCGACGAAAATGACCATCGGTACTATCGGCATATAGATGGTAAATGGTACCTCTACTACTACGGCAACTATAACGGAATGTAGTGGGCAGAGTGCTTATTCGCCGTCGAAGAGCTTGTGCCTTCGGCCGGTGCGAAGGCGGTTGGGGCGCTGATGGAGACCGCGGGGATTGGACGATCGCCTGCTTTTCGCAACTTAAGCCGGTGAACGACTTCGATCGTCATGCGCCGCTCCCTTGACATTGGCCCGTGCGGCGGGTCATGATAGAGGATTATGACCGCCTCGCCTGCCGCATCGTACAGCGCACTCCCGCCGGTCGCGCTCACTGCCTTCGAGGGTCCGCTGGATCTGCTGTTGCACTTGATCCGCGAGCACAAGATCGACATCGCGGACATTCCGATCGCGCAGGTAACCGATCAATATCTGTTGTACCTGCGCTCGGCGGAGGCGATGAACCTGACCGTGGCCGGGGAGTTTCTGGTGATGGCGGCAACATTGCTGGAAATCAAGAGCCGGATGCTGCTGCCGAAGCCCCCACGGGAGGAAATTGCCGACGCGGACGAGGGCGAGGATCCGCGCGAGGTGCTGGTCCGCAAGCTACTCGACTACCAGCGCTACAAGGCCTTTTGCGACACCCTCTCTATCTGGGAGGATGAGCGTCGGCAGGTGTTCTTTCGC